>JACIXD010000002.1 GCA_014360645.1 Actinomycetota bacterium | reverse complement strand
TATCCGCTGAGGGACGGCTTAAAGCGCCTCCGGCGATGCCGCAGCCCCCATTGGGCGGAGCGTTTCCTCCGGGGTTGGCACCTGAGGGCCGCCTGCTCCGAGATCGAGCCCCTGAAGAAGTTCGCCGGGATGCTCAAAAGAAGGCTTCCCGGCATCCTGGCCCACTGCCGCTATCCTATTCATGCCGGCGTGCTCGAGGGAGCCGACAACAAGGTCAAGGCCATAAAGAGGGCAGCCTATGGGTAAGAGACGAGGATTATTTCTTTCTCAAGATACGGGGAGCCTTCAGGCCGGCTACCCACACTTTAGGGAGATGAGCTAGAAAGGAAACTGCTTATGGAGCTCGCCTCGAGCGCTCAAGCCTCTCTGGATATCGCTTAAGTCGAAGCTCCCGGCGCGAAAACGAGGCAGGGCATCATGGGGAGGGGAGAATGCCGGGGCTTGGACGTTTTGACCATCCTCGATCTGGGTAATAACCTGCCGCCAGGAGGGGTATATGGGAAATCCCGTCTAATACAAGAACCGGGTTTAGCCGAGATATAAAACGTATCGAAGCTCGACAAAAGGAGGTCGCGGAGACATGCGTGGCGGAGAAAGAAAAAAGATAGGCGGGGGGGGCGGCGCGCAGAATCGCGGCGGCGTTGTTGGCGGCGGTCTTTAGCGTATCCCTGGTGCCGGCCGCCGCTCCCCAAGCCCCGGCATGGGCGCTGACCGATGCCGCCTATCCCCCGGGGTACCCTTTTCGCCACGGTGGGTGGGCCTTCGCCGAGGGGTGCACTAGAGAAGGGTTCGAGACCTGGCTGTGTATACGCAACCAGACCTGGCCCAACCGATATACCCCCGCAGACGTCAAATGCAAGCTGGAGGTGTGGTATATAACTAACGCGGGGCTGTTGGACAAAAAATACTACGACCTCCCTTTGGGGGCGCGCTTTACCATAAACGTCAACGCCGAGATAGGGCCGGGGCACGACGTTTCCTTTCTGCTTTTCCTGTATCTAAACAAACTAGGGACGGGGGGAATCGTCGTCGAGCGTCCCATGTATTTCGCCTATGCCGGGCGGGGAGGGCATGAGCTTTGGCAGGGGGGGCATGTGGCGTACGGCTTTCCCTGTCGGCGCGATGAAAATTCCCTTAATAAAGACCCTAAGATTAGTGCCCCGGGCGATGAAATCTGTGGGAAGCGCTTCTATTTCGCCGAGGGCACCACACGCCAGGACTCGGAGCGGCATTTCGACGAGTGGATATGCGTGCTCAACCCTGAGCCGGAGCCCGCCAAGCTCACCTTCAACTATATGATAGAGGGAGAGGGGCTGAAAACGGTCACCGAGACCCTACCCCCCCAGCACCGCGGCACCTGGTATGTCGCCGACCACATAGGAAAGAACAAGGACGTGTCCCTGGAACTGCTCTCTGATGTAGGGGTGGTGGCGGAGAGGCCCATGTACTTCAAATACCGCAGCGTGAACCCCGCGCGGCCGGGGAGGGCTTGGTACGGGGGGCATGTCATCATGGGGCTTTGCCCTACTTGGACGAACTATGACGAGGAGTATTCCTGCGCGGCCTTCCCCTTCGCGCCCACCACGTATATCCCCGGCATGGGCTGGGGGGACACCTGGCTGTGCCTACAGAACCCCCACGACTTCCCCATAAATGTGGAGATAACGGCCGTTACCGCGGGAGGAATCATGGGGCTGGTCAAGACCCTTCCTCCCAAACGCCGTACCACTTTCTACTACCCCGAGATATTGCAGGAGCTGGGGGCGTCCTCGCCGGGGGCGGGAGGCTTCGTCGTCAGACTGCACCAGGAATCCCACCCCAACGGCGTGCAGCCTTACGCGTTCTTCATGGAGCGGCCCGTCTATATGGAATTCGACTCCCTCCCCGCCGCGGGGCAGACCCCTTCAGGGGGGACTACCGGGCGGGGCAGGTATGAGGCACGCGGCGGCATGGCCGAGGGCTGCACCCGGCCGGGGTTCAAATGCTGGCTGGCCATGAACAAATATGTCACTAAGTTTAATGTAAAAAACCCAGAGATACTCGGGGAAAGATGGGACGACCCCACAAAGCAGGACGAGGTGTGGTTTGGCTGGGAGTGCATCTTCCCCGCGGATTCCTCCCCCGACCCCCACGGGCCGTGCGTGCAGCGTACTATATCCATCGCCCAAACGAAACGGGCGGGGATTTCACGCTGGTGGGAAACCTACCTCTGGCTCGCCAACAACGACTTTCCCGACACCGACCTGACCATCAGAAGCAATCGGTTCACGGAACGGGTGATGGTCTTCCTCTACCGAGGAAAATGGGCGGGGATGCATACCGCCATGCCCTAACCTTCTTTTCCGTTTCCCACGGAGCCGGGCGTCGCTTGACAACGCCCGGCTCCGTTTCGGTCTTCGACCCCGGAACTTACCATCTCTACCTTAACCTACCGGACAATAGCCGCATCCTTCGACTGAAGACCGTCCCATGACCCGAGGCCGGACTGTCACCGACCAAGAGTCAAGGCCTATTCGGAGAGTATAATCGCTTACTTCTGCCTCGTTCCGCACAGACGGCATTTTACACTTGCGCTGGCCCTGTGGCAGTCCTTGCAGACGAAGCGGCCGTTGTCGCAGGCCTTACCTCTGAATACATCCTTTGTCTTTCCGCAGTACGCGCAGGTCTCGCTAGCCATAATCCATCCCCTTTCATGTTAATCAGCACCTCAAAACCGGCCACTTGAGATAGGAAGGGAAGCGGTCCAAACTCCTCCAAAAAACACGCTTGCGAGGAGGCGGTCCGGACCCAGGACTTCCTCTCCTTCATCCGCCTGCACGAGCGCGCTTTCCGCTTCTTCGGCGGTGTGCCCCGGGTGGTCAGGTTGGATAACCTCAAGGCCGGAGTAGCCCGCGCCTGCCTCTACGACCCCGACATCAACCCCGTCTATTCTGCCTTCGCCTCCCACTCGGGCTTCTGCCCCCTGCCCCGTTTTCCCGGAAAAGCCAAGGAGAAGGGCAAGGTGGAAAAACGGGAGACTGCCTGAAGAGCAACGCGCTCAAGGGCAGGAGATTCGACTCGCTTGCGGATATGAACGAGCACCTCAAGAGATGGAACCGCAACATCGCCAGCCTGCGCATCCACGGCACTACGAAAAGGCAGGTCCTCGCCCACTTCCTGGAGGCGGAGAAGGGGGCCCTTCAGCCGCTGCCCGCGTCATCATTCGAGCACTCAAGCTACGGCAGGCGGATGGTCCATTCAGGCGGCCATATCCGGGTGGGGAACGCCTTCTACTCCGTCCCCCACCACCTGCTCAGGGAGGAGGTGGAGGTGCGCTACACCGAGCGCATCTTAAAGATCTATCGCTCAGGGGAGCTGGTGGCGGTGCACGCCATCTCCGCGCCGGGGACGTTTGTAACCGCGGACGAGCACCGCCCGGCCGAAAAACCCGCCAAGGCGGAGGAGTATGAGCGCTATCTGCTTTCCCGGGCGGAGAGGATGGGCAAGGGTGCGCTCGCTTGGGCGAAGGGCGCCATTGCCGCCCGGGGCCCCCTCTCCTACCGCCTCCTGCAGGGGATGCTCGCCCTCACTGGCAAACACCCGACGGAGGCGGTGAACTGGGCCTGCCGCCTAGCGCATGAGAACTCCTGCCATCACTACCGTTCCTTAAAAAAGCTCGTGGAGAGGGCGGAGGGAAGGGAGGAGATCCCCGAGCTTACCCAGTTCCACGAGCTCATCCGGCCGCTATCCGAGATCGGAGAGGAGGTGAAAGCAATTGAGCGTAGAGCTTGAGAGGAGGCTGCGCTCCCTGCGCCTCTCGGGGACGGCGGAAAGCCTCTCCGCGCGGCTGCTCGAGGCGGAGCGGGCCGATCTTTCCTGCCGCGAGTTTCTGGAGTTGCTCATAGAAGACGAGCTTTGTGTACGCAGGGACCGCCTGTACGCCCGCCGCCTCAAGAGGACCAGATTACAGCGGAAAAATAGAGATGCGATCATGGGCATTGACCTTGGATCGTCGCGATTTCGCTCAAAATACCTTTTAAAATGAGGTAAAATCCGTGAAGCGTAGAAAAAGAAAAATCTCCGATCAGGAGATTGAAACAAGGCTATTTTCATCACTATGGCGTCCATGATTCACCTCTAAGAAAAAAAGAAAGATCTCCGATAAAGAGATTGAAACGAAGAGGTGGAGGCATGGCCTTTGGCCGACGCGATGCGCATAAGGCGGTTCGTCACCTGCGAGAGCGTTTAGGTTTGTCCCGAGTGCTTGTGGTGGGGGTGCCCCCGTTTGAGGGTTGCGCTTCGGATGTTGTGTTCAACATCTGGGAAAGCGCTGATGATGGCAGCGCCGTGTTCTCCGCGCGGTTGCGGGAGGCGGTAGAACAGGCTGTGCTTACCGAGTTGGTGGTGGAAGAAATGCTTCGAGATATGCTCGCTGAACGTGGAGTGCCTGAGGAGAGCATTTCCAAGGCCTTGGATGCATTCAAAGACTTTCTCGACCAGGTATCGGATGAGGGCAAGGAGGACTGTGGGGAGGAGAGAGACACTGCGGTGTTCCGGTTCTTTTCTCCACAGGAGAACTGAACAAGGGAGGTGTAGGAGACATGACGGCGGGGGTGTTTGTGAGGACTGTTGCGGCGTTGCTGTTGGCGGCGTTGATGGTAGTAGGAGCCACGCCCGCTCCGGGAGCCACGCCCGCTCCGGAGGAGGCGTTCATTTACTTCGCGGAGGGCTGTACACGGGAGGGTTTCCACACGTGGCTTACTTTTGTCAACGTCACCGGATGCGCTTGTGATGTGAGGGTAGACTATGTATCCAACCACGGGGTGTTGCTCACGGAGAAATATGTAGTCCCCGGCTTCAACCGCGCTACTGTGAACGTGAACGGCGTGGTGGGGCCTGAAAAGGACGTGTCTTTCCGTGTAGGGGTGAGCTGTCGGGAACTTGCCGAAGAAGCGCCGGATGTTTAGCTGCGCGCTCTTGCGCGAAAGTTCTCTGCCGAGCGTCCCATGTATTTCTCCTATACCGGGACGGGAGGCCACGAGCCTTGGGAAGGCGGGCACGTGGCCTCGCCCATGGCAGACCCCCTCCCGCACAAGCTCTACTTCGCCGAGGGCACTACCCGCGACGGGTTTGATGAGTGGATATGCGTGTTTAACCCCAACCAAAAGACCGCCTCTCTCACCTTTAATTACATGGTGGAGGGAGAAGGGCTCAAGACGGTGCGGGAAAGCGTGTCGCCGAAACATCGGGCGACCTTTTACGTCCCCGACCACGTGGGGAAGGGGAAGGATGTCTCTCTGGAGCTGGTCTCCGACGTGCCGGTGGCGGCCGAGCGCCCAATGTACTTCGCCTACCGCAGCGTGAACCCCGCTCGTCCCGGCAGAGTATGGGCCGGAGGGCACGTGATGGTGGGGGCCAGGGGAGCCACCGCGAACGAGGTGGGGTTCGCCTTTGCCCCGGTAAAGTTCGTGCCCGGCATGGGGTGGGGGGACACCTGGGTGTGTTTGCAGAACCCCAACCCCGCCCCTGCTCCGGTGACCATCTCCGTATGCACTAAGGAGGGGTTGGTGGCACAGGAGCGTGTCCTGCCGCCCCTGCAGAGGACCACCATCTATTACCCCCACCTGCTTCCTGGGCCAAGCCGCGAGCCCTCCTGCTTCTGGGTGCGCGCCAAGGACGCAAGCCTCCCTATTCTCGTGGAACGGCCCGTCTATATGGAGTTTGAGTTCCGCGAGCCTTCCAACCCCGAGACTATCAGCGGGGGCTCGGTGAGCTTCGGTCAGCGCGCTGAAGACGATATATATGCGGGTAGAGTGGTGGGAAGGACATATTCTGCAGCCAAGTACGCTGAAGGGCACACTGGGGACGGCTTTACCATGTGGATGGTCTGTACTACTTTGGATTCTAATAAAACTTCTTCTGAAAGAACCATCGTCGTCTACGATTGTTACTTGCCCGGGGCTGAGCAACTCATCCCTGTGTATTGGGAGGCGCGAGAAGGAGAACGTAGGTGGGAGGCATGCGTGTGGCGAGTCAATAACCAGTTCCCCCATACCGACATCGCCATCGCCGCCGCGAACTGTTCAGAAAGGGTTATGGCTTTCTCCTATGGCCCCGGTTGGACAGGCATGCATACATCTACAGGAGTAGCTTTTACTTGTATGGGGCTGTAAAAGACCGGTGCCGCCCCCGGGTTCGGGGGCGGCCATTTGCTTCACGACGCCCGGCTCCGTGGGTTAGCCCGGCAAGGAAAAGGCGCTGCCCAGGCCTGGTCAAGCATTGGCGGGAGAACCTCTCTCCCCTGACCGTGTTCATGAAATACCATAAAAGGTGCTTCCCTACATCTACGCCGCCGACCAGCTTAAGAGGACCAACGAGGAAGTGAAGAGGAGATGCAAGGTCATCTAGGCGCTCTCCTCGGAGGATAGCCTCATCTCCGTGCTCTATCTCATAATCAGGTTCGAGAAGGAGAAGCTGCAGCAGAGGAGACTTCGAGGCCTCAGCAATAATTCGGTGCGGGGATAGGATGGCCGGATATACGGGCACAGATTTATTGAAGCTATCCCTGAAAGTGCTCCTTTGCATACCGGATTTCATGTTTATTGCTCATGTTCTTGAAAAATATTACAGAGATAGTCGTAGCCCTGGTTCCGTTCCGGGAACAAGATATGATGTTTAGCAAATCTCTCCCGGTCCCAATTACCATCATCGTAACGTTTGTACAGGTCCTCGTAGGGCGTAGCCGAGATGATGAATGAATCGAGCTCAATGTCCTGTCGGTCGCTTCTTTGCCCTATTTCTTTTCCCAGCTCGGGCAGATGTTCCCAAAGTTGCGCCTTCTCGTCTTCGCGGTAGGCTTTGGCGTGCAACATGCCGTGCGGTTCAATGAACACGATGCGTTGTTTTTTTCCATCCACAATCCACAGGATAAAATCGGGGTAGAAGCGGCACCCCTCAAAGAAACTCACGCCTTTTCCCCGGCTTAAGTTGCGCAGAAGGAAGATCTCTTTTCCCGCCAGCGACCCCATTATGACTACTCCTGGCGCATAGTAAGAGACCTGCCCTTCGGCTCCTACCGACACTCTTGGCTTGCCTTCCCCAAGGTGAGGGTGGACTGCCCGCGCTGCGGGGTGGTGAGGGAGGAACTCCCCTTCTGCGATCTCTGGGCCACCTACGCCAAGAGGCTGGCGGCGGAGGTGGCGCTGTCCTGCCGCAAGACCCGCTCCCTCAAGGCCATAGCGGAGCAATACGGCCTGGATCGGAAGACGGTAAAGGAGATCGACAAGCGGGCGCTGGAGCGGGAGCTGCCGCATCCCTCGGATACCCCGGCCAAGTTGCTCGCAGCGGACGAGTTCTCCGATAAGACCGCGAAGTGCGCTTCCCTGTCTATCTCGATCTTGACCGTGGAGGGTCTTTTCTCGATGGTTTCCCCGGCGCCTCCTCATCGCGCCCTGCTACTTGCACTGGGTTTTGTCCCATGTCCGGGGCTGACCCCATCGAGATAGGAGCGGTAGTCGGCCATGGCGCTGACCGCGCGGCATGTGGACTCCACGTCGCGGAAGACCAGGGGTAGGCAGTCGCCATCTTCTCCTTCCCCGTCCCCGTCCTCGCTCATCTCTATGGTGGTGGCGATGTACAGAGGCACCTGCAGCTCGTGCATCAAGCCGTAGAGCTCCCGGGAGAAGCTGACGAAATGCTGGTCCATCATTCTCCAGATGCCGGAGATGTCCATCCCTCGGTCTCCCTTCAACGTGGCGGCCTCCCCCCGCCTGCGGGGAGCCCCGATCCACAGGAACATCACCGCGTCCACCTCTCCGCTCTTCATCAGTATCTCGATCACCGGCTTGAGCACGGTGAAGTCCAGCCCGGCCACCAGGTCCACCGGGTTCCCGGGGACCCACCAGTCGGGGAGCAGCTCCTCGAGTTTTTTCAGGGTATCCCCGGAGAGCGTGGCCACCTCAAGGCCGATCTCGGTGCAGAAGTCCGAGGCGATGACCCCCAATCCCCCGCCTCCGGTGATGATGCCCACCCGCCTGCCGCGCGGCAGGGGACGGTTGACGAAAGCCGCGGCGGTCACTCCCGCTTCCACGATGGAGTAGGTGAGGGTTATCCCCGCCTGACGGCACGCTGCCTCGAAGAGCCTCTCGCTCACCGCCATGGCCCCGGTATGGGACCTGGCCGCCGACACCCCCGCGCTGGTGCGGCCGCCCTTGAGCACCACCACCGGCTTGCGTGCCGTCACCGCCCGGGAATATTCCAGGAAACGCCGCCCGTCGGGAACGCCCTCGATATAGGAGACGATGACCTCGGTGTCGGGGTCCTCGGCGAGATAGGAATAGTATTCCTCGGTGGATATATCGGCCTCGTTCCCGCTGGAGACGGCCTTGGATACACCCAGGCCCGCGTTGACGGCGTGGCCGATGAGCATGTTGAGGATGTTTCCGCTCTGGGCCACGTAACCGATCTTTCCGGGATGGGGGTGGAAGAGGATGGGCATCCAGGAATAGAGCCTGTTTTTGGGGCAGCAGATACCCTGGCAGTTGGGACCCACCAGCACCATGCCCGCCTCGCGTGCCCTCCTCACCATCTCCGCCTCCGCCGCCGCGCCCTCCTCGCCCAGCTCCTTGAAGCCCGCGGTTATCACCAGGCCGGCCTTGACTCCCCTGGCGATGCACTCGTCCAGTGAGCTCAGGACCTGGCGGGCGGGGACGGTGAACACCGCGAGGTCGATCTCTCCGGGTATCTCTCGCACGGAGGGATAGGAGGGCAGCCCGAGAATGGTATCGCGGTTGGGGTTCACCGGGTACACTTCGCCCTCGTATCCCCCCGTGAGCAGGTTGTTGAGTATGAGAAAGCCCCATTTGCGCATGCTCTCCGTGGCGCCGATGAAGGCGATGGAGCGGGGGTTGAACACGTAATCGAGGTTCTTCAGCCTCTGGTCCATGTGCTGCGTACTCCTTGCGTGCCGCTTTCCTGTTGCGCTGCCGGCCTCTTGTTTTGTCGCTGCCGTTATCCTTGCTGCGGGCGGCCGAAAAACACCGCCGTGTTCCCACGTCAAGTCATTATTAAACCTCGAACGCGCCTCTTTAACAACAGACGCGCCGTCCGTACACGGGCCCCTCCACTATGCCCCGCTCTCTCCGGGCCCGCCGGGCCTTATCCTCTCCCAGCGCTCTCCCACCGGGCAGGCCTTCATGCACTCCATGCAGAAGTCCACGTCGGTGATGAAGATCTGCCCCCACTCGACCAGGATGTCCCTGCGCCGGGAATGCCGGAGGAGCATGGCCAGGAAAGCCGGCCACTGCGAGAGCCGGCGCGGCCGCGCGCGCTCGAACCCCAGGGACCATCGACCTTGTGTATCTCCACCGGCTTGTCGGCGGAGACGGGAAGGGAGAGGAACCCTTCTTTTTCCAGCTCCCGCGCCAGCCGCTCCGCCGCCTGGTCCAGCAAGCGCGAGGTCTGCATCTTGTTGCGGGTCCACATCCTGATGTCGGGCGCGTACACCGCCCCGAGGCTGTGGGCCACGGCCATGACGACGACGCTGCGCGCCGCAGGCATGAGGTCCGTCGCCGGCCGTGGGGGGGGGCGAGCAGGATCGTCGTCGCGTCCGCGATCCCCACCAGGTCTATGCCCTCTGAGTGCAGGGCCTCCTTGATGGCGGATGAGGTCATCTCCAAGACCGGCCCCTTTCTCTTTTTTGGCCGGCAACCCGGGCCGGCCGCTCATGCCCTTCAGGCCACGCGTCGCGGCATTTCCGTATAGATCTCCCCCAAAATGTTGACTTTATGGTAGCACATGGTTATAGTAATGACATGTCAGTACCAATTAACGGCTTCGGCCACCTCCTGGCGGCGGGAGGTGGGGTGAAAAAAGCCCGGACGGTCAAAAGCACGTGGAGAAGGAGGTAAGCATGGACGTACCGGAGAACATCAGCGTGAAGGAGTATTTCGAGGAAGTGGTGCCCAAGATGGTCGAGGAGCAGCTCTCCGGGGCCAGCATCACGGGCATGGAGGGCACGGTCTTCACGGTGGAGTTCGACATCAAGGGAGACCAGACCTACGTTTACGGCATCACCGTCAAGGACGCCAAGGACCTCGAGGTCAAGGAGGGCGCCCTCGACAACCCCATGATAAAGGTGGAGATAGACGAGGACACCTGGCGCAAGGCGGTCACCGGCAAGATGGAGGGCGCCATGGACATGTTCACGGACATGGGCCAGAACGCCAACCGCAAGCGTTACGACACCCTCAACTCCACCAAGGGCACCATGAACGTTGAGCTGGGCATGCCCGACGGTTCCACGGTGCCCCTGAAGGTGGTGTTCAACGGGGCGTCCTCGCCGGAGGTCACCTTCAAGATCGGGCTCGAGGACTGGGCGCTGATGCAGAAGGGAGAGCTCGCCGGCCCCACCGCCTTCATGACCGGCAAGCTCAAGATCGAGGGCGACATGCCCTTCGCCATGTCCCTGGGCAACCTGATGATGTAACCCTCCTGAGCGGGGCGAAAGACCCTACAAGGGCGACCTCGCAAGGGCGAACCCAGCCGGGGCGGGACTCGGAGGTCCCGTCCCGGTCGCCATGTGGGGGAGAAAATGCCGGCGCAGGGGGAGGACCTCCGTTCATGCCATATGGCCTCGGCTTTGTCGGTGGCCTTGACGGCGCGGGGATATGGCAAAGCCCCGAGTTGAGAAATGGGGATGCCCATATGAGCATCGGGACCTCTAGCTGGCTCTGCCTGTCGGTGCGCAGGCGGACCAACCTGGGAAGGAATGGTATTGCAGCCGTGGTATCCCCCGACCCGGAGATGTTCCTGCTCATCGGGGAATCGGAGACGGCGGGCGCCTGCCTGGAATGGTTTGCCAGGGAGATGGCGGTGGCCACGGGGGCCATACCCTCCTTCAGGGCCATAAGGGACGTGGTGCGCGTGAGGAAGGTCTTCCATGCGCGAGGCGGCGTGCGCGAGACCTATGACCGCCTTTACGGGGTCTTCCGCGACCTCTATGCCGGGCTGGCGGGAGCTTGCCGCAGGCTGAACTCGGGCCTCTCGTGCGACGCGGGGTCCGACCGGGCGCCGCGCCCTGATGTTCCGGGCGGGACGTAGCGGATCAACGGGCATGCCCGAGAGCTACGTCATGATGCCCGATCCGTAACCGGGCGAGGGCGGACGCTCCTCGTCCTTGAGGGATAAGAACGGAGCCGGGGCTTTTCGGGCGCCGGTGTGGAGCATGACCGTGCATGAAAGTCGGTCGCCGCGAGTGCCGGAAGGATGCGAGCGTCCCGTTTTACGATCGAGGCAGGGGGTTGTATCATGTGCAGGCGACCGCGATCGCGGAGGGCGAAGGGGCGCCGTGATGGAGTCGAGAGGCCGTCGGTGCCTGCCCTGAGACAGGAGGTCCGCCCTTGGGTATATTTCGGAGCGAGAGAAAGAAGAAGATCATCTCCTGCGCCACGGTGGCGGAGGAGCTCAGGCTCATGGGGGTGAGCGAGGACGACCTGGTGGAGCTGGAGTTCGGACTGCACAACGACCCCGGGGCACTCCACCGGGCGCTCCAGGAGAGGATAGACGCCATGCCCGGGGAGGAGGACATCATCCTGGGATACGGCCTGTGTTCCAATGCCGCGGTGGGGCTCTCTTCGTCTACGCACCGCCTGGTCATCCCGCGGGTCGACGACTGCATTGCCCTGTTCCTGGGCTCGCGGAGCGAGCACCTGCGCCGCCTGCGCGAGGAGCCGGGCACCTATTTCCTCACCAAGGGGTGGATCAAGGCCGCGGAGCTGCCCGTCGCCGAGTACGGGAGGCTGGTGGAGAGGTACGGAGAGGAAAAGGCCCGTCGCGTGGCCAGGGCCATGCTGGCGAACTACAGGCGCCTGGTGCTCATCAACACCGGCAACTATCGTCTTGAGGAATTCCGCGCCACCGCCATGGCCATGGCGGAGACCCTGGGACTGCGGTACGAGGAGATACCGGGCTCCACGCGCCTCCTGCGCATGATGCTGGACGGCGAGTGGAACTCCGAGTTCGTGGTGGTCGAGCCCGGCGAGGAGACCACCCTTGCCATGTTCCTGCAGTGAGAACGGGCCGGGAGATCGGCGCCCCGCCGTAGTGGAAGGCGGCATCTGCGGGGGCGAGGGCGGAAGGGGGACGCCCCCCGAGAATGACGGGCAAAGTACGGGCGGCGCGTTGTATCGGGGAAGAGGTTGTTGTAATATATTTTACGCGCTTGTGAGTGTACGAGCCCGCTTAGCTCAGTTGGTAGAGCACATCCATGGTAAGGATGGGGTCAGCAGTTCGAGTCTGCTAGCGGGCTCCATTGATTCAATGTCGTGGCGGTGTAGCTCAGCTGGTAAGAGCGCGCGGTTCATACCCGCGAGGTCAGAGGTTCAAGTCCTCTCACCGCTACCAGCCGAGAACGGGAGACTCCCGTCGCTATAGAAAAGGGGGCAGGAGCGGCAGGCTCGTGCCGGAAGAGACGACATCCCCGCCCGAGGACCGGAGATCGGGCGGGGTCGTTTCGTGGACCGCGCGTGTGCGCCTGCGGCCCGCCCATCGAAAAGGCATGTTGCGGGGTGTTCCCGGCCGGCGTAAGGCCGGGATGAGTCGGATGAGGGATGGAGGAATGTCAAAATGGCCAAGAAGAAATTCGAGAGGACCAAGCCGCACGTGAACGTGGGCACCATCGGGCACATCGATCACGGCAAGACCACCCTGACCTCGGCCATCACCATGTGCCTGGCCAGCCAGGGACAGGACGTGGAGGTGCGGTCCTTCGACTCCATAGACAACGCCCCCGAGGAGAAGGAGCGGGGCATCACCATCGCCATCGCCCACGTGGAGTACCAGACGGACAAGAGGCACTACGCCCACGTGGACTGCCCCGGGCACGCCGACTACATCAAGAACATGATCACCGGCGCCGCCCAGATGGACGGGGCCATCCTGGTGGTCTCCGCCGCCGACGGCCCCATGCCCCAGACCCGCGAGCACATCCTTTTGGCCCGCCAGGTGGGGGTGCCCGCCATGGTGGTCTTCCTCAACAAGGCGGACATGGTGGACGACCCCGAGCTGCTTGAGCTGGTGGAGCTGGAGGTGCGCGAGCTCCTGAGCAAGTACGAGTTCCCCGGGGACGAGATCCCGGTGGTCGCCGGCTCGGCCCTCAAGGCCATGGAGTGCGGCTGCGGCAAGCGCGAGTGCGAGGCCTGCGGCCCCATCATGGAGCTCATGGACGCCGTGGACGACTACATCCCCACCCCCGCCCGCGACGTGGACAAGCCCTTCCTCCTGGCCATCGAGGACGTCTTCTCCATCACCGGCCGCGGCACCGTGGTCACCGGGAGGATCGAGCGCGGGGCCATCCACACCGGGGACGAGGTGGAGATCGTGGGCATCCGTCCCACCCAAAAGACGGTGGTCACCGGGGTGGAGATGTTCCGCAAGATCCTGGACGAGGGCCAGGCGGGGGACAACGTGGGCCTGCTGCTGCGGGGCATCGGCAGAAAGGACGTGGAGCGCGGCCAGGTGGTGGCCAAGCCCGGCTCCATCACCCCCCACGTGGCCTTCAAGGCCCAGGTCTACGTGCTCTCCAAGGAGGAGGGAGGCCGCCACACCCCCTTCTTCTCGGGCTACCGTCCCCAGTTCTACTTCCGCACCACCGACGTCACCGGCACCGTCACCCTCCCCGAGGGGGTGGAGATGGTCATGCCCGGCGACAACACCGAGATGTCCATCGAGCTCATCTCCCCCATCGCCATGGAGGAGGGGCTGCGCTTCGCCATCCGCGAGGGCGGCCGCACGGTGGGCGCCGGCAGGGTGACGGCCATCCTGAAGTAGAGGCGCGGGGGGCGGCCGCCGTCCCCCATCCCCCGGGCCGGGAAGGGCTCTCGGGGTACGGGGAGGAGGTGCGGACGCGAGGCCGGGGATGGCGCCCGCGAGGTGCCCCGGAGACGCCCGCCCCCGCATTGACACCCGATGCCGCTCGTGGTAGCTTAACTTTTCGGTTCCTTTTTCAAGCGGGAGAAAGAAGATGAGAATACTGGTGACGCTGGCCTGCACGGAGTGCAAGAGGCGCAATTACAGTACCAAAAAGAACAAGAGCAACGATCCCGACCGCATCGAGTTGAAGAAGTACTGTCCGTGGTGCAGGACGCACACTTTGCACCGCGAGACGCGCTAGGCTAATATATTATAGTGCAAGGAGGGTGCTTCCAACTGCCCGATGAGTGAGCACCCGGCTTAAGGGATAAGCGTAGGCCTGTAGCTCCAACTGGTAGAGCGCCGGTCTCCAAAACCGGAAGTTGGGGGTTCGAGTCCCTCCAGGCCTGCCATATTTTTTGTGGCCATAAGGAGGACGCTTTGCCGAGCAGAGAGATGCGCCGCATGCAGCAGAAGTTGGGCATGGAGAAGAAGCGTGCCCAGCTGAAGAAGAGCGCAGGCGCGCGCAGGAAAGGCGGGCCGAAGAAGCAGCGGGTGACCGTCTCCCAGTTCCTCACCGAGGTGCGCGCGGAGATGAAGAAGGTCACCTGGCCCACCCGGGACGAGGTGGTCTCCTACACCATCGTGGTGCTGGTGACGGTGGTGATCATGGGCGGCCTGGTGTATTTCGCCGATATCCTGTTCACCAAGCTGGTGGACCTGATAATACTGTGAGCGGGGGTCGGTACATGGATCCGAAATGGTACGTGATACATACCTACGCGGGATATGAGAACAAAGTGAAGAGCAACCTCGAGCACCGCATCGCGTCCATGGACATGGGGGACATGATCTTCAAGGTGGTGGTCCCCACCGAGGAGGTCATGGAGATCAAGGGCGGCAAGAAGGAAGTGGTACAGAAGAAGATGCTGCCGGGGTATATCCTGGTGCAGATGGAGCTGGATGACGACAGTTGGTACGTGGTGCGAAACACCCCCGGGGTGACCGGGTTCGTGGGCTCCAGCGCCAAGCCCACCCCCCTCACGGAGCAGGAGGCGAGGAAGCTGCTCAAGCCGGTGGCTACCGAGAAGCCCCGCCCCAAGACCGAGTTCGAGGAGGGCATGAGCGTGAGGGTCTCCTCCGGCCCCTTCGCGGACATGACCGGGACCATCGCGGAGATAAACATAGACCAGAGCAAGCTGAAGGTGATGGTCTCCATCTTCGGCAGGGAGACCCCCGTGGAGCTCACCTTCGACCAGGTGACCAAATTGTGAACGAGGGAGGAAGTGGAGAGAGATGGCCAAGAAGGTCATTGCCAAGATCAAGTTGCAGGTAGCGGCGGGACAGGCCAACCCCGCTCCCCCTGTGGGGCCGGCCCTCGGCCAGCACGGCGTGAACATCATGGAGTTCTGCAAGGCCTACAACGCCCAGACGCAGTCCCAGATCGGGACCATCATCCCGGTGGAGATAACCGTCTACGAGGACCGCAGTTTCTCCTTCGTCACCAAGACTCCCCCGGCGGCGGTGCTGATCAAGCAGAAGGCGGGGATCGAGAAAGGCTCGAAGGAGCCCAACGTGCAGAAGGTGGCGCGTCTGACCCGCAAGGACGTGCTGGAGATAGCGCAGCAGAAGATGGCCGACCTCAACACCAAGGACCTCGAGGCGGCGGGCCGCATCATCGAGGGCACGGCCCGCAGCATGGGCGTCGTGGTGGCCGATTGATCCGCGCCGGTCTTTCCGTGACCTGAAAACGCCGTTTGCCACCCGATGAAGGCATCGTGTCCGGGTACCGGCCGGGGAGGAGGTCGAGCCGCAGAGTGTGGGAGGGCGTAAGCCCGGGATCACCACGGAGGTAGAGAGATGAAAAAGAGGAGCAAGCGTTACCGGGAAGCCCTGGAGCTCATCGACCGCCAGAAGCTGTACCATCCCCGCGAGGCGGTCGAGCTCATAAAGAAGATGCCGTCGAGCCGTTTCGACGAGACGGTTGAGGTGGCCTTCCGGCTGGGGGTCGACCCCCGCAAGGCGGATCAGATGATCAGGGGGACGGTGAACCTGCCGCACGGCACCGGCAAGGAGGTGCGCGTCCTGGTCATAGCCCAGGGCGACAAGGCCCGCGAGGCGGAGGCGGCGGGCGCCGATCACGTGGGAGGGCAGGAGCTCCTGGACAAGATCCAGGGGGGATGGTTCGAGTTCGACGCCATGGTGGCCACGCCGGACATGATGTCCCAGGTGGGCAAGATGGGCAAGCTGTTGGGCCCGCGGGGGCTGATGCCCAACCCCAAGGCCGGCACGGTCACCTTCGAGGTGGAGAAGGCGGTCCGGGACATCAAGGCGGGAAAGATCGAATACCGCGTCGACCGCCAGGGCAACATGCATTTCGTCATCGGCAAAAAGAGCTTCGACGACCGCAAACTGCTGGAGAACTACGCCGCCGTGCTCGAGGAGGTCATCCGCGCCAAGCCCGCGGCGGCGAAGGGAAAGTATATCAAGAACATCACCATGACCACCTCCATGGGGCCCGGCATCAGGGTGGATCCCATGGTGGTGCGCGACGTGCTGGGCGAGGAGAAGGCCGCGCAATCCGCGTGATCCCGCGTGAGGCCACGGCGCGCCGGCGGCAAACGGTGGTGGCCTGAGACGGGGACCCGGAAGGCGGGCGCGTTTGACACCCGCCTTCAAGCGTGGTAACTTTTCGCCGTTGAGCCCGAGAAGCGGGTGTCCGGCAAGGACTTAATGTATGCCCGCGGAGGCAGGAGCAGCTGTTATTTGCCGCCCCTCGCGCTTCGCGGGGGGCGTTTTCCTGCCACGGGTCGGAGCCCGTGAGGCGAGGAAAGGAGGGAAGCATGGCAAGGCCGGATAAGGTGGCGAAGGTAGAGTCCATCCGGGAGAGGTTCCTCTCGCACGGGGTGGTCTTCCTCGCCGATTTCACCGGGCTGACGGCGCAGGAGATAAACGAGCTGCGCTTCAAGCTGCGGGATATGGGCGCGGAGCTGCGGGTGCTCAAGAACACCCTCACCCTGCTGGCCATCAAGGACACCGAATACGAGGCTATGGGAGAGCTCCTGGTGGGCCCCGTGGCGGCGGCCTTCGTGGCCGGCGACCCCATGGCGGTGGCCAAGGAGCTGGTGGCGTACTCGCGGGCCAACCCCAGATTCGTCCTCAAAGGAGGGTTTATGGAGGGCAGGGCGCTGGGGGACGCCGAGGTGAGGAGCCTGGCGACCCTCCCCTCGCGCGAGGTGCTCCTGGCCAAGGTCGCGGGCTCGTTCAAGGCGCCGCTATATGGGCTGTGCGGCGTGCTCTCCGGCCCGTATCGCAAGCTGGTGTACGCGCTGCGGGCGGTGGCGGAGGCCCGCTCCGAGGCCGCGTGAGGGCGCAGCCCCCGGGTCCGCTACGGGGGGCGCGAGGGCGGACAGGCCCGACGAGAAAGATGACGATGAAAGAGATGGTGGAATCTACGGAGGTGTGAGAGTTGGCGGAGAAGAAACTGAGCATGGAGGAGATCCTCGAGGCCATCGATTCCATGACCGTGCTGGAGCTCAACGAGCTGGTGAAGGCCCTGGAGGAGAAGTACGGCGTGAGCGCCGCGGCCCCCATGGCGGTGGCGGTGGCCGGCGGGCCGGCACCCGAGGGCGCGGAGGCCGCTGCGGAGGAGGGCGAGAAGACGGAGTTCGACGTCATCCTCCTCGCGGCCGGGGATCGCAAGGTCCAGGTGATCAAGGAGGTCAAGACGATCACCGGACTGGGCCTGAAGGAGGCCAAGGCGCTGGTGGACGAGTCCCCGAAGCCCGTGAAGGAAAAAGTATCCAGGGACGAGGCGGAGCGCATCGCCGAGCAGCTGCGCGATGCCGGCGCCCAGGTCGAGATAAAATAATCCCCTCAGACGAGAGCGCGGAGCCCGGACCGCATCGCGTGAGCGGTGGCCGCTCCCCCGCGGAGGGCAGTCCTTATCCGCCGTACCGGCGGGGAAGGGCGCTCCGGCGGCGGATGCGGACCGAACCCCTCTTTCCATGCACCACCGGCAGGGCGCGGGAGGTATTCCCGTACGCGGGGCGGAGAAGAGGAAACAGGCAACCGGGCCGAGGACCGAGCGGCCCGAATGCGGAGTGGTCCGGGAGCGCGCGACTGTGCAAGACCCTTCCTTGACATCAAGACTATAATCGTCATAATATAGTGTTTTGCGTATCAGGAGGGATTTTTGCGCCTTGTCACGGTAAAGGAGTGAGGTAAACGGTGAACGGAAGCCAGGGCGTTCGCGTGAGAAGAAACTTCGCCAAGATACCGGAGATCCTCGAAGTCCCAAACCTCATCGACATCCAGAAGAGATCCTATGAGTGGTTCAGGACCGACGGCCTGCGGGAGGTGTTCGAGGACATCTCGCCCATAGAGAGCTACGGGACCAACCTGGTGGTGGAGTTCGGAGAGCATCATTTCCAGGACCCCAAGTACGACGTGGACGAGTGCAAGGAAAAGGACATGACCTATTCCTCGCCTCTTTTCGTGACCGTGCGCTTCATCAACAAGGATACGGGAGAGATCAAGGAACAGGTGGTCTTCATGGGGGATTTCCCCCTCATGACGGAGAGGGGGACCTTCATCATCAACGGCACCGAGCGCGTGGTGGTGTCCCAGCTGGTGAGGTCGCCGGGGGTGTACTTCGACAAGGAGCTGGACAAGGCCACGGACAAGGAGCTCTACTACGCCAAGATCATCCCCTCGCGCGGGGCATGGCTGGAGTTCGAAACCGACAAAAGGGACGTCATCGGGGTGAGGATAGACCGCAAGCGCAAGCAGCCGGTGACGGTGCTCATGCGCGCCATGGGTTACGAGGACGACGAGCAGATCCTCTCCTTTTTCGACGGCTCTCCGCTCATCGAGGCCACCCTGGAGAAGGATCACACCCGGACCCGGGACGACGCCCTCATCGACATCTACCGCAAGCTTAGGCCGGGAGAGCCCCCCACCGCGGACTCCGCCCACACCCTGCTCGAAAACCTCTTCTTCAACCGCAAGCGCTACGACCTCGCGAGGGTGGGGCGTTACAAGTTGAACAAGAAGCTGGGGCTGGACATAGACCTCTCCATCACCACCCTGACCGTCGAGGACATCGTGGCGACCATCCGCTACCTCCTCAGCGTGGTGCAGAACGACATCGAAGAGGTTGACGATATCGACCATTTCGGCAACCGCAGGGTGCGCTCGGTGGGCGAGCTCATCCAGAACCAGGTGCGCATCGGCCTCTCCCGCATGGAGCGGGTGGTGAAGGAGCGTATGACCACCCAGGAGGCCGAGGCCATCACCCCCCAGAACCTCATCAACATCCGGCCCGTGGTGGCGGCCATCAAGGAGTTCTTCGGATCCAGCCAGCTCTCGCAGTTCATGGACCAGACCAATCCCCTGGCGGGGCTGACCCACAAGCGCCGGCTCTCCGCCCTGGGGCCGGGAGGGCTGTCGCGCGAGCGGGCCGGCTTCGAGGTGCGCGACGTGCACCCCTCACATTACGGGCGCATGTGCCCCATCGAGACCCCGGAGGGCCCCAACATCGGGCTCATCGGGTCGCTGGCCACCTACGCGCGGGTGAACGAGTTCGGTTTCATCGAGACCCCCTACCGCAAGGTGATCAAGGGACGGGTGACGGACGAGATCGTCTTCCTCACCGCCGATGAGGAGGAGAAGTACGTCATCGCCCAGGCCAACGCCCCCGTGGACAAGCGTGGCCGCTTCGAGAGCCCCACCGTCCTCTGCCGCACCAAGGGAGGTAACGTGGTCGCGGCCCACCCCGAGGACGTGGACTACATGGACGTCTCCCCCCGCCAGATCGTATCGGTGGCCACAGCCCTCATCCCCTTCCTCGAACACGACGACGCCAACCGCGCCCTCATGGGGTCCAACATGCAGCGCCAGGCGGTACCCCTCCTGCGCTCCGAAGCCCCTCTCATCGGGACGGGCATGGAATACCGCGCCGCCAAGGATACCGGCGACGTCATCACCGCCAGGGCGAGCGGCACCGTGACCTACGTGGACGCGGAGCGCATCGAGGTGAAGAGGAAGAACGGGACGGTGGACGTCTACAGGGTGGCCAAGTTCCGCCGCTCCAACCAGGGCACCTGCGTGAACCAGAAGCCCATCGTCGACGAGGGAGACGAGGTGGAAGAGGGCCAGGTCATCGCGGACGGTCCCTGCACCGACCACGGGGAGATCGCCCTGGGCAAGAACCTCCTGGTGGCCTTCATGCCCTGGGAGGGGTACAACTACGAGGACGCCATCATCGTCTCGGAACGTATGGTCTACGACGATGTGCTCTCCTCCATCCACATCGAGGAACATGAGGTGGACGCCCGCGACACCAAGCTGGGTCCGGAGGAGATCACCCGCGACATCCCCAACGTGAGCGAGGAGATGCTCAAGGACCTGGACGAGATGGGCATCATCCGCATCGGCGCCGAGGTGAACCCCGGCGACATCCTGGTGGGCAAGGTGACCCCCAAGGGGGAGACGGAGCTCACCGCCGAGGAACGCCTGCTGCGGGCGATCTTCGGGGAGAAGGCCCGGGAGGTTCGCAACACCTCCCTCAAGGTCCCCCACGGCGAGTCGGGCAAGGTCATCGACGTGAAGGTCTTCTCCCGCGACGCAGGCGACGAGCTTCCGCCCGGCGTCAACCAGATGGTGCGCGTTTACGTGGCGCAGGTCAGGAAGATCTCCGACGGCGACAAGCTCGCCGGGCGCCACGGCAACAAGGGGGTCATCTCCAAGATCCTCCCCGTCGAGGACATGCCCTTCATGGAGGACGGGACCCCCGTGGACCTGGTGCTCAACCCCCTCGGGGTGCCGTCGCGCATGAACATCGGGCAGATCCTCGAGACCCACCTGGGATGGGCGGCGCACGAGGGCTGGCCCAAGAAGGGGAAGAACAGGGTCGAGGGCCCGGTATATGTGGCCACCCCCGTCTTCGACGGCGCCCGCGAGCATGAGATCGAGGAGGCCCTGAGGGAGGCGGGACTCCCGGAATCCGGGAAGACCATCCTCTACAACGGCATAACCGGGGAGCCCTTCGACCAGCCCATCACCGTGGGCTATATCTACATGATGAAGCTGCTCCACCTCGTGGACGACAAGATCCACGCCCGCTCCACGGGCCCCTATTCCCTGGTCACCCAGCAGCCGCTGGGCGGCAAGGCCCAGTTCGGCGGACAGAGGTTCGGGGAGATGGAGGTATGGGCGCTGGAGGCGTACGGCTCCGCCTACACCCTCCAGGAGCTCCTCACCGTGAAGTCCGACGACGTCATGGGCCGCGTGAAGGTGTACGAGGCCATCGTGAAGGGAGAGAACATCCCGGAGCCCGGGATACCGGAGTCCTTCAAGGTGCTGGTCAAGGAGATGCAGGCGCTCTGCCTGGACGTGGAGGTGCTGTCGGAGACGGGCGAGGAGATAGAGATCCGGGAGACGGACGAGGATCTCATGCGCGCAGCGGACGACCTCGGCATCGATCTCCGGACCGCCTCCGCCGCACTCCTCTCCACCCGAAGCGAGGAGGAGAGGGACGAGGAGCGGCGCGAGGAGTTCTGAGTCCGCCTGGAGACGTCGCGTGAATATGGGTTAAGGAGGTAATCCCTTGTTGGACGTCAACGACTTCGACAAGCTGAAGATCGGTCTCGCCACCCCGGACCAGATCCGGTCCTGGTCCCACGGCGAGGTGAAGAAGCCGGAGACCATCAACTACCGTACCCTGAAGCCCGAGAAGGACGGCCTGTTCTGCGAGAAGATCTTCGGTCCCACCCGGGACTGGGAGTGCTACTGCGGGAAGTACAAGCGCGTGCGCTTCAAGGGCATCATCTGCGAGCGCTGCGGCGTGGAGGTGACCCGTGCCCGCGTGCGACGCGAGAGGATGGGGCACATCGAGCTGGCGGCGCCCGTCGCCCATATCTGGTACTTCAAGGGCGTGCCCTCGCGCATGGGTTACCTCCTGGACATCGCCCCCAAGGACCTGGAGAAGATCCTCTATTTCGCCGCCTATATCGTGACCTTCCTGGACGAGGAGAAGAGGCAGCGCGACCTGCCGATGCTCGAGGACGAGCTCAACGAGGAGATCGCGGAGATCGAGGAGAGCACGCGCCTGAGGATAGAGGAGCTGCGCGCCGCCGCCGGGGAAGGCGAGGATGCGGAGGCGGAGGAAGAGGAGAGGGAAAGAAGCGGGGAAGAGGTCGATGAGGAAGAGGCGGAGGAACGGGTGCCGCGACTCAATCCCCAGCAACTGGAAAAGGAGATCAAGTCCCTGGAGGAGAAGGCGAAGCGCCGCATAGAGGAGCTGCGGCTGGTCTTCGAGGAGTTCAAGAACCTGGAGTACCGCCAGATGGTATCGGACGAGATGCTCTTCCGGGAGATGCGCGAGCGCTACGGGGACTATTTCCGCGGCGGCATGGGCGCGGAGGCCATCCGCGAGATGCTGGCCAACGTGGACCTGGAGGCCGAGGCGGCGGAGCTGCGCGAGATCATCCGCAACTCCAAGGGCCAGAAGAGGCAGCGGGCGACAAAACGCCTCAAGGTGGTGTCCGCCTTCCTCAACACCGAGAACGACCCCACCTCCATGATCCTCAACTGCATACCGGTGATCCCTCCCGACCTGCGCCCCATGGTGCAGCTTGACGGGGGGCGTTTCGCCACCTCGGACCTGAACGACCTCTACCGGAGGGTCATCAACCGCAACAACCGCCTCAAGAGGCTTCTGGACCTGGGCGCGCCGGAGATCATCGTCAACAACGAGAAGAGGATGCTGCAGGAGGCGGTGGACGCCCTCTTCGACAACGGGCGCCGCGGCCGCGCGGTCACCGGACCCGGCAACCGCCCCCTCAAATCCCTCTCGGACATGCTCAAGGGCAAGCAGGGGCGTTTCCGCCAGAACCTGCTGGGCAAGAGGGTGGACTACTCCGGGCGCTCGGTGATCGTGGTGGGCCCCAACCTCAAGCTGCATCAGTGCGGTCTGCCCAAGCAGATGGCCCTGGAGCTCTTCAAGCCCTTCGTGATGAAGCTCCTGGTGGACAAGGAATACGCCCAGAACATAAAGAGCGCCAAACGCATGGTGGAGCGCCAGAGACCCGAGGTCTGGGACGTCCTGGACGAGGTGATCCAGGAGCACCCGGTGCTCCTCAACCGCGCCCCCACCCTGCACCGCCTGGGCATCCAGGCCTTCGAGCCGGTGCTGGTGGAGGGCAAGGCCATCCAGATCCACCCCCTGGTGTGCACGGCCTTCAACGCCGACTTCGACGGCGACCAGATGGCCGTGCACCTGCCGCTGTCGGCGGAGGCGCAGGCGGAGTCGCGCATCCTCATGCTCTCCGCCCACAACATCCTCTCGCCCGCCCACGGTCGCCCCATCACCACCCCCACCCAGGACATGGTGCTGGGCGCCTCCTACCTCACCGTGGTCAAGGAGGGCGAGAAGGGGGAGGGCAAGCTCTTCGCCTCTCCCGAGGAGGCGATGATGGCCTATGAGTTCAAGGAGATCGAGCTCCATGCCCCCGTCAGGGTACGCATACGCAAGAAGGGCCGCCCTCCCAAGGTGTACGAGACCTCGGTGGGAAGGGTCATCTTCAACTCCGCCCTCCCCGACGACTATCCCTTCGTCAACGAGCCGGTGAACAAATCCGTGCTGCAGCGCATCGTCACCGACGTGGCGAGCCGCTACGACACCGTGAAGACGGCGGAGATCCTGGACAACATCAAGCGGGTGGGCTTCCAGTACGCCACCAGGGCGGGGATCACCATCTCCGTACAGGACATCACCGTGCCCTCGGACAAGGAGAAGATCCTGGAGGAGCCGGAGGCGGAGGTGGAGCGGATCGAGGAGAGCTACAAGCGCGGCCTCATCACCGACGACGAGCGCCACCAGAGGGTGGTGGAGCTGTGGACCAAGGCCACCGACGAGGTGACCGAGGCCATGGAGCGCAGCTTCGACACCTTCAACCCCATCTTCCTCATGGCCAACTCCGGGGCGCGCGGCAACATAAAGCAGATCCGCCAGCTCGCCGGCATGCGCGGCCTGGTGGCCAACCCCAAAGGAGAGATCATCGACCGCCCCATCAAGTCCAACTTCCGCGAGGGGCTCACGGTGCTGGAGTACTTCATCTCCACCCACGGGGCCAGGAAGGGCCTCGCCGACACCGCGCTCAGGACCGCGGACTCCGGGTACCTCACGCGCCGGCTGGTGGACGTCTCCCAGGAGGTCATCGTGCGGGAGTTCGACTGCGGCACCGACAAGGGCATACCGGTCAAGGTGCTCACTCCCCAGGGAGAGCTGAACAACTCCCTGGCCGCGCGGGTAGCCCTGGAGAAGGTGAAACACCCCAGGACCAAGGAGGTGCTCCTGGAGAAGAACCAGGAGATCGACCTGGCCATGGTGGAAAAGCTTGCCAAGGCGGGCATAGAGGAGGTCATGGTACGTTCGGTGATGACCTGCGAGTCACGCCACGGAGTGTGCAGCAGGTGCTACGGGACCATGCTCGCCACAGGCAGGCTGGTGGAGATCGGCGAGGCGGTGGGGATCATCGCCGCCCAGTCCATCGGAGAGCCCGGCACCCAGCTCACCATGCGCACCTTCCATACCGGAGGGGTGGCGGGTGAGGACATCACCCACGGCCTCCCGCGCGTGGTGGAGCTCTTCGAGGCGCGCAAGCCCAAGGGCCAGGCGGTGATCGCGGACATCTCCGGCAAGGTGTCCATCGAGGAGTCGGAGAAGGCGCGCAAGATAACCATCACCGGTTCCGGCGACAAGGAGCGCTCCTACCAGGTCCCGCGCCGCGCCCGCCTGCGGGTGCGCGACGGACAGGAGGTTAACGCCGGCGACCAGCTCACCGAGGGATCGGCGAACCCCCACGACATCCTGCGCGTGCTCGGCCCCCAGGCCGCCCAGCTGTTCATGGTCCGGGAGGTGCAGGAGGTGTACAAGAGCCAGGGCGTGGACATCCACGACAAGCACATCGAGCTCATCGTGCGCCAGATGCTCAAGAAGGTGGAGGTGCTGGAGGCGGGAGATACCGACCTCCTGCCGGGCGAGAAGGTGGACCGCAAGTATTTCGAGGAGGTAAACGAGGCGGTGGTGGCGCAAGGAGGCGAGCCGGCCACGGCGCGGCAGATGCTCCTGGGGATCACCAAGGCCTCGCTGGCCACCGACTCCTTCCTCTCTGCGGCCTCCTTCCAGGAGACCACCCGGGTGCTCACGGACGCGGCCATCTCCGGGAGGGTAGACCCCCTGCTGGGTCTGAAGGAGAACGTGATCATCGGCAAGCTCATACCCGCGGGCACGGGCATGAGCCGCTACCGCAACATCAAGGTGAGGCCCAAGCACGCGGGAGTGGGGCTGCTGGAGGAGGTGGAGGCGCTCACCTCCGGGATATCGCGCACCAGGGCTCCCTCCAAGGAGGAGCTGGAGGAGATCTTCGGCGCGGAGGCGGTGTCCGCCGTGCTGGAGGCGGACGAGGTGGACATCCAGGAGCTGCCTCTCTCCACCCGCACCAAGAACCTGCTCAAGCAGGCCAACGTGAACACCACCAGCGACCTGCTGAGGATGGACGAGGAAGAGCTCTACGATGCCGGGCTCGGAAGGGGCAACATCGAGGAGCTGAGGAAGGCGGGGCTGCTGCGCGAGCCGCAGGAGGAGCCGCTGGGGCTCCAGGAGGCGGAGTCGGGAGAGGAAGAGCGGGCGGAGGAAGAACAGGCGGAGGAATCCTGAACGGGAAGCAAAAGGGCAGGAACGTGCCGCCGTCGCTCCGCCGTCGCGATTGACACCCCGCGGACCCGATGGTAAACTTGCGTTTTGTGCGCCGGAGGAAAAACAGCAGGTAGAACAGGATATAAGGCACTGAGGAGGTAGGTTTGCCCACCATCAACCAGTTGGTTCGTAAGGGCCGCGCCGAGAAGCACAAGAAGACCAAGACCCCGGCCTTGCAGGGCTGCCCGCAGCGGCGGGGGGTATGCACGCAGGTCAAGACGACCACGCCCAAGAAGCCCAACTCGGCGTTGCGCAAGATCGCCAGGGTGAGGTTGACCAACGGCATCGAGGTTACCTCCTACATCCCCGGGATCGGCCACAACCTGCAGGAGCACTCCATCGTCCTGGTAAGGGGAGGAAGGGTCAAGGACCTGCCCGGCGTGCGCTACAAGATAATCCGCGGCACCCTGGATGCCGCGGGGGTTTCCAATCGCAAGCAGGCCCGTTCCCGCTACGGGACGAAGAAGACGGCCGGCCTCTAGGGGTCGGGGCGGAAGGAGAGACAGCATGCCCAGGAAAGGACCGGCGCCGAAAAGGGAGATACCCCCGGACACCAGGTACCACAGCGTGCTGGTGGAGCAGTACATCCGCAAGGTTATGCTGGACGGCAAGAAGAGCAAGGCGGAAAAGATCGTCTACGGGGCACTGGATATCCTGCACCAGAAGACGGGGAACGATCCCCTCGCGGTGTTGAGGAAGGCCACCGACAACGTCAGGCCCGTGCTCGAGGTGAGGTCGCGGCGCGTTGGCGGCGCCAGCTACCAGGTGCCTGTGGAGGTGCGGCCGCGCCGCAGCACCACCCTGGCCATACGGTGGATAGTCAACTTCGCGCGGCAGCGCAAGGAGAAGAGCATGATGGAGCGCCTGGCCATGGAGCTCCTGGACGCCTCCAACGGCATCGGCACGTCCATCAAGAAAAAGGAGGACCTGCACAAGATGGCGGAGGCCAACAAGGCCTTCGCGCATTACCGCTGGTGATATGGTTATGAAGGTGACCACGACGGGAAGGGTGGAGAAAGCCCAGGCGGCGGAGGGGAGGTTCCCCCTTTCCCGCGTGCGGAACATCGGCATCATCTCCCATATCGATGCCGGAAAGACCACCACCACCGAGCGCATCCTCTACTACACCGGAAAGACCTACAAGATGGGCGAGGTGCACGAGGGCTCCGCGGTCATGGACTGGATGGTGCAGGAGCAGGAGCGCGGCATCACCATCACCAGCGCCGCCACCACCTGCTTCTGGAAAGACCACCGTATAAATATAATAGACACTCCCGGCCACGTGGACTTCACGGTGGAGGTAGAACGCTCCCTCAGGGTCCTGGACGGAGCCATCGCCATCCTGGACGGGGTGGCCGGGGTGGAGCCCCAGACGGAGACGGTGTGGAGGCAGGCCGACCATTACGGCGTGCCGCGCATCTGCTACGTGAACAAGATGGACCGCCCGGGAGCCGACTTCTTCGCCTGCCTGGAGATGCTGGAGCAGCGTTTCGAGGCTCGGCCGGTGGCGGTGCAGATCCCCCTGGGAGCGGAGAGCGATTTCCGCGGCTGCGTGGACCTGGTGGAGATGAAAGCCGTCGTATATACCGACGAGATGGGCACACGGTGGGAGACCATCGACATCCCGGAGGACCTGAGGGTCACCGCCGAGCTCTACCGCCATGTCCTGCTCGAGGCGTGCGCCAACTACGACGACGTGCTGACGGAGAAATACCTCACCGACGAGGGTGCGATAACCCCGGATGAGATACGCGCAGCCCTGCGCAAAGGCGTGCTCGCCTGTGAGGTGGTGCCCGTGTTTTGCGGGGCCTCTTTCCGCAACAAAGGGGTACAGCCCCTCCTGGACGGAGTGGTCTACTACCTGCCCTCGCCCCTGGATGTGCCCCCCATCGAGGGAGTGCAGGTGGGCAAGGAGGACAAGAAGGAGATACGGCACGCCTCCGACGACGAGCCTTTCTCCGCCCTGGCCTTCAAGGTGGTCTCGGACCCTTACGTGGGGAAGCTCATCTACCTGCGCGTGTATTCCGGGACCCTCAAGGCGGGGGCTACGGTCTTCAACAGCGCGCGCAGGAAGAAGGAGCGCATCGGGCGCTTCCTACAGATGCACGCCAACCACCGCGAGGAGCTGGAGGCGGTCTATGCCGGGGATATCGTGGCCGCGGTGGGGCTCAAGGAGACCTATACCGGGGACACCCTGTGTTCCGCGCACCGGCCCATACTCCTGGAATCCATGGTCTTTCCCGAGCCGGTGATCTCCATCGCCATCGAGCCCAGGACCAAGGCGGACCAGGACAGGCTGAGCGAGGCCATGGAGCGCATCGCCGAGGAGGACCCCACTTTCCGGGTCAAGCTGGATCCCGAGACCGGGCAGACCATCATCTCGGGCATGGGGGAGCTGCACCTGGAGATAATCGTGGACCGGCTGCTGCGGGAGTTCGGGGTTGGCGCCAACGTGGGAAAGCCCCAGGTGTCCTACCGCGAGACGGTGGCGGGAAGCGCCAGAGGGGTGGAGGGCAGGTTCATCCGCCAGACGGGCGGGCGCGGCCAGTACGGGCACGTGATCATCGACCTCGAGCCCCTGCCCAGGGGAGGCGGGTTCGAGTTCGTGAACAGGGTGACCGGAAACGCCATACCCAGGGAGTTCATCCCCGCGGTGGAACAGGGGGTGGCCGGGGCCTTGGAGTTCGGGGTGCTGGCGGGATACCCGGTGGTGGACGTGAGGGTCACGCTCAGGGGAGGGTCCTACCACGAGGTGGACTCCTCGGACCTGGCCTTCAAGGCGGCGGGTTCGGCCGCCTTCCAGGAGGCGTTGCGCCGTTCCCAGCCCATCCTCCTGGAGCCGGTGATGAAGGTGGTGATCACCGTGGCCGAGGAGAACCTGGGGGACATCATCGCCGACGTCAACTCGCGCCGGGGAAAGGTCGAAGGTCTGGAGACCCGCGGCAGGCAGCAGGTGGTGACCGCCTTCATCCCTCTGGCGGAGACCTTCGGATATGCCACCGATATCCGTTCCCTGAGCCAGGGAAGGGCCACCCACCACATGCAGTTCTCCCATTACGGGGAGGTGCCGCAGAACATCGCGTTGGAGATCGTGCGGCGCATAAGGGGGGAATGAAAAAGGTCTTGAGCGAGGTATGGAAGGCTATTAGAATAGGGGAGTTGTGTCCAAAGCGCGACACCGGAAGTTGATGCAGGAGGAATGTCAAAATGGCCAAGAAGAAATTCGAGAGGACCAAGCCGCACGTGAACGTGGGCACCATCGGGCACATCGATCACGGCAAGACCACCCTGACCTCGGCCATCACCATGTGCCTGGCCAGCCAGGGACAGGACGTGGAGGTGCGGTCCTTCGACTCCATAGACAACGCCCCCGAGGAGAAGGAGCGGGGCATCACCATCGCCATCGCCCACGTGGAGTACCAGACGGACAAGAGGCACTACGCCCACGTGGACTGCCCCGGGCACGCCGACTACATCAAGAACATGATCACCGGCGCCGCCCAGATGGACGGGGCCATCCTGGTGGTCTCCGCCGCCGACGGCCCCATGCCCCAGACCCGCGAGCACATCCTTTTGGCCCGCCAGGTGGGGGTGCCCGCCATGGTGGTCTTCCTCAACAAGGCGGACATGGTGGACGACCCCGAGCTGCTTGAGCTGGTGGAGCTGGAGGTGCGCGAGCTCCTGAGCAAGTACGAGTTCCCCGGGGACGAGATCCCGGTGGTCGCCGGCTCGGCCCTCAAGGCCATGGAGTGCGGCTGCGGCAAGCGCGAGTGCGAGGCCTGCGGCCCCATCATGGAGCTCATGGACGCCGTGGACGACTACATCCCCACCCCCGCCCGCGACGTGGACAAGCCCTTCCTCCTGGCCATCGAGGACGTCTTCTCCATCACCGGCCGCGGCACCGTGGTCACCGGGAGGATCGAGCGCGGGGCCATCCACACCGGGGACGAGGTGGAGATCGTGGGCATCCGTCCCACCCAAAAGACGGTGGTCACCGGGGTGGAGATGTTCCGCAAGATCCTGGACGAGGGCCAGGCGGGGGACAACGTGGGCCTGCTGCTGCGGGGCATCGGCAGAAAGGACGTGGAGCGCGGCCAGGTGGTGGCCAAGCCCGGCTCCATCACCCCCCACGTGGCCTTCAAGGCCCAGGTCTACGTGCTCTCCAAGGAGGAGGGAGGCCGCCACACCCCCTTCTTCTCGGGCTACCGTCCCCAGTTCTACTTCCGCACCACCGACGTCACCGGCACCGTCACCCTCCCCGAGGGGGTGGAGATGGTCATGCCCGGCGACAACACCGAGATGTCCATCGAGCTCATCTCCCCCATCGCCATGGAGGAGGGGCTGCGCTTCGCCATCCGCGAGGGCGGCCGCACGGTGGGCGCCGGCAGGGTGACGGCCATCCTGAAGTAGAGGCGCGGGGGGCGGCCGCCGTCCCCCATCCCCCGGGCCGGGAAGGGCTCTCGGGGTATGGGGAGGGGGCGGCGGGGATGAGCAGCGAGATTGGAGGCTGGAGTGGCCAAGCAGAGACAGAAGATAAGGATAAGGCTTAAGGCTTACGACCACGAGGTGGTCGACCGTTCGGCCAGGCAGATCGTGGAGACGGTGAGGCGAACGGGGGCGTCCATCTCCGGGCCGGTGCCCCTGCCCACGGAGAAGCACGTCTACTGCGTCATCCGCTCCCCGCACGTGAACAAGGATTCGCGGGAGCATTTCGAGATGCGCGTGCACAAGAGGCTCATAGACATCATGGAGCCGACGCCGAAGACGGTGGATTCCCTCATGCGCATGGATCTGCCGGCGGGAGTGGACATCGAGATAAAGCTGTGACCGCTGAGGGCCGCGGAGGAAGCGAAGGCCGCGCCGTGGAGAGGTGGAGGAATTGAAGGGAATCATCGGTAGGAAGATAGCCATGACCCAGGTCTTCTCCGAGGACGGGAAGGTCATCCCCGTGACCCTGGTGGAGGCGGGTCCCTGCCTGGTCACGCAGATAAAGACGGTGGAGAAGGAGGGTTACGACGCTCTGCAGCTGGGGTTCGGGGAGGTCAAGGAGAAGAAGCTCAACCGCCCCCGACGCGGCCACTTCCAGAGCAAGGACCTGGAGCCGCGACGCCATCTGGCGGAGGTCCGCATCGACGACCCCTCCTCCTACCGCCTGGGCCAGGAGATAAAGGTGGATATATTTTCCAAGGGCGACCGCGTGGACATAACCGGGCGCTCGCGCGGCAAGGGATACGCGGGCGTCATCAAGCGTCACAACTTCGGCGGCGGGCCGGGCTCGCACGGAGCCCACTTCCACCGCGCCCCGGGGGCCATCGGGGCCTGCGCCACCCCCTCGCGGGTGTTCAAGGGCTCGCGCATGCCCGGGCGCATGGGCGGGGAGCGCGTGACCGCCCTGAACCTGGAGGTGGTGGACGTCAAGCCGGAGCGCAACCTGCTCCTGGTCAAGGGCAGCGTTCCCGGCCCCGACGGCGGCATCCTGGTCATCAGGGAATCCGTGAAGACGCGCAAGAAGGCCGGGAAAAAGGCGCACGTGCTGACCTGATGGGTGGTAGGTGGAGATGAAGACGGTACCGGTCTACGACATAGAGGGAAACAGGAAGGGCGAAGCGCAGCTCAAGGACTACTATTTCGGCTGCGAGGTCAACGTCCCCGTCATGCACATGGTGGTGCGGCGCCAGCTCGCCTGTGCCCGCAGGGGCACGGCCGCCACCAGGCCGCGCAGCAAGGTGCGGGGCGGCGGGCGCAAACCCTGGCGGCAGAAGGGCACGGGAAGGGCCAGGGCCGGCTCCATACGCTCTCCCCTCTGGAGGGGAGGCGGTACGGTGCACGGGCCGCAGCCTCGCGACCACGGTTTCAAGGTGAACCGCAAGGTGCGCAGGCTGGCGCTGCGGTCGGCCTTGAGCGTGCGCGCGAGCGAGGACCGGGTCATGGTGCTCGAGGACTTCAGCTTCACCGAGCCCAGGACCAAAGCGGCGGCCTCTATCTTCAAGGCGCTGGGAGTGGACGATCACGTGCTGCTGGTGCTCGCGGAGGAGGACGAGAACGTGATCAAGTCCATGCGGAACCTTCCGAGCGTGGAGGTGATACGGCTGGAGCACCTCAACACCTACGACGTGCTCGCCAACGACCGCGTCATCTTCACCCGCACGTCCCTGGAGAGGCTACAGGAAGGGGTGGAAGATGAAAGACCCGCATGACGTGATCATCCGGCCGATCATCTCGGAGAAGAGCTACACGCTCATCGACCAGAACAAATATACCTTCGAGGTGCACCCAAAGGCGCACAAGACCGAGGTGCGCAAGGCGGTGGAGGAGATCTTCAACGTCAAGGTCACCGGGGTCAACACCATCAAGGTGCCCCCCAAGCCCAAGCGGCAGGGATGGACGGCCGGAAAGACGGCGGCGCGGAAGAAGGCCGTGGTGACCCTGGCTCCCGGTTACAGCATAGAGTTCTTCGAGGGCCCGCTGGGTTGACGAGGAAGAGGATGGTAGGAGATGAGCATCAAGAGATATAAACCGACCTCGCCGGGAAGGCGCTTCGCCTCCGTGTCCGACTTCTCGGAGATAACCAAGAAGGAGCCCGAGAAGACCCTCCTCGCTCCCATGAACTACAAGGCGGGGCGCAACAACAAGGGCAGGATAACCACCCGCCACAAGGGGGGCAGGAACAAGCGCAAGTACCGCATCATCGATTTCAGGCGGGACAAGGACAACATCCCGGCCAAGGTGGCGGCCATCGAGTACGACCCCAACCGCAGCGCGCGCATAGCGCTGCTGCACTACGAGGACGGCGAGAAGCGCTACATCCTCGCTCCCCTCAAGCTAAAGGTGGGGGACAGGGTGATGTCCGGCCCCGAGGCCGACATCAAGCCGGGCAACGCCCTGCCGCTCTACGCCATTCCCACCGGCACCACCATCCACAACATCGAATTGAAGCCGGGCGCGGGCGGAAAGATGGTGCGCTCGGCGGGGGGAGCCGCACAGCTCATGGCCAAAGAGGGAGGTTTCGCCCACGTGCGCCTGCCCTCCAGCGAGGTGCGGCTGGTGGACATCAACTGCCGCGCCACCATCGGCCAGGTGGGCAACGTGGAGCACGAGCTGCTCTCGGAGGGCAAGGCGGGTCGCGGGCGCTGGAAGGGCAGGCGGCCCACGGTGCGCGGAACGGTCATGAACCCCGTGGACCATCCCCACGGAGGCGGCGAGGGCAAGAGCTCGGCAGGCCGGCACCCGGTGACGCCCTGGGGCAAGCCCACGCTGGGATACCGCACGCGCAAGAAGAACAAGCCGTCCAGCAAGTATATCGTGCGTCGCCGTAAGAGCTGAGGGACAGGGAGGTAGCCTTGGGCAGGTCGTTGAAGAAAGGCCCCTATATCGACGAGAAGCTCTACTTCAAGATAGAGGAGCTGAACCGGCGCAACGAGAAGCGGGTGGTGAAGACCTGGTCGCGCCGCTCCACCATCTTCCCGGAGATGGTGGGACACACCATCGCCGTGCACGACGGCAAGAGGCACGTCCCGGTCTATGTCACCGAGAACATGGTGGGGCACAAGCTGGGGGAGTTCGCTCCCACGCGCCGGCGCACCAAGCACGGCCACGCCCACGAGCGCACCACCCGTCTGAAGTGAGCGTCGGGGTTCGAGGAGCAGGCAGGAGAGAAACATGGCGGAAGCAGGAGGAGAGGGCGTAAGGGTGCGCGCCGTAGCGCGCTACGTGCGAGTGTCCCCTTACAAGGCCAGGCAGATCGCGGACCTCATCCGCGGCAAGGACCTGGAGGAAGCCCGTTATATAACAAGTTTTTCCAACCGGGCCGCCGCCCGCCTGGTGGGCAAGGTCCTGGAGTCGGCGGTGGCCAACGCCGAGAACAACAACGGCCTGCGCGCCGAGGACCTGGTGGTGGTCAACTGTTACGTGGACGAGGGCCCGACCTTGAAGCGCTGGCGGCCAAGAGCCAGGGGCATGGCCAACCGCATCCGCAAGCGTACCAGCCACATCACGGTGATCGTGGGCGAGCGCGAGTCGGGCGAAAAGGGCGGACGCCGCGCGCGCAGGCGTCCGGCGCAGCGAAGGAAAGGATGAGAGCGTGGGTCAGAAGGTCCATCCCTACGGTTTTCGCCTGGGAGTGATATACGACTGGAAGTCGCGCTGGTTCGCCAATCGCGGCTACGCGGAGCTTCTCCAGGAAGACCTGGCCATCAGGCGCCACATCAGGCAGCACATGCGCAGGGCGGCCATCTCGCGCGTGGAGATAGAGAGGACCAGCAAGAGGGTAAAGGTGGACATCTTCACCGCCAGGCCTGGCATCGTCATCGGGAGAAAAGGGGCGGAGGTCGACCGCATCAAGCGAGACCTCGCGCGCATGACCGACAAGGAAGTGCAGGTGAACATCCAGGAGATCAACTATCCCGAGCTGGACGCCTACCTGGTGGCCCAGAACATCGCGGAGCAGCTCGAGGGCAGGGTCTCCTTCCGACGCGCCATGAAGAGGGCGGTGCAGAACGCCATGCGGGCGGGGGCTAAGGGCATCAAGGTCTCCTGTGCCGGAAGGCTGGGGGGAGCGGAGATGGCGCGGACGGAGTGGTACCGCGAGGGCCGCGTTCCCCTGCAGACCCTGCGCGCGGACATAGATTACGGCTACTACGAGGCCCGTACCACCATGGGGGTCATCGGGGTCAAGGTGTGGATCTACAAGGGAGATATCGCGGGGCCTGACCGCAGGTCCAGGGAGAAGGCGGCCGCGGAAGAGACGAGGCCCGACAGCCGGCCCGCCGGCGAGGCGGGGGAGGCCGGTGCCGGGACGGAGGCCGCCGGCGAAGCGGCGGCGGCAGCGGATGCAGGAGAGGAGATGGAGACGGCCGTGCCCGCGGCGGCCGCCTCGCATGAAGCGCGAGAGGACGAGGAGGTCTGAGGACCCATGTTGATGCCGCGCAAGTTCAAACACAGAAAGGTGCAGCGGGGCCGCCTCAAGGGACGCTCCAAGGGCGGCACCCAGGTGCACTTCGGAGAGTACGGACTGCAGGCCCTGGAGCCGTCGTGGGTGACGGCAAGGCAGATCGAAGCCGCCAGGGTGGCCATCACCCGACACGTGAAGAGGAGCGGGAAGGTGTGGATAAATGTCTTCCCCGACAAGCCGGTCTCCAAGAAACCCGCGGAGACGCGCATGGGGAGCGGCAAGGGCAACCCCGACCACTGGGTGGCGGTGGTGAAGCCGGGACGGGTGATGTTCGAGCTCTCGGGCGTCCCGGAGCACGTGGCGGCGGAGGCCATGCGCAGGGCGGCCCACAAGATGCCCATGAAGTGCCGTTTCGTGAAACGGGAGACGCTGGGTGGTGAGTGAGGTGAAGGCCAGGGAACTGAGGGACTATTCCTACGAGGAACTGCTCCAGAGACTGAAGGAGGCCAAGGAGGAGCTCTTTAACCTGCGCTTCCAGGCCGCCACGGGGCAGCTCGACAACACCAGCAGGATCCTTGAGACCAGGAAGGACATCGCGCGCATCTGCACGGTTATCAGGGAGCGCGAGCTGAGCGGGGAAGCGTCCTGAGACTGAGGTAGAAGGGAAACCGAGCATATGGCGGAGAGGACGAGCCGGAGAAAGGTGCGGGTGGGCACGGTGGTCTCGGACAAGATGGACAAGACCATCGTGGTCAAGGTGGAGACCCGCATGCCCCACCCGCTTTACGGCAAGATCGTGCGGCGCAGCAAGAAGTACGTCGCGCACGACGAGGAGAACCGGTGCCGGGTGGGAGACCTGGTGCGCATCATGGAGACCAGGCCTCTCTCGCGCACCAAGCGTTGGCGCCTGGTGGAGATAGTGGAGAAGGCGGAGTAGCGGTCCCGGGCCGCGATTCGGAGGAAGAAGATGATACAGGCGGAATCGCGAGTGAAGATCGCCGACAACACCGGAGCGAGGGAGCTGCTGGTGATCAAGGTGCTCGGAGGGAGCAAGCGCCGCTACGCCTATGTGGGAGACATCGTGGTGGGCACGGTGAAGGCCGCCACCCCGGGCGGGGCGGTGAAGAAGGGCGACGTGGTCAAGGCGGTGGTGGTGCGTACCAAGAAGGAGCGCCGCAGGCAGGACGGCTCGTACATCAAGTTCGACGAGAACGCGGTGGTGCTCATCAACGAGGCCAGGGACCCGCGCGGGACGCGCATCTTCGGGCCGGTGGCCAGGGAGCTGCGGGAGAAGAAGTTCATGAAGATAATCTCCCTGGCCCCGGAAGTGCTCTAGGGGCGTGCAAGGAGAAGATGATATGGGCGGAGGAATGAAGATAAAGAAGGGCGACAAGGTGGAGGTGCTCACGGGCAAGTACCGCGGCAAGCAGGGAAAGGTCCTGAGGAGCATCCCCGGGGAGCGCAGGGTCATCGTGGAGGGGGTGAACCTGGTCAAGAAGCATGCGCGTCCGAGCCAGGAGAACCCCCAGGGCGGCATAGCCACCAAGGAGGCGCCCATTCACGTGTCCAACGTCGCCCTGGTGTGCGATTCCTGCGGACGCGCCGTGCGGGTGGGTTACCGCTTCGACGGCGAGGGAGTGAAGAGGCGGATCTGTCGCAAGTGCGGCGCTGACCTCGATTAGGAGAGAGACCGTGGCCAAGGAAGGAAGAACCGTGCCCAGGCTGAAGGAGAGATACCGTCGGGAGGTGCTCCCGGCGCTCAGGGAGAGATTCGGATACCGCAACGACATGCAGGTGCCCCGGCTGGAGAAGATCGTGGTCAACATGGGGGTGGGGGAAGGCGCCCACGACCCCAAGGCCATCGACGGGGCCATGAAGGACCTGGCGGTGATCACCGGCCAGAAGGCGAAGCTGAACCGCGCCCGCAGGTCAGTGGCGGGCTTCAAGCTGCGCACCGGCATGTCCGTGGGATGCAAGGTGACCCTGCGCGGGGATCGCATGTACGAGTTCCTGGACCGCCTGGTGTCCCTGGCCATACCGCGGGTGAGGGATTTCCGCGGGCTGAACCCCAAGTCCTTCGACGGCAGGGGCAATTACAACATGGGCCTGGACGAGCAGCTGGTGTTCCCAGAGATAGACTACGACGACATAGACCGCGTGCGGGGCATGGACATCACCATCGTCACCACGGCGGAGACGGACGAGGAAGGGCTGGCCCTCCTGGAGGCTCTGGGCATGCCCTTCCGCGCCAGGAAATAAGGAGAGGCCGCATGGCAAAGAAATCGCTCATCGCCAAGCAGAAGAGACCTCCCAAGTTCAGCACCCGGGCCTATAACCGGTGCAAGCGATGCGGGCGTCCGCGCGGGTATTTCCGCAAATTCGAGCTGTGCCGCGTCTGCCTGCGTGAGCTGGTGCACGAGGGCGAGGTGCCGGGCATAACCAAGTCCAGCTGGTAAGGAGGCAGACAGAAGATGACCATGACCGATCCCATCGCGGACATGCTGACCCGCATAAGAAACGCCAGCGCCGCCCGCCACGAGGCGGTGGAGATGCCCTATTCCGGCATCAAGCGTTCCATCGCGGAGATATTGAAGAGAGAGGGGTTCATCGCGGATTTCGAGGTGGTCAAGGGCGAGAGCTACGACATCTTGAGGCTGACCCTGAAATACGGCCCCAACCGCGAGCAGTTCATCAACGGCATCAAGCGCATAAGCAAGCCGGGTCTGCGCGTGTACAGCAAGCGGGCGGAACTGCCCCGCGTACTGGGGGGCCTGGGGATCGCCATCATCTCCACCTCGCGGGGAGTGATCACCGACCGCGAGGCGCGCGAGCTGAACGTGGGGGGAGAGGTCTTGGCCTACGTATGGTAGGCGGGAGAAGCGGAGGTTGGAGTTGTCAAGGATCGGAAGAGCGCCCATAACCGTCCCCCCGGGGACGGAGGTCAGGATAGAGGGCAACAGGGTGACGGTCAAGGGCCCCAAGGGGGAGCTCACGCGCGAGTTCCATCCCGAGATGATCATCGAGATGGAGGAGGACAGGCTGCTCGTGAAGCGGCCCTCGGATGTGGGGTTCCACCGCTCCCTGCACGGCCTCACGCGTTCCCTCCTCGCCAACATGGTGGAGGGGGTGACCAGCGGCTTCGAGAAGAACCTGGAGATACACGGCGTGGGTTACCGCGCCGTGGCCCGCGACCGCGACATAGAGTTGAGCCTCGGCTTCTCGCACCCGGTGCTGGTGAAGGCCCCGGAGGGCATTGAGTTCGAGGTGGTCACCCCCACCAAGCTGCGCATCAAGGGTATCGACAAGCAGCAGGTGGGACAGATGGCGGCCAAGATCAGGGCCCTGCGCAAGCCCGACCCCTACAAGGGCAAGGGAGTGCGTTACGCGGGTGAGCAGATCAGGCGCAAGGCAGGAAAGACCTCCGTGTAGGACCGCTGGCGGAGATCGGAGAGAGTGAAGAGAAGATGAAGAAGGAGAACACTCGACAGGCGGGAAGGGCGCGCCGGCAACGGCGGGTGCGCAAGAAGGTGAGCGGGACCCCGGATCGACCCAGGCTGTGCGTGTTCCGCAGCAACCGTCATATCTACGCGCAGGTCATCGACGACCTCGCGGGGCACACCCTGGCGAGCGCCTGCTCGCTGGAGAAGGGCCTGGAGCTGGACGGCAAGAGCAAGACGGATGTGGCCAGGGAGATGGGACGCCTGGTGGCGGCCCGCGCCCGCGAGAAGGGAGTGCAGAAGGTGGTCTTCGACCGCGGAGGCAACCTCTACCACGGGCGGGTGAAGGCCCTGGCCGAGGGGGCGCGCGAAGGCGGCCTGGAGTTCTGAGATGAGATGAAGAGTGCGAGATGAGGCGCGGAGGTTGCAGATGCCCAAGATAGACCCGACCGTCCTTGAGCTGGAGGAGAGAGTCATAGACATAAACCGCGTCGCCAAGGTGGTGAAGGGAGGCCGCAGGTTCAGCTTCACCGCCCTGGTGGTGGTCGGGGACAAGGCAGGCGTGGTGGGCTACGGGTACGGCAAGGCGCGGGAGGTGCCGCTGGCCATCCAGAAGGGCGTGGAGCGGGCGAAGCGGAACCTATTCAAGGTCCCCACTCGGGGGACCACCATACCCTACCAGGTGGTTGGCAAGTACGAGTCCTCCCGCGTGCTGCTCAAGCCGGCCAGCGAGGGCACGGGGGTCATCGCCGGCGGGCCGGTGCGGGCGGTGATGGAGCTCTCGGGCATCCAGGACGTGCTCACCAAGGCCTACGGATCGCGCAACCCCGTGAACGTGGTCAAGGCGACGGTGCAGGGCCTCAAGGCCATAAGCCGCACGCGGGACGTGGCGAGGATGAGGATAGCGGAGGCACGCAAGGCCGAGAAGGCGGTGGCGGAATGAGCGCGGAGGAGAGCAGGATCCGCATAACCCTGGTCCGCAGCCCCATCGGGAGGCAGCTCAAACAGAAACGCACCGTGCGCGCCCTGGGTCTGAAGAGACTGAACCACTCCGTGGAGCAGAGGGAGACCCCCGAGATAATGGGGATGATCGAGAGGGTGCGCCACCTGGTTAAGGTGGAACGGCTGGAGGATTGAGGCGCCGGGGGCACGGGTTTGGAGACGGAACGGGAGAGGATGTCATGACCTTCAAGATAAACGACCTGAAGCCGGCGGAGGGGTCCGCCCACGCCCCGAAGCGCGTGGGCAGGGGCAGGTCCTCCGGGCACGGCAAGACCAGCGGCCGGGGCATGAAGGGGCAGAAGGCCCGGGGCAAGACCCGCGTGGGGTTCGAGGGCGGCCAGATGCCCCTGCAGCGCCGGGTGCCGAAGCTGCGCGGATTCAAGCCGCGGGCGAAGAAGGAGTTCCACCTGGTCAACGTGGAGGCGCTGAACGTCTTCGCGGACGGGGAGGTGGTCACCCCCGAGTCCCTGGTGGAGAAGGGGATGATCCGCAAGCTGGACAGGGACGTGAAGATCCTGGGAAGGGGGGAGCTCGAGCGCAGGCTCACGGTGAGGGCGCACGCCTTCACCCGCGGGGCCGCGGCGAAGATCGAGGCCTCCGGGGGAAGCGTAGAGGTGGTATAGCTTGCTGCGCACCTTCCGCAACATCTTCAAGGTAGCGGACCTGCGCCGCAAAATCCTCTTCACCCTCTTCATCATCCTCCTCTATCGCCTGGGGAGCGCCATCCCCTCCCCCGGCGTGAACACCCAGGCCCTCTCCAAGCTGGTGGAGGAGGGCGGCATCCTCGGCTTCCTCAACTTTTTCTCCGGGGGCGCCCTGGCCCAACTGGCCATCTTCGGCCTGGGCATCATGCCCTACATCACCTCCGCCATCATCATGGAGATGCTGGTGGCGGTAATCCCCAAGCTCAAGGAATGGCAGGAGGAGGGCGAGTCCGGGCGCCGGAAGATTACCCAGGTCACGCGCTATCTCACCCTGGCGCTGGCCCTCATGCAGTCCATCGGGCTGGTCTATACCTTCTCGCGCCAGGACGTGGACGGCGTCCCCATAGTCCAGTTCACCTGGCTCAAGGGCATCGTGATCATCGTGACCCTCACGGCGGGCATGGCCCTGCTGATGTGGTTCGGGGAGCTGATCACGGAACGGGGCATCGGCAACGGCATGTCCATCCTCATCTTCACATCCATCATCGCCCGCGTCCCCATGGAGTTCAAGACCCTCATCACCCAGACGGAGCTGCGCTACGGCAGCATCGTCTACGGCATCATCATCTCCGCGGCCATGTCCCTGGGAGTGATCGTGGCGGTGATCTACCTCGACCAGGGGGAGAGGCGCATACCCGTGCAGTACGCCAAGCAGATACGGGGCAGGCGCATGACCATGGGAGGCACCACCTATATCCCGCTGAAGATAAACACCTCCGGGGTCATCCCCATCATCTTCGCCTCCTCGGTGATCTTCTTCCCCACCATGCTGGCGCAGTTCATCCCCGGCCTCAAGGGCTTCGCGGAGAGCCTCTCGCAGGGTTGGCTGTACTTCGTCCTCTACACCGGCATGATCATCTTCTTCGCCTACTTCTACACCTATATCGTCTTCGATCCCTATACCCAGGCGGAGCACCTCAAGAAATACGGCGCCTTCGTCCCCGGCATCAGGCCGGGCACCCCCACGGCGGTGTATTTCGGCAAGGTCATCAACCGCATCACCCTGCCGGGCTCCATCGCCCTGGCGTGCATCGCCATGCTCCCGGCGGTGATGTTCTACTTCTTCGGCACCAGGCAGATACCCTTCGGGGGGGCCGCGATCATGATCATCGTCGGCGTCGCTCTGGAGACCATGAAGCAGATCGAGGCGCAGCTCCAGATGCGCCACTACGAGGGCTTCTTGAGGTAAGGGACGCGAGAAGGGGAGGTAGGACGGCGATGAACCTTGTGCTGCTGGGGCCGCCGGGGGCCGGGAAGGGGACCCAGGCGGAGAGGATAAGCGCCCTCTATGGGGTGCCCCACATCTCCACCGGGGATATCTTCCGGGACAACCTCAAGCGGGGCACGGAGCTGGGGCGCAGAGCAAAGGAATACATGGACCGCGGGGAGCTGGTCCCCGACGAGGTGGTCATCGGGATCGTGAGGGACCGCCTGGCGCAGCCCGACTGCGAGAAGGGGTTCATCCTGGACGGTTTCCCCCGCACCGTGGCCCAGGCCGACGCCCTCAAGGACATGCTGGCGGAGACGGGCAGGGCCATCGACCACGTGCTCAACGTGCAGGTGCCGGAGGAGGTGGTGGTGGAGAGGCTGACGGCGCGCCGCACCTGCCGTTCCTGCGGAAAGGTCTTCCATCTCCTCTTCGACCCCCCCGTGAAGGAGGATACCTGCGACGCCTGCGGGGGCGAGCTCTACTGCCGGGACGACGACCGGGAGGAGACGGTGCGCGCCCGCCTGCGCGAGTACGAGGCCAAGACAAGTCCCCTCGTCGATTACTACCGTCGCGAGGGGCTTTTGAGGGACATCGACGGCGCCGCCTCCATGGAGGGGGTGCTGCGGGAGATACGCGCGGTGGTGGAAGCATGAGGCCGGGCGGGCGGAAGGGCCCATGATCATCAGGAAATCCCATGACGAGATAGCGAGGATGAGAGAGGCGGGTCGCGTGGTGGCGGGCGTGCTCGAGATGCTGGAAAAGCATATCAGGCCGGGCACGAGGACGGAGACCCTGAACGAGCTGGCGGACGAGTACATCCGCGGACGGGGCGGTACGCCGTCCTTCCTAGGGTACCGGGGATTCCCCGCCTCCATATGCACCTCCATCAACGACGTGGTGGTGCACGGCATACCCGGGCGCGAGCGCCTCAGGGAAGGGGACATCATCGGGGTGGACGTGGGGGTGATCCTGGAAGGATACCACGCCGACGCGGCGCGCACCTACGCGGTGGGCGAGGTTGGCGAGGTGGCCAGGAAGCTCATGGAGGTCACTGAGGAGGCCCTGCGGGCGGGGATCCGCGCCTGCCGGCGCGGCAACCGCCTGGGAGACGTTTCCAACGCCATCCAGCGCACGGTGGAGGCGGGGGGGTTTTCGGTGGTGGTGCAGTTCGTGGGCCACGGCATCGGCCGGGAGATGCACGAGGAGCCGCAGATACCCAACTTCGGGCCCGCCGGGAGGGGGCCGCTCCTGGAGGCGGGGATGACCTTCGCGCTGGAGCCCATGGTCAACGAGGGAAGCTACGAGGTGGAGGTGGACGGAGAGGACGGCTGGACGGTACGCACCGTGGACGGCACTCTCTCCGCGCATTTTGAGCACACCGTAGCGGTCACCGAGGAGGGCCCGGTGGTGCTGACCCTGCCCTGAAGGGCGATTGGACGAAAAGATGATGTTTTGTTAGTATATAAATTCTGGTGCGAAAAACATATGCGCTCCTCCCGTGAGGTGAGGGCGGCGCGAGGAGAGTGAGGATTGGCCAGGAAAGAAGGCGCCGTAGAGGTCGAGGGGACGGTGCTGGAGCCGCTTCCCAACGCCATGTTCAAGGTGGAGCTGGCGAACGGGCACAAGATACTGGCGCACATTTCCGGCAAGATGAGGATGCACTACATCCGCATCCTGCCCGGCGACAAGGTGGTGGTGGAGATATCTCCCTACGACCTGACCCGGGGGCGCATCGTGTACAGGTACAAGTGATACGGCGGGATTGGGAAAGGTCGCAGCGCAGATGAAGGTCAGAGCGTCGGTCAAGAAGATGTGCGATAAATGCAAGATCATCCGCCGCCACGGCAAGGTGCTGGTTATATGTCAGAACCCGCGCCACAAGCAGCGGCAGGGATGAGCCCGGGGGAGGTATGTCGAATTGGCGCGTATAGCAGGCGTTGATCTACCGAGGGACAAGAGGGTGGAGATCGCCCTCACCTATATCTACGGGGTGGGCAGGTCCACCTCCAAGGCCATCCTGCAGAACTGCCGCATAGACCCCGACACCAAGGTGCGCAACCTCACCGACGAGGAGGTGGTGCGCCTGCGCAGCTACATAGACCAGAACCTCAAGGTGGAGGGAGACCTGAGGCGTGAGGTGGCCCAGAACATCAAGCGCAAGATGGAGATCGGGTGCTATCAGGGGCTGCGCCACCGCATGGGGTTGCCGGTGCGCGGCCAGCGTACCCACACCAACGCCCGAACCCGCAAGGGGCCGCGCAAGACGGTGGGCGTGAAGAGGAAGAAGAAGTAGGCGCCGGAGAGGGCGGCGCGACCTGACAGGAGGTTGAGATTTGGCCAGGCCTGCGAGGGGAAGAGGAAGAGGCAAGAGGAAAGAGAAGAAGACGGTGCTGCATGGCGAGGCGCACATCAAGTCGACCTTCAACAACACCATCATCACCATCACCGATAAGAACGGAGACACCCTGACCTGGAGCAGCTCGGGAACGGTGGGGTTCAAGGGTTCGCGCAAGAGCACCCCCTTCGCCGCGCAGCAGGCGGCGGAGAACGTGGCCAGGAGGGCGGCGCAAGAGTTCGGCATGAAGAGAGTCGACGTCTTCGTGAAGGGTCCGGGGTCGGGGCGCGAGACCGCCATCAGGACGCTGCAGGCCAACGGACTGGAGGTAGCGAGCATCACCGATGAGACGCCGCAGCCGCACAACGGCTGCCGTCCCAAGAAGAGAAGAAGAGTGTAGAGGGGCGAGGAGATGGCGAGGAACACCGATCCGTCGTGCAAGCAGTGCCGCAGGGAGGGCGAGAAGCTCTTCCTCAAGGGGCCGCGTTGCGAGAGCGATAAGTGCGCCATGGAGAGGCGGCCCTATCCGCCCGGCGAGCACGGGCGGGGAAGGGTGAAGGAGACGGAATACCTGCTGCAGCTGCGCGAGAAGCAGAAGGCGAAGCGCATATACGGGGTGCTGGAGAGGCAGTTCCGCCGCTATTACGGAAAGGCCTCGCGCCAGAAAGGCATCACCGGCGAGAACCTGCTCTTCCTCCTGGAGACCAGGCTCGACAACGTGGTCTACCGCGGGGGGCTGGCGACGTCGCGCAAGGATGCCCGGCAGCTGGTCCGCCACGGGCACGTCACCGTGAACGGGCGCAAGGTCAACATCCCCTCCTACCAGCTCAGGGTGGGGGACGTGGTGGAGCTCAAGGAGAAGAGCAGAGACGCCGCGCGGGTGTTGCAGGCGGTGAAATACGCGGAGGGGCGGCCCGTGATTCCCTGGCTGAAGGTGGATCACGACAAGCGGCGGGTGGAGGTCACGGCCCAGCCCAGGCGCGAGGACATAGAGCTTCCGATCAAGGAACACCTCATCGTGGAGCTCTATTCAAAGTAAATATAAGGTGAGAGTCTCAGGTAGAGGCGGGTCCGCGGAGACGGGCCCACACAAGGAGGGAACTGGTCTTGGTTCTTGAGATGCAGAAACCCCATGTCGTGGTGGACAAACTCGAGGACTCCTACGGCAGGTTCATCGTGGAGCCCCTGGAGAGGGGGCTGGGGCACACCCTTGGGAACTCCATGCGTCGCGTGCTTCTCTCCTCCATCCCGGGAGCGGCGATAACCTCGGTACGCATCGAGGGGGTGGTGCACGAGTTCACCGCCATCGAGGGGGTCAAAGAGGACGTCATGGACATCATCCTCAACCTCAAGAGCGTGATCCTGAAGATCGATGGGGAGGGGGCCTACGCGCTGTCCCTCGACGTCACGGGACCGAAGACGGTCACGGCGGGAGACATCCAGGTCCCCGCGGGGGTGGAGATAATAAACCCGGACCTCAAGATCTGCACCCTGAACGGCAAGGGACGGCTGAAGGCGGAGATGGCGGCGCGCAAGGGCCGCGGATACGTGGCCGCGGAGCATCTGGGAGGATATCGCGAGGTGGCGGGCACCATCCCCCTGGACGCCATGTTCTCGCCCGTGGTGCGCGTTTCCTACCAGGTGGAGAACACCCGCGTGGGTCAGCGCACCGACTACGACCGCCTCATCCTGGAGGTGTATACCGACGGCAGCATAAACGCACAGGAAGCCCTGGTGAAGGCGGCGCAGGTGCTGTCGGGACACATCGCCATCTTCTCCTCCCTCGCGGAAGGGGAGGAGGTCGCGGACGAGGGGGGGATCTTCGGACCTCCCGTGCCGGCGGGTTCCGGGAAAGAGCTCCAGGTCTCCATAGAGGAGCTGGAGCTGCCGGTGCGCGTGCTCAACTGCCTCCACCGCGGGGGCATAAGCACCCTGGGCCAGCTGATAGAGAAGACGGAAGACGACCTCCTGGCGCTGCGCAGCTTCGGGGCGCGTTCCATCGAGGACGTGAAGGAGAAGCTCGCCAAGAGGGGGCTTTCCCTGCGCTCCAAGGAGTGAGCGGCGCCGGCGAGCAGGGATACGAGAGGTAACAGACATGCCGCAACCCAAGAAAGGAAGAAGGCTGGGCGGGAGCGCATCCCACCAGAGGGCCATCCTGGCCAACCTGGCCAGGGCGGTGATCGAGCACGAGAAGATAGAGACCACGCAGGCGAAGGCCAAGGAAGTCCAGCCCCTGGTGGAGAAGCTGGTGGGGCTGGCCAAGCGCGGCGACCTGCACGCCAGGCGCCAGGCCCTGGCCATCATCCCCGACCGCGACATCGTGCACAAGCTCTTCGACGAGATCGGGCCCCGCTACGAGGACCGCGAAGGAGGATACTGCCGGGTGGTGAAGACCGGCTACCGGCAGGGAGACGCGGCACCCATGGCGGTCATAGAGTTCGTCTGATACCCCCCCACCCCATGACGACCGCTTCGCGGGCCCGAGGCGCCTTCCCGCGGGGCTGATCGGGACGAGGAGGTCGGCGCAGCAGCCGTTACAGCCGTACACGGGCGGAGCGCAGCCGTTTCTTGCGTTCCCGCAGGTCCTGCAGGGCGGCCTCGATATCCCTGTCCTCCGTGTGCTCAACTGCTCCACCGCCCTCGCGATCCCTGCCTCGACGATGTCCAGGGTCTCCCGATCGCCTCGTCCACGGCGCAGATGAGGGCGTTGACGCTTTTCTGCAGGCGCAGGTAGAAGTCGCAGCGCACCCTTCCGCAGTGGCGGTCGAAGAGCATGAGCAGATCCTCCTTTTTGCTCTTGCGCGGCAGGCGGTGAGAGTGCTTCGCGGGAAGGGACATCGCCACGGTGCCGATGATCGTCTCCAGGTCGGAGTCTCCAGGTCGGAGGGCCGGTCTCCGAGGCGGAACCGGAATTTCCCTCCTCGCTCGAGTCAAGCTCCGCCTCCGGGGTGGGAAGGGAGATGTCAAAGAGGTTCCCGGCGATCTCCAGGATGCGGTTGGAGACGGCGTTGGACCTGTCGCGGCACCGCGGTTTTCGGCGACGGGGCCGTGTGCGGAAGGCGCGGTGGTAGAATCTTTGCATGGCCAACCATCTGCTGGTGCTGGAATACGACGGGACCGGCTATCACGGCTTTCAGAGGCAGCCGGGACTGTCCACCATCCAGGGCGCCCTCGAGGAGGCCCTGGGCAAGGTGGCGGTGCTGGAGGGCCCCCTGTACGCGGCGGGCCGCACCGATGCCGGCGTGCATGCCAGGGGGCAGGTGGTGAGCTTCCGCGCGGCCTTGAAGGTGGGGGTGGAGCGGCTGCCCCTCGCTTTGAACTCGCTGCTGCCGCCGGACATCGCGGTGCTTGAGGCTGCGGAGGCGCCCGGTGATTTCCACGCGCGCAGGAGCGCCCTGGCCAGGGAATACGCCTACTATATCCAGGCGGGCGGCCACCCCTCTCCCTTCACGCGGAGGTATGTGCACCATCACCGCGGAGTCCTCGACGAGGGGCGCATGCGGGAGGCCCTGCAGGCCCTGGCCGGGGTGCACGACTTCGCGCCCTTCTGCCGGCGGGAGGAGGGGAAGTCGACGGTGCGGGAGGTATATGAGGCCTGCCTGGAGGCGGCGGGAGGACTGATGTGCATCAGGGTGAAGGCCAACGCCTTCGCCTGGATGATGATGCGCATGATCTGCGGCGCGCTCCTGGAGGTAGGGAGGGGAAGGTGGGCTCCGGCCCGCTTCCGCGAGGTGCTGGAGAGCGGGGAGTGTGACCACGGCGCCCCCGCCCTGCCGCCCCATGGCCTTTTCCTGGAGAAGGTGTATTACCCGGGGTGGGTATTCCCTTCCGCCGGCCTGGGGTCGAGGATGTCGCGCAGCCCATCCGCATCGGCGGAGAATGGCCCGCCGGGATCATCCTGAACCGTGGGACGGAGAAGGGAGCCCCTCGCTGTTCGCAGGTATTCGCTGCATATTATTTCCAGCGACATCGATGATGCAGCGTCTCTTCATCAGGATGCCCCGGACACAGGCACGGTTTCCCGGTCCTGACCGCCGCATTCTATATGCGGCTCCATGAGCCGGAAAGGGCTTCCTGGAACGCGACCGTCTCGGGATCCCGGCTCACGGCTGTGGGAGCGAGATGTCCGCTGCCCCCAGGTCGTAGGGCTCGAGGGTGGCGAGCATGCGGTAGCGCAGGAGGTTCTCGGCGGGGTCGTATGCCAGCACCTCCAGCTGCAGCGAGAGGGGAGGGGAGGCGGCGTCCCCTGCCCAGAGCCGCAGGAAGAGCTCGTAGCGCAGGTGGGAGAAATAGGACCAGGTACCCGCGGTGAGGAGGTCCCCGGCCGCGGAGGGATCCAGGCGCAGCAGGAGGCGCCTGTACCATACGCCGCCCCTTTCCTCCTCTCCCTCCAGGACCGCCGACTGCACATGTCTCGCCACGCCGGTGAAGGAAAGGGGGTCGTAGAGCGGGTTCCATGCCGCGTCCTCAGACTCCTTCCAGGTCTCGCCCTCCTGCCTGAAGCGGCGTCCGCCGGTCTCCAGCAGAACGGATCCCTCCTCGCCCACGGGCGTGGAGCGGGCGAGGGAGAGGGTGAACCCCGCTGGGGTGCGCGAGCCCTCGCATCTCTCCTCTCCCGAGACGGTCTGGCCGGAGACCCCCACCATGCTCTCCAGGCGCAGGCGGTAGCGGAAAGCCGGGGTTTCCGCCAGCCTTTGCAGCGAGGAGAGGGCCTCTCCGCGCAGGGCCGCCTCTTCGCCGTCGCGGGGCGTGCCGCAGCCTGCAGGGAATACGAGGGCGGCGAGAAGGACGAGGCATGCGGCAGAGATGGAGCGGAAGCGGATCATCGCGAGCGGATCACCGCCAGCACCTCGTCTCGTTTCTCCTCCATGAGCTCCCGGCTCTTCGCCTCCAGGTTGAGGCGCAGGAGGGGCTCGGTGTTGGAGGGACGCACGTTGAACCACCAGTCCTCGAACTCCACCGTGACGCCGTCCAGCCTGTCCACCCTGCCATGGGAATAGGTCCGCGCTATATCCTCGAGCTTGGCCGGGATGTCCTCCACGCGGCTGTTGATCTCTCCCGAGGCGTGATATTTCCGGAAGGGCGCAAGGATCTCGGAGAGCGGCTTGCCCTCAAGGCTCACGATCTCCAGGATGAACATGGCGGCGATGAGCCCCGAGTCAGCGCGGTAGTTGTCGCGGAAGTAGTAATGCCCGGAATGCTCCCCGGCGAAGACCGCCCCCGTCTCCGCCATGGTCTGCTTGATGAACGAGTGTCCCACCCGCTCGCGGATGGGGATGCCCCCGTGAGCGCGTATGGTCTCCGGCACCACCCAGCTGTTGATGCAGTTGTAGATGATCTTCTCCCCCGGATTGGTCTCCAGTATGCGCCTGGCTACCATGGCGGTGGTGAGCGAGCCGCTGACGGGATCTCCCCGGTCGTCGACCAGGAAGACGCGGTCGGCGTCGCCGTCGAAGGCCATGCCCAGGTCCCCCCGTGCCTCCAGGACCCACGCCGAGAGGAGGCGGATGTTCTCGGGATTTATGGGGTCCGGCTGGTGGTGGGGGAAGGAACCGTCGAGCTCGAAACAATGGGGCACCAGCTCGCAGGGAAGGCGCTCGAATAGAGCCGGTAGGATCATGCCCGCCATGCCGTTGCCCGCGTCGGCCACCACCTTCAGGGGGCGGAGCGAGGACACGGAGATGAAGCCGAGGACGTGTTCCACGTAGCGCTCCAGCATGTCCGTCTCGGTGACTGCGCCTCTGGCGGAGGCCGGCGGGAACTCCCCCGACAGCACCAGGTCCCTTATCTCGGCGATGCCGGTGTCCATGCTGATGGGCGCCGCCCTGCGGCGGCAGAGCTTGAGGCCGTTGTACTCCTTGGGGTTGTGGGAGGCGGTGAACATGGCGCCGGGCATGTCCAGGGCCCCGGAGGCGAAGTAGAGCATGTCCGTGGAGCAGAGTCCGATATCGGTGACGTCCGCGCCCTGGTCCGTGGCGCCCTCGATGAAGGCCCGGGAGAGGGAAGGGGAGGAGAGCCGCATGTCCCTGCCGGTGACGATACTCCGCTCCCCCAGGAAGGTGACGAAAGCCCTGCCGATGCGGTAGGCCACCTCCTCGTCGATCTCCTCTGGATACACCCCTCTCACGTCATAGGCCTTGAAGATCCCGGGATGCACTTCTTTCACGCCGGCCTCCTTTCATGCATGCTAGAATTCTACCATAGCCGGATGGCGCGCCACGGCGGTGCGGCGGAGGCCGGCGGCGTCTTTTCGAGGCTCCGTCGCCGGTCCCCCTCGGGGGGCCGGGACGCGGAGGCCCGGGTATCGGGAGCGATGGTCTTGTGAGGGGGTATTCATGCATGAGCCGGTGAACCTTGACGACGTTATGGCCCTGGGCGAAATGGATCCCGGAGGGATGCTCGCGGCCATCGAGGACTTCCCCCGCCAGTGCGCGGAGGCGCTGGGCATAGGGAGGGATGCGCCGGAGCTCCCGGCGGCGGAGGGGATATCCCGGGTGGCCTTCGTGGGCATGGGCGGTTCCGCCATCGGCGGGGACATCCTGAGGGCGCTGCTCGAGGACGTGGTGGGGATGCCCATGAGCGTGCACCGCTCCTACCGCCTTCCCAGCCTGCTGGGTCCGGACACCCTCGCCGTCTTCGTGAGCTACTCGGGCAACACGGAGGAGACCCTCTCCGCCCTGGACGACGCGGTGTACCTGGGCTGCAAGGTGCTGGTGCTGACCACGGGGGGGAAACTGCTCGAGAGGGCGCGCGCAAACCGCTTTCCCGCCCTGCTGGTGCCCGGGGGGCTGCAGCCCAGGGCGGCCCTCGGCTACCTGTCACTCACCGCCGCCGCGGCCATGGAGAGGATGGGGCTTATCCAGGGTTTCACCAGGGTGGCCCACGAGACGGCGGAGGCCCTGCGCGGCAAAGGGGAGCAGTGGGGGCGCCTCTCCCCCCTGGAGAGGAACTTCGCCAAGCAGCTCGCGGTGCGGCTGCGTGGCAAGGTCCCGGTCATCTACGGCGTGGAGGGGATCCTCTCGGTGGCGGCATACCGCTGGAAGTGCCAGTTCAACGAGAACTCCAAGGTGCCCGCCTTCTGCCACGCCCTTCCGGAGATGAACCATAACGAGATCGTGGGGTGGCACGCCCTGGATGATCATGCCAGGAGAGTGGAGGCGATCTTCCTGGCGGAGGAGGACGATGCCTCCAGGGTGGCCAAGAGGGTGGAGATAACCGCGGACCTGCTGCGGGAAAAGGTGGGGGGCGTGACGGTGCTGCGGGTGGGGGGAGGCACGCGCACCGAGCGTCTTTTCAGCGCCATCCACCTGGGGGATTTCGTGAGCGCCTACCTCGCGGTGCTCAACGGCGTGGACCCCACTCCCGTGGAGGTCATAACCCTGCTCAAGGAGCGCATGGCCGCCGAGGGCTGAAGGGTACCCCGGAGGTCTTGGGAGGCTACCGTCCCTTATCGGAGCCGATGGGGGGAACGCATGGCCGCCGGGGGCCGTGAACGACCGCCTCCGGGCGCAGCCGCGTCCCTGCGGCTCTCGGCCGCACGGCCGCGGGAATGCAAAGGCGCGTGGGAGAAGCCGGGGAGAAGTTACGAGACGGGTTTTCACCTGCCCGAGCGGTCCGTCCCCGGGATGCAGCCCGGCCTTCGGGAGCGCGAGCTCGGGGTGAGGGAAACGAGGGCGAGGGTCGCTTGACAGGGATGGGGCACCCCTCTATCATTATTGCTTGTCGTGCAATGAACGGGACGGGACGGAACGCGCGAGGAGCATGAAGACCTACAGCGTGAAAAAGGCCGATATAACCAGGTCATGGTACCTGGTGGACGCCGAGGGCATGGTCCTGGGGAGGCTGGCGGCGGAGGTCGCCAGGATCCTCAGGGGAAAGAACAAGCCCATCTTCACCACCCACCTGGACGTGGGCGATCACGTGGTGGTGGTCAACGCGGACAAGGTCGTGCTCACCGGCAACAAGCTGCGGGACAAGGTACATTACCGGCATTCGGGCTATCCCGGCGGGCTCAAGGAGACCTCCTACGAGGTGCTCCTGAGGGAAAAGCCGGAGATGGTGGTGGAAAAGGCGGTGAAGGGCATGCTGCCCAAGAACCGCCTCGGAAGGGCCATGCTCAAGAAACTGCACGTCTACGCGGGCCCCGACCATCCCCACCAGGCGCAGAAGCCCGAGCAGATCGAGTTGGCCTCGAGAGCTTGAAGAAAGGGCGGGTGAACCCCTTTGCCTCAGCATCTGGGATACGGCACGGGAAGGCGGAAAGAGGCGGTGGCCAGGGTATGGCTGTACCCCGGGGAGGGGGAGTTCTCCATCAACGGGAAGAGCCTGGAGGAATATTTCCCCCGCCCGACCCTGCGCTACCAGATCATGCAGCCCCTGGAGGTGGCGGCGAGCAAGGGGCGTTACTGCGTCAAGGCCACCATCAAGGGTGGAGGCATCTCGGGGCAGGCGGGCGCGCTGAGCCACGGCATCGCACGTGCGTTGGTGGATTGCGACGAGACCCTCCGCACCGATCTCAAGAAGGCGGGGCTGCTGAGGCGCGACCCGCGCATGAAGGAGCGCAAGAAGTACGGCCTCAAGAAGGCACGCAAGCGCCCGCAGTTCTCCAAGCGCTGATCCCCCACGTCCTCACTACGCGCTGAAAGGGCACGCCGCCAAGCTCTTCCATGGGGAGATTCTCGTGTCCGGCGGAGCCGGCCCGGAGCGGAGCGGCGTTCCTTTCTTTCTCGGCGGGGCGTTTCTTGAAGGGCCGAAAGAGCGGGTGCTATAGTCCTGGTATGAAAAAAGGGGAGAATGCCATGCGGGATAGCGTTGGGGGGCTTCGGCTTTTCGGCACCGACGGCATAAGGGGTATCGCGAACCTGGAGCTCACGCCGGAACTGGCCATGCGCGTGGGATACGCGGCGGTGAAGGTGCTGGCCTCGGGGAACGCCCACCCCTTCCTGGTCATCGGCCGGGATACGCGCATCTCCGGGACCATGCTGGAGTCCGCGTTGGCGGCGGGGATATGCTCCTGCGGTGGGCGGGTGGAGTGCCTGGGGGTCATCCCCACCCCGGCGGTGGCCTATCTCACGCGAGCCAAGGGCGCCGACGCGGGGGCGGTGATCTCCGCCTCGCACAACCCGGCGCGCGACAACGGCATCAAGTTCTTCTACCGCACCGGATACAAGCTGCCGGACGAGCTGGAGCTGGCCATGGAATCCCTGGTGCGCGGCGAGGTTGAGGACGGGAGGCCGGACGGGGATAAAGTGGGAAGCGTGGTGCACGGGGGCGACGCCGAGGACCTCTACCTCGAACACCTGCTCTCCGTGGCCAGCCCCGACCTCACGGGGAAGAGGGTGGTGGTGGACTGCGCCAACGGCGCCGTCTACCGCCTGGCCCCCGAGGTGCTGCGCAGGCTGGGGGCGGAGGTGGATGCCCTGGGGGTGGACCCGGACGGCAGGAACATCAATCACGCCTGCGGTTCCACCCGACCGGAAAGGCTGCAGCGCGCGGTGGTGGAGAAAGGGGCCGATCTCGGCCTCGCCTTCGACGGAGACGCCGACCGCCTGCTGGCGGTGGACGAGTCGGGTGAGCTGGTGGACGGAGACGCCATCATGGCGCTGTGCGCGGTGCACATGAAGGCGGCGGGGCGCCTGAGGAAGAACGCCCTGGTGGCCACGGTGATGTCCAACCTCGGCTTCCACCGCGCCATGCGCAGGGAGGGCATAGAGGTGCACGTGACCGCGGTGGGTGACCGTTTCGTGCTGGAGAAGATGCTCGAGGAAGGGCTGAACCTGGGAGGCGAGCAGTCGGGTCACATCATCTTCGGCGACCACGCCACCACCGGCGACGGCCTGGTGACGGCCCTGAAACTGATGGAGGTGCTGGTGGAGAGCGGGGAGAGGCTCTCCGTCCTGGGAGGACTGGTGGAGCGCGTCCCCCAGGTGCTGGTCAACGTGAGGGTGCGGGACAGGTCCGCGCTGGAGGGTGCGCGCGGGGTCTCTGAGGCGGTCCGGGAATGGGAGGAGCGCCTGGGAGAGCGGGGCCGCGTGCTCCTGCGCCCTTCGGGCACCGAGCCCCTGGTGCGGGTGATGGTGGAGGCGCTCGACGCCGCGCTGGCGGAGGAGGCCGCGCGGGAGCTGGCGGCGTTAGTGGAGCGGGAGCTGGGCTGAGATGTGCGGCATCATCGGTTATGTCGGTGAGCGCCCCGTGAAGGAGGTCCTCTTCCGCGGGCTGCGCCGCCTGGAGTACCGCGGATACGACTCCGCGGGGATAGCGCTGCTCGACGGCGGCGGGATCGCGTTGCTCAAGCGCAGGGGGAACCTGGACAGCCTGGAACCTCACCTGGGCCGGCTTCCCGACGGCGTATCCACGGGCATCGCCCACACCCGCTGGGCCACCCACGGGCACCCCACCACCGAGAACGCCCACCCCCATCTCGACTGCGGGGAGGAGATAGCGGTGGTGCACAACGGCATCATCGAGAACTTCCAGGAGCTGCGCGAGGAACTGTCCGCGCGCGGGCACCGCTTCCGTTCCCAGACCGACTCCGAGGTGGTGGCCCACCTGGTGGAGGAGGAGTTCGAGGGGGACCTCCTGGAGGCGGTGAGAAAGGCCCTGCGGAAACTGGAGGGCGCCTACGCTCTGGTGGTGATGTCCTCCCGCGAGCCCGGGGTGCTGGTGGGGGCGCGCAAGGACAGCCCGCTGGTCCTGGGGCTGGGCGAGAACGAGAACCTCCTGGCCTCCGCCACCCCGGCGCTGCTGGACTGCACACGCCGCGCCCTAGCGCTGGAGAACGGTGAGCTGGCAAGGATTACCAGGGAAACCTGGAAGCTCACGGACATGGAGGGAAGGCCGGTGGAGCGCCAACCCTTCGAGGTCCCCTACGACGTCTCGGCGGTGGAGAAGGGCGGTTACGCCGACTTCATGCTCAAGGAGATATACGAGCAGCCCCAGGCATGGCGGGATACCCTGCGCGGGCGTGTGGGCAGGACGGGAAGGCTGCGCATCGAGGAGCTGGAAGGCCACGGCATCGACTTCGGCTCCATCCGCCGCATCATCTTCGTGGCCTGCGGCACCTCCTACCATGCCTCCCTGCTGGGCCGCTACATCATCGAGACCTGGATGGACATCCCCGTGGAGGTGGACATAGCCTCGGAGTTCTATTACCGCGAGCCGCGCCTGGACCCCTCCTGCCTGGTGGTGGCGGTGAGTCAGTCGGGGGAGACCCTGGACACCATGGGGGCGGTGCGCTGGGCGGCGCGCTGCGGGGCCCCCTCCCTCTCCATCGTGAACGTGGTGGGAAGCATGATGGCGCGGGAATCCGACGGGGTGCTCTATACCCATGCCGGCCTGGAGATCGGCGTGGCGGCCACCAAGACCTTCATGTCGCAGATGGCGGCGGTCTACCTCCTCGGCCTCTACCTGGGACAGGAGAGAGGGCTGCTGGAGGAGGGGTTCGTGCGCAAGGTGTTCTCCTACCTCGAGGGCCTCACCGCTTCCATAGAGGAGGTGCTCCAGGACACCGAGGCCGTCGAGGCCTGCGCGGACAAGTACTGCCGCTGCGAGGACTTCCTCTTCCTGGGGCGCAACATCAACTATCCCATGGCCATGGAGGCGGCCCTGAAGCTGAAGGAGATATCCTACATCCACGCCGAGGGCTACCCGGCGGGAGAGATGAAACACGGCCCCATAGCCCTCCTTCATCCCGGTTTCCCGGTGGTGGCCCTCATCCCCCGCGACCCCATCTACGACAAGGTACGCAACAACATCGAGGAGGTGCGGGCGAGGCAGGCGCCGGTGATCGCCCTGGCCACCAGGGGAGACGCGGAAGTGGAAGGCTTCTGCGACGAGGTCATCTGGGTCCCCGAGGTCAGGCCGCATTTCAACCCCGTGGTGCTGGCCCCGGCCCTGCAGCTCTTCGCCTACCATATCGCCAAGATGCGGGGCTGCAACGTTGACCAGCCCCGCAACCTGGCAAAGACGGTCACCGTGGAGTGAGGAAAGGGAAGGCGGGGCGCAAGGAAGAAGAATGCCGTGACCGCGTCTCCTTTCCGAGAGGAAGGGACGTAGGGGAGTATATGCGTGTCCTGGGGATAGGGGTGGACCTGGTAGAGGTGGAGAGGATCGAGAGGGCCGTGGCGCGGCACGAGGGCTTCGTGCCGCGCCTCTTTTCGCCCCGTGAGGCGGAGAGGTGCCGGGACTGCTCGCGCCCCGCCGTGCGCTACGCCGCCTGTTTCGCCGCCAAGGAGGCGACGGCGAAGGCCCTGGGCACCGGGATGCGGGGTTTCTCGTGGCGCGAGGTCGAGCTGCTGGCGGAGGAGGACGGGCGGCCCCGCCTGGTCCTCTCCGGGAAGGCGAAGGAGTTGGCCGCCAGCCTGGGGATAAGCGATGTGCTGGTGAGCGTCTCGCACACCCGCGACATGGTGGTGGCGGTGGCGCAGGCCGTGGGGGAGGGACCATGAGGGTGGTATACCCGGCCGAGATGGCCGCCCTGGACCGCGCGGCGATAGAGGCGGGCACGCCGTCGCTCGAGCTCATGGAAAGGGCTGGAAGGCACGTGGCCGAGCAGGCGCGGGACATGCTGGGGCTCTGCGCGGGCAAGAGGATCGCGGTGGTGGCGGGAAGGGGCAACAACGGGGGCGACGGACTGGTGGCCGCGCGGTACCTCTCGGGCTGGGGGGCGGAGACGCTGGTGGTGCTCCTCGGGGAAGCGTCGGAGCTCAGCCGGGACGCGGCCGCCAACCACGAACGCCTCCTGGAGGCGGGAGGAGAGGTGGTGGGGGCCGAGGAGGGCCTGAAGAGGCTTGAGGGAGAGGGCCATGACTTGGTGATCGACGCGGTCTTCGGAACCGGTTTCCGCGGCGCGGCGGAGGGAGTGCATGCCCGGGCCATCGAGGCCGTGAACGCGAGCGGCGCCCCCGTGCTGGCCGTGGACGTGCCCTCGGGGATGGACGCTGCGACGGGAGGCGTGGAGGGGCCGGCGGTGAGGGCGGCGCGTACGGTGACCTTCGCCTGGCCTAAGGTGGGCCAGTACCTGTTTCCCGGCGCGGAGCTGGTGGGGGAACTGGTGGTGGTGGATATCGGCATCCCCGGGAGTCTGCTGGGAGAGGTGGTGGAGAGCGACATCGAGACCGTCGAAGAGGCGGAGGTGGCGGCGCTGCTCCCCCGCCGGAGACTCGATGCCCACAAGGGTGAATGCGGTCGCGTGCTGGTGGTGGCGGGAAGCGAGGGGCTCACGGGTGCGGCGGCGCTCTGCGCGCGTTCCGCCATGCGGGCGGGGGCCGGGGTGGTGACCCTGGGCATCCCGCGTTCCCTCAACGCCATCATGGAGGTCAAGCTCACCGAGGTCATGACCCTTCCCCTCCCGGACGAACGCGGGCACCTGGCGGAGGAGGCATTGGATACGGTGCTGGAGGCGCTGGAGGGCTACGACGCCCTGGCGCTGGGTCCCGGGCTGGGGACCGCTCCCTCCACGGCGAGGGTGGTGGAGGGGCTGCTGCGGCGGGCTCGCAGACCGCTGGTGCTGGACGCGGACGGCATCAACTGCGCCGCCGCCTTTCCGGGAGCGCTGCGGGACAGGGCATGGCCGACCCTCATCACCCCCCACCCCGGCGAGCTGGGACGCCTGCTCGGGTCGGGCGCGCGGGAGGTGCAGCGCTCGCGCCTGGAATGCGCGGCGCGGGCCGCGGGAGATTTCGGATGCGCAGTGGCGCTCAAGGGAGCCTACACCATAGTGGCCTCGCCCCGGGGCCGGCTGCACATCAACCCCGTAGCCCTGCCCGCCCTGGCCACGGCGGGAAGCGGCGACGTCCTCACCGGCTGCGCGGCGGCATTCCTGGCCCAAGGCCTGGATCCCGTACAGGCGGGGATATGCGGGGTCTACGTACACGCCAGGGCGGCGGGGATCGCCGCGCAGTTGACGGGAGCGGTGGGGATGCTGGCGGGAGACATCGTCGCCCACCTCCCCCTGGCGCTCACGGCCCTGATGAAGGAAGGCGAAAGGGGTGCGAAAAGGTGAAAGCGGCGCGTGACATCATGAGCCGGGAGGTCATCACCGTGGGTCCGGAAGCCACGGTGAAGGAGATGGCGCAGATCATGGTGGAGAACCGTATCCGCCTCCTCCCCGTGGTGGGCGAGGACGGTCGGGTGCTGGGGGTGGTGGACGAGGAGGACCTGGTGCACCAGGACGCCAAGGTCCATTTCCCCACTTTTATCCATTTTCTGGAAAGCTATATCATGCTGCCCGGGTCCCTCAAGCGCTTCGAAAAGGAGCTGCGCCAGGCGGTGGGCGCCACCGCGGGCGAGGTCATGGAGAGCGATTTTCCCGCCGTGGGTCCCCTGGTCAGCGTGGAGGAGGTCGCCACCCTCATGGTGGAAAAGGACCTGGAGTACGTTCTGGTTCTGGAGGAAGGGCGCCTGGAGGGCGTGGTCACACGCCAGGACATCCTCAGGACCCTGAGCGGGGCTTGAGGTCGGAGTCTTCCGAGGGGGCGGACGGGGTTGAAGGGGAGAGAGGGCTGGAGGCCCACGCGCGCGGTGGTGGACCTGGAGTGCATCCGCCACAACGTGGGCCTCTTCGTGGAGATGGCCGGACCCGGATGCGAGGTCATGGCGGTGGTCAAGGCCGACGGCTACGGCCACGGCGCGGTGGAGACGGCGCGGGCCGCCCTGCAGGCGGGGGCGACACGGCTGGGTGTGGCCCTGGTGGAGGAGGGGGAGGAGCTCCGAGAGGCGGGCCTCGAAGCGCCGGTGCACCTTCTCTTCGAGCCTCCCCCGGAGGCGGCGGCAAGGGTGATCGAGCTCTCCTTGACCCCCACCGTCTACACGCGCGGGTTCTTACGCGAGCTGTCTCGTGCCGCAGCAGCGGCGGGTAAGAGGGTGCCGGTGCACCTGGAGGTGGATACCGGGATGCACCGCGTGGGCGCCGCCCCTGAGGAGGTCCCCTCCCTTGCGGAGGAGATATCCGCCGACCCGGGGCTCCTCCTCGAAGGGGTCTGCACCCACCTGGCCATGGGTTCGGATCCCGAACACCCTTTCAATCTCCGTCAGGGCGAGGCCTTCGCGGGCGTCCTCCGGGACCTGGAAAGGAAGGGCCTGCGCGTGCCCATGCGCCACGTTGCGGCCTCCGGGGCGGCCGCCGCCCTGCCCCACCTGCGCCTGGACATGATCAGGCTGGGGATAGCCATGTACGGCCTCCTTCCCGGCGAGGCCTTCCGGGAGAAGCTGGACTTGAGGCCGGCGCTCTCCCTGCGCACGCGCATCAGCCACCTGCTGAGGGCGCGCGGCGGAGAGGGGGTGAGCTACGGACTGAGGTATCGCTGTGCCCGGGATACCTGGATAGCCGTCCTGCCGCTGGGCTACGCCGACGGGCTGAACCGCGCCCTCTCGGGATGCTGGGAGGTGCTCATCGACGGGAGGAGCTACCCCCAGGTGGGCACCATCTGCATGGACCTCTGCATGGTAGACCTCGGGGAAGACCGCTACGAGCCCGGCCAGGAGGTGACGGTCATAGGCGGCTACGGGGAGGAGTCGGTGGGCGTGGAGCGCATGGCGGCGGAGCTCGGGACCATCAACTACGAGGTGGTATGCGCCATCGGTAAGCGGGTGCCGAGATGCTATCTCCACCGCCTCTAGGGTCGCGCGCAGGCGGGGAGCAGAGGCCTGATGGCCGCCGTTCCCGCCCCGGGACGGCGGCGGTTTAACGCTGGAGGGGCGGGGTAGGATTAATATGCACGATATGTAAGCGGGTACACGGGATGCGGTGGCCGGGGTGTGGCGCTCCCGCGGGGGAAAGGCGCCGTAGGCGCGGCGTTCCGGCGCCATGGAGGACGCCGGTACCGGGGGGCGCGTGAGGCACGGAGCATCTTGCGGGGGCAGGGCATGGCCGAAGCGGCGGGGAGGCTCGTGTGGCGGAGGGCGTGAGCGTTAGCCGGGAAGGGAGGACGCTCCGCAACATCCTGGTGACCGGGCGGCCTGGTTGCGGCAAGACCACCCTGGTGCTCAAGGTGGTCCGGGAGCTCGCCGCGGCCGGGTTCAAGGCGAGGGGCTTCGTGACCGAGGAGATGAGAGAGGGATCCTCCCGGGTCGGTTTCATGGTACGGGACCTGGCAGGGGAGACGGCGGTCCTCGCGCACGCGGCGCGCCGCGTAGGCCCCCGGGTGGGAAAATACGGCGTCGATACGCTGGCCTTCGAGAGGGTGGCCTTGAGAGCACTGGACACCGGCGACGAAGATTTCGACCTCCTGGTCGTGGACGAGATAGGACGCATGGAGCTGTGCTCGGATTCCTTCCGCTCCCTGCTACCCGGCCTCTTCGATTCCCCCCTGCCCCTGCTTGCCACCGTGCAAGCGGGGGATAATCCCCTCACGCGCCGCCTGCTGGAGCGTGAGGACGTGCGGGTGCACGGGCTGTCCGTTTCCAACCGCGACGAGATTGCGGGGGTGATATATGAGGAGTTGTTGAACCTGCTGGCTGAAGATGGTGTTTGCGCGGATCCCGAAGGAGGTACGGAGCCATGAAGATATGTCCGTCCTGCTACGCCGTTTGCGTCGACCAGAAGTGGGATTTCAACGAACCCGTCCGCGAGAAGGCCATGAAGGGCAACGGATGGGAGAAGCACCTCTGCCCGGGGTGCGAGCGGGTGGCGCGCGGACAGGTGGACGGCGTGGTCTATCTCAGGGGGGACTTCGTGGCCAGACACCGCGAGGAGGTAAAGAACCTCATACGCAGCGTGGCCCAGAAAAAGCTGCGCAAGAACATCGCGGCGCGCATCTACCATATAGAGGAGAAAAAGGACGAGATCGTCATAGAGACCACCGACCGCACCCTGGCGGAAAGGCTGGGCAAGGAGTTCGAGAAGGCGTATTCCGGCCACCTGGACATCCAGTGGCAGCACCATTCCGACTTCGCCCGCGTCTACTGGACCCGGGACTGAGGACCCCGCGGAGGCGCGGCATGGCCGCCGGGACGCCGTCACTGGGTTATAATGTGGGGTCGGGAAAGCGGCTTGCCTAGCGGAGGAGAGAATTGCGGTCCCTCCCCAAGACCATGGACCTGGATGAACTGAAGAGGGCGGACCCCTTCATGGGCTCGCTGCTCTCCTTTCTCGCCTCCCGGCGCCGGGGGGAGCTCTATCTCGTGGGAGGTTATCTAAGGGATTACTTCCTGGGCGCCGTGCCCGCGGATATCGATTTCATCACCTCCGCCGACCCCGCGGCGGTGGCCGCGGAGGTCGCCGCACGCTTCGGAGGCAAGGCCTTCGTGCTGCACGAGGAGGAGAGGGCGCACCGCGTGGTGGTCGCGAGCGGCGGGGACGGCAGGCGCACCCTGGATTTCTCTCCCATCAGGGGCATGAGCGTCGAGGAGGACCTCTCCTACCGCGACTTCACCGTCAACGCCATGGCCCTCGAGGTGGAGAGGCTGGCGGCGGGAGGGCTGTGGCTGCCGCGCGACCTGGTGGACAAGCATTACGGATGGCGGGACCTCTCCCGGGGCATCCTGCGCGAGTGCTCCAACGAGTCCTTTCTCATGGACCCGGTGCGGCTGGTGCGTGCCCTGCGCTTTCGGCACGTCCTGGGCCTGGAATACGAGGAGCGCACTTTGAACCACATGAAGAAATACGCCCCCCTGGTCACCAGGACGCCGGGGGAGCGCGTGGCGGTGGAGCTGCTGGAGACGCTGCTCATCCCGGACACCGCCCCCATCTTCGCGGACCTCGAGTCCACGGGCCTCATGCAGTACGTGTTCCCGCACCTCGTGCCCCTGGTGGGCCTGGAGCAGAACGCCTACCACCACCTGGACGTATGGTCGCACACCCTGCTCACCCTGGAGGAACTCGACCGCCTGATCGCCGATCCCGGGGGGATGTTCCCGGGCCACGAGGACCATATCCGGGAGCGCATGGAGGAGCCGCTCCAGGACCTCTATCCCCGCAAGGCCTTCCTGCGCCTCGCGGCTCTCTATCACGACGCCGGCAAGGCTGAGACGGTGTCGCGAGACGCCTCGGGACGCATCCATTTCTATTCCCACCAGGAGCACAGCCGCGGGGCGGCGCGGGAGCTGACGGAAAGACTGCGGCTTTCTCGCCGGGCGGGAGACTACGTGGTCGACGTGGTGGCGAAGCACATGGATATCGGGCTGGCGGTGGTGGACCGACCCACCCGCAGGCGGCTGCGCCACCTCCTCTCGCGCCTGGGGGAAGAGCTGGTGGACGTGGTCCTCCTCTCGGTGGCCGACCGCCGCGCGACCCGGGGACCCCTCTCCACCCCGGACAAACTGGAGCGCTACGTGGCTTTCTGCGCCGCTCTCCTGGAGGAGCACGGTCGCGAGAGGGAGACCCCTCCCCTGATCATGGGGAGAGACCTCGTCCGCGAGTTCCACCTACCGGAGGGCCCTTTCGTGGGGGAGATACTGAGGGAAGTGCGCGCGGCGCAGATGGAGGGGGTGCTCAAGAGCAGGGAGGACGCCCTGCGGTTCGCCCGGGACCTGATCCACCGCGCCGATTGAGGCGCACGCGGCGCGGCCGAGGGCGGCGGTGAGGGCGGACGCCGGAGCTGGGGCCCGCCGCGGAAGCCGCAATGGACCGTGTAGGGGCAGGCGTTTTCCGGTGGGTACCCACGTTATGTGCGGGCAAGGAGGGATCCATGGCAGAGTGGGCGATAGACGGCGTGAGGGTGGGGCATGCGCATGACGAGAACGGGCTCACGGGGTGCACGGTAGTGCTGCTTCCCCCGGGCACCAAGGGCGGCGTGGATGTGCGGGGAGGTGCTCCGGGGACGCGGGAGACGGACCTGCTCCATCCCGTGAACCTGGTGGAGGAGATACACGCCTTCGTGCTTTCCGGCGGCAGCGCCTTCGGGCTCGCCGCCGCCACCGGAGTGGTCCGTTACCTCGAGGAAAGGGGCATCGGCTTCGACACCGGGGTGGCGCGCGTTCCCATCGTGCCCGCGGCGGTGATCTTCGACCTGGCGGTGGGAGATCCTGGTGCCCGGCCGGACGCGGAGATGGGCTACCGCGCCTGCCTGGACGCGAGCGATGACCCCACGCGCCAGGGGAACGTGGGCGCGGGGATGGGCGCCACGGTGGGGATGATGCTGGGCCCCGCCAACGCCACCAAGAGCGGCCTGGGCACGGCGTTCTTCGAGGGAGAGGGCTTGAAGATGCTCGCCCTGGCGGTGGTCAACGCCTTCGGGGACGTGGTGGACGAAGAGGGGCGGGTGCTGGCGGGGGCGCGCCTCCCCGAGGGGGGGTTCGCGGGCACGCAATCGCTCATCGAGTCCTCCCTGGGCGGCGGTTATGTCATGCCCTTCACCAACACCACCCTGGGGGTGGTCGTGAGCAACGCGCGCCTCGGCAAGACCGACGTGAACTGGGTGGCCCAGAGAGCCCACAACGGTTTCGCCCGGGCCATCTCCCCCAGCCACACCAAGGTGGACGGAGATCTGGTCTTCGCGGCGGCCACGGGGGAGGTGGAGGCTTCCGCGGATGTGGTGGGGATCATGGCCGCGGAGCTGATGGCGCGCGCGGTGCGCAACGCGGTACTGCACGCGAAGGGAGTGGCGGGCATTCCCGCCCACGCCGACCTGGTGTGAGGAGGGGCGCGACATGGACGTGTTCGAGGCCATGGAGAAGAGGCGCAGCGTGCGTTCCTTCCGTGCGGACAGGGAGGTGGCGGACGAGCTCGTGGAGGAGCTCCTGCGCTGCGCCTGCCAGGCGCCCTCGGCCGGGAACGTGCAGCCGTGGCGCTTCGTGGTGGTGCGCGACGCGGGATTGAAGGAGCGCCTGGCAAAGGCGGCCCTGGGCCAGTCCTTCGTGGCCGAGGCTCCCGTGGTCATCGTGGTGTGCGCCGACCTCGCCGCCCACGCCGCCGCCTACGGCAGGCGCGGGGTGGAGCTCTACGCCGTGCAGGACACCGCGGCGGCCACCCAGAATATGCTGCTCTGCGCCACCGCCCTCGGTCTTGGGGCCTGCTGGGTGGGGGCATTCCGGGAGGAGGAGGTGGCGCGCGAACTCCGCCTGGCGCGGGACATAAGGCCCCTGGCCCTGGTACCGGTGGGATATGCGGCGCGCGAGGAGGCGCAGCCGCGGAAGATGGACTGCATGCGCCTGACCACCTATCTCTGACCGGGCACTGCGAAGCGGATCTTCCTCACGGGTTGTGCGGCGCGCGAGGAGGCGCAGCCGCGGAAGATGGACTGCATGCGCCTGATCACCTGTCTCTGACCTGCGCGGTGCCGCCGGATGTCGATGCAAGACGCGGATCCGAGCACGGGGGGCGGCACGAAACACGGATACCGTACCTGCGTGGCACTTGGTAATAAATGTAAGGATACCGGAAGTGCTTGCGGATGCGGAGGTCATGCCGTCTTCCGACGCCGGCGGAAAAAGCCCTTCACCGCGGAGATCACCGCATCCTGCTCGTCCTCCGAGAGCGAGGGATGCAGGGGGAGGGAGATGGCCCTGGCGCAGAAACGCTCCGCCTCCGGGCATGAGAAGGCCGGCTTCCCCCCCTCGAGGTAAGGCGCCTGGAGGTGCAGGGGCACGGGATAGTGGACGGCGGTCTCGATGCCCTCTTCCGCCAGCCAGGCGCGCAGGGCATCGCGTTCCTCGCAGGCCGCCACCCAGAGGTGAAAACAGTGGTCCTCCATTCCGTCCCATTCCGGGAGGTCGAGGGGCAGGCCTTCCAGCTCCTCCCAGTAGCGGCGCGCCAGATCCCTGCGGCGGCGGTTCCATTCCTCCAGTCTTCCCAGTTTGACGCGCAGGAAGGCCGCCTGCAGCTCGTCCAGGCGGCTGTTCGTCCCCACCTCCGCGATGCGGTCTCGATCCACGCGGCCGTAATCCCGCAGCTCGCGCAGGCGGCGCGCGAGCTGCGCATCATCGGTGATCACCGCGCCGCCGTCCCCGTACGCCCCCAGGTTCTTGGTGGGGTAGAAACTGTAGCAGCCCGCCCGTCCCCAGGTGCCCGCGGAGCGGCCGTTGCGGCGGGCGCCGTGGGCCTGCGCGCAGTCCTCCACCAGCACCAGGCCGTGACCGTCCGCGATCCGTGACAGCTCCTCCGTCTCCGCGAGGCGGCCGTAGAGATGCACCGCCAGGAGGAAGCGGGTGCGGGGGCCGATGGACCTCTCGACCTGCGAGGGGTCGATACAGCGGGTTGCGGGGTCGATATCCACGAAGAGAGGCCGTCCTCCGGCCAGGGAGACGGCTACGGCGGTGGGGGGAGCGGAGAGGGCGGGAGTCACCACCTCATCTCCCGGAGCTATCCCCAGCGCCCTGAGGACGAGGACGATGGCGTCCGTCCCCGAGGCCACCCCTACCGCGTGCCTCGCGCCGCAGAAGGAGGCGAACTCCTCCTCGAACGCGGATACCTCGGGGCCGAGCACGAACCTCCCTCCCTGCAGAACGCGCGAGAATGCCGCGGAGAGCTCCGGGAGCAGAGCCCGGTCATGGCGCGAGAGGTCCAGGAAGGGGACGCGGATGTCGCCCATGGGATACTAGCCCGATCCGCCGCGATATCCCGGACGGGGCGCGTATGCGGGCGTCCTGCCGGAAACGCACCTCATCCCGGGGCACCCCCCTTGAGCGCCACGCGCGCCTTTCCCTCCCGGAAATAGCGCAGCCCGTGGCGGCGGTAGAAGGACAGGGTCCTGGAGATGCCTTCCTTGAGGTCTGTACGGGGCCGCCACCCCAGCAGTGCCTGCAGCCGCGAGCCGTCGAGACGGATATCCCCGGGCTCCACCGCTCCCGCATCGGGGGGGTAGGGGGCGCAGCGGTAGCCGTTGCCGGCGAGCTCGCAGATGATGGACGCCGCCTCCAGCACGCTCACCGCGACCCCGGAGGCGAGGTTGAAGACGCGGCCCTCGCACCGGGGGTCGGAGGCGGCGGCGAGGATGGCATCCACCGCGTCGTCGACGTATAGGAAATCCCGCTTCTGAGCGCCGTCGCCGTAAACGCATATCTCCTGGCCCGCCAGGGCTTGGCGTATGAACCAGTTCAGGAAGCCCTGACCGTCGTTGTGCATCTGGTGCCGGGGACCGTAGATGTTGGTGAGGCGCAGCGAGGTGTAGCGCAGCTTGCCCAGCTCGTGGAGTATGCGGTGGTATTCCTCCACCGCCGTCTTGTGCACCCCGTTGAAATCCACGGGCTTGAGGGGGTGGTCCTCGTCCACGGGGAGGTATAGTGGGCTTCCGTACTGGCTGCGCGAGCCCGTGTACAGGACGCGGGTTCCCGGACTCAGCTCCGTGAGCGCGCCCAGGAAACGCAGCTGGCTCACGCAGTTGCGCTCCAGGTCCCGCATGGGGTCGCGCATCGACCCCACGTGGCTTATGCAGGCGGCCAGGTTGAAGACGTAGTCCTGGTCCACAAGGTACGCCGAGATGTCCTCCACGCGTCCGATGTCCGCGACCACCAGGACGACCTCGTCGAGCACCTCCTTGAGGTTGAAGAGGTTGGCGCCCTGGTCGGGGAAGCAGGCGTCGATGACGGTGACGCAAGCCTCCATGCGCAGTAACCGGCGCACCAGGCCGCTGCCGATGAACCCCAATCCGCCCGTGACCAGGACGCTCTTGCCGGCATACCTTTCCTGAAGCGGGGCGGGTTCGCCCATCAAACCACTCCCTTCTTCTGCATCCTCCACCATAGTGCCGTAATCTCCCTTACCATGACAAGCAGGTTTTTCAGGCGGAAGAACTGACTCCTGCCCTCGGCGCGCGGGTAATGTCCCACCGGCGTCTCCGCGAAGACGGCCCCTGCCGCCTGCAGCTCCTTGACCAGCTCCACGCAGATGGCCCCCCCTTCGGAGCGCAGGTGGAGTCCGCGCACCAGGTCTCCGCGCATGAGCCTGAAGTCGCAGTCCACGTCGCGGATGGGGATGGCGAAGGCGAAATGCACCAGCCGGTTATAGGCAGACCCCAGGAGCCTGCGGTACCAGGCGTCGCTGCGCCCCACCTTGTAGCCGTTGACCACGTCGGCGGTGCCGCTCAAGGCATACAGCCGACGGAGGTCCTCGACATCGTACTGTCCGTCGCTGTCGGTGTAGAAGACCCAGTCCTTGCTGGAGGTCTTTATACCGCTGCGCAGGGCCGCGCCGTAGCCTCGGTTGCGGTCGTGCCTGACCACGCGGACCTTCCGGTAGGATGCGGCGAGGGTGTCTATCACCTCGCTGGAGGAGTCCGCGCTCCCGTCGTCTACCACGATCACCTCGTAATCGTCGGTGAGCTCCGCGAGCACGGAGAGGGCCTTCTCTATGAGCCCCTTGAGGGTGGCGGAGTCGTTGTAGCACGGGAAGAAGGCGCTGATGCTCCCCCCCGCCGGCCCGGCCGCGGGCTTCTCGCCCCCAGGGGCCGCCGTCTCTCCCGCCTCGCGCCTCCTCGCGAGGACGAAGAGGAGCGAGAGGAGGAGCAGGGAGAACGCCGATAGCGCCGCGCCTCCCACGAGGCCGGGCGGGCGGTAAGCGAGGCGCACCTCGTGGTCTCCTGCCGGGAGGTAGAGGGCGGTCATGAAACCGTTGGCGGAGAAGAGCCTCGTCCCCGTCCCGTCCACCGTCGCCCTCCAGCCGGGGAGATAGTTCAAGGGTATGACCAGGATGAAGCCTGAATCGCTGTTGACGCGCAGGGACATGCCGCTCCCCCCGCGCTCCACCATCTCCACGGAAGGCTCCTCCCGTGCCGACGGGAGCCTCGTGACGGCCTCCCGCGTCTCGGCGTCCACCTCGTTCTCCACCAGGATGACCTCGCCGGGACCCTTCCTCTCGCGGAAGGCGCGGTCCACAGCCTCCTTCCAGTCCTGGCTCCAGGAGACCTCGTTGGCCGGGTAGGCTGGGAAGCGGTCGCCCGGCAGCTCGTAAACGGCGAACCTGCCGTCACTGAAGACGGACGGCCAGGCGGTGAGGGGCACGCGCCTTCCGTCCTCGTCGATGGCCGTGAGGGCCGCCAGGCGGGTCCCCGCGAGGGACGGGTCGCAGAGGGTGGTCAGGACGATCTCGTCCGCCTCGCCGAGCCGGGGGAGAGGGACCCTGATCTCCAGGGCGTCGCGCCCCCGGCCGTAACCGGGAGACTTGAACCGCGTGCGCTCGAAGGAAGCGGCCTGCTCGGTGTCGATGAGCTCGAGGAAGAAGGCGTCGCGACCCGTGTCCTTATGTAGAAGAAGCACGGGTTGCCTGGTCACGCGGCCGTTGATTATGGAGTTCAGCTTCACGCACAGGCGTCCCGAGGCGCTGGATTCGAGGATCTTGCCGTCCAGGAGGAGACGGAGCTCCCTTCCCGAGGTGTCCTGCGGGAAGGCGTAGCTCACGGAGCCGAGGCCTCCGGGTATGGGATAGGGGTCGGAGAGATCGTAGGCGGTATCCCCCACCCTGGAAAGGCTGGAGAAGAGCAGGCGCACGCCGAGGAGCGCGAAGGCGGAGGTCTCGGGCCGGTTGTTCGCCAGAGCCAGGAAGCGGTCGAGGCGCGCGGGAGGTATGGTGGAGAATCCGAAGGCGTCCTCGAGCCCGTAGGGAAGAAGCTGGTTGGAGCAGAGGGGGAACTCCCCGCGGTCCACCCCCGGCTCCTTGGCCATGGCCACCCGCGCATCGCCGGCGTGCTCCTCGAGGAAGGAGACGACCTGGGGCTTGAAGTCCGCGCGCGCCCGGGGCACCGGCTTGAGCACGAAGCTGCCGAAGACGAAGACATCCGCCACCGCCAGGCCCACTACGATGAACAACTTGAGGCGGCTGGGGCCGTATCCCCGTCCCGCTCCTCCCTCGGTGCGCAGGAGGAGCAGGAAGAGAGCGAGCATCACCAGGGGGAGAAGGAACTCCAGGCGCGGAGCGGTGAAGAAGGACACCAGGCCGTCCAGGACCTGGTGGGTGGGCAGCTTGATGCCCTCCAGCAGGGGCCTGGCCGTGGCCGTGGCCAGGTCCCTGAACCACAGCAGGTTGAAGCGGTAGAGGAGAACGAAAAGGGCGGTGAGCCCCGTTGCGATCGCGCCCGTTTTTATCCAGGCACGGGAAAGGGTCGTTGACAGCCGGGAGGGAAACTCCGCGCCGCGCCAGCGCTCGAAGCCCATCCCTCCCAGCACCGCCAGGGAGAGGTTGAAGGTGAGGATGAACCTGCTCGACCCCTTGAGCACGCTGAAGCCGGGAAGGTGGCGGACCGCCGACCACAGGAGGCCGTACTTCCCGAGACTCAGGACCAGGGATACGGCGCCGACCCAGAGGAAGAAGACGGCGTGGCGACGGCGCGGTCGCAGCAGCGCCGCAGAGGCGAAGAGGAGGGGGAGTATCCCCATGTAGGCGTAGGTCTCCTCGAAGGTCCAGGCGCCCAGGTAGTCTCCCTGGGCGATGCCGCGTCCGAAGAGGCGGGGAAAGACCACCCCCAGGAGCTGTGCGGGGGGCAGGCTTCCGATGGCGGCGACCTTCTCGGAGAGCCCCCCCGCGCGGTAGGAGTTCTGCACCAGGTAATAACTGGGAAGGTTCTGCACCATGCCCAGACCCATCCCCAGCGCCAAGGCCAGGGCGAGCCAGGCGAGGTTGCGCAACGCCTCTTTCCGCCCCGTCCCCTCGCCCTCGAAGCGGTAGAAGACGATGTAGAAAAAGGCCAGCAACGCCTCCATGAGCGGGATCATCAGGAAACCGGAGAGGCACTGCAGTCCGATCACCCCTCCCGCCGCGAGGTGGAAGGACGGCCTGCCCTCGGCGAGCGCGCGCTCGAGGAAGTAGAGGAAGAGGGGTATCCAGGCGGCGGTGGCGATGGTGTTGGGGTGTACCAGGTGGGCCAGGAAGAAACCGCCCAGCACGAAGGGCAGGGAGGCGAAGAGCGAGGAGGAGCGCGCCAGGTTCAGGCGCCGGCAGTAGGCGTAGGTGAAAAAGCCCCCGAGGAGGTAGTGGAGGACGATGGAATAGTTGAAACCGGCGGTGGCCGGGAGCTGGAAGAAAAGGAGGTTGAGAGGGTAGAACAGCCCCGTCTCGCTGTCGGCGAAGAGGGGGAAGCCGCAGTAAATCCCGGGACACCACAGGGAAGGCCCACCGGAACGAAAGGCCTGGGAGAGATAGCGCCAGGCCGGGTAGTAGTAGGACTTGATGTCGGAGATCCAGGGGACCCTGGAGAGGGTGAGTATGGAGTGGAAGAAAGCCGCCAGCACCAGGGCGGTTATGGCGAGGGGCCAAAGGCTCAAACCGCGTTTTCTCTCCGCTCCATGCAAGACGGCCATGGCTGTCCTCTGCCTCGGTCGGGCGACGGGATGGGTACAAGACTAGCAAGAAATTACCCCATGGCCGGTGGCGAGGCAAATACGTCCCTCCCGAAAGGCCGGATGACGCAGCTCGTTGCCCGGCAACCCGGTTGTGATTAAAATCAAGTCGAGAACGCGAAAAGGAAGGGATGAGCTATGCCGTTCTACGAATACAGGTGCGAGGCGTGCGGCGAGACCTTCGAGTTCTTCGCGCGAAGCATGTCGGAGGAGGCGGAGCGCTGCACCCTTTGCGGCAAGAAGAAGATCAGGAAGCTCTTTTCCACTTTCGGCTTCAAGAGCGGGTCGGCATCCGCGGGGGATTTCAGATCCTCGGCCGGCTCCTCGGGATGCGGCTCCTGCACCGCGGCGAGCTGCTCCAGCTGCTCAAAGTAGAGGTGGACATGGCCGGCGACTGGCGCGGGGCCGCGACCATCGGTGAGCTCTACGAGGCCATAAAGGATTGCCGGCGCTGTTCGCTTGGGAACACCCGCACCAACCTGGTGCTGGGCACGGGGACCGAGGATGCAGACATCATGTTCGTGGGCGAGGCGCCGGGCTTCCACGAGGACCGGCAGGGAATCCCCTTCGTGGGTCCGGCGGGGCAGTTCCTGGACCAGCTCCTGGCCTCCATAGGACTCAAACGCTCCCAGGTATATATCGCCAATACCCTCAAGTGCCGGCCGCCGGAAAACCGCGACCCCCTGCCGGAGGAGCTCGAGACCTGTACCCCGTACCTCTTCAAGCAGATAGAGATCATCAAGCCGCGCATCATCTGTACCCTGGGCAACCACGCCACCAGGACCCTGCTCAAGACGAGCACGGGGATATCCCAGCTCCACGGCAGGCTCCTGTACAGGGACGGCCTGGCCTACGTGCCCCTGTTCCATCCCGCGGCGGCCCTGCACAAACCGCCCCTTAAAAGCGTGCTCGTCGAGGATTTCCAGAGGCTGCGGGAGCACCTGGACGCCGAGAGTGCGCGCTGGAGGAGTGAGGCGCGGCCCGAGCCGGAGGTCGGGACCGTGGAGCCGCCGGAGAGCGAGCCCGAGCAGATGAACCTTTTCTGAAAAGCATGAGCCCCCGGGGACTGCGGGAGCACCTGGACGCCGAGAGTGCGCGCTGGAGGAGTGAGGCGCGGCCCGAGCCGGAGGTCGGGACCGTGGAGCCGCCGGAGAGCGAGCCCGAGCAGATGAACCGGGATAATGCCCATACTGTCCGGCGTGAAGATAGACTGGTGGAGCCGCCGGAGAGCGAGCCCGAGCAGATGAACCTCTGAGGCGCGAGGGTCGCGTTCCGGACCTGGCCCGGAGCGAGGAAGGGCGGAAGGCGGGACGTTTCCGCCCGGAGCCGTCGCAGGTAACCGTGGGAATATCCGGGAGGTTTGATGGCCGCATCAGGCGAAGGCGCGGTGAGGTTGGTGACTCGCGGTCCCTCGGAGACGCAGAACCTGGGGGAGAGGCTGGCGGAGGAGCTGCGCGCGGGTGACGTGCTGTTGCTGGTGGGAGAGCTGGGGACGGGGAAGACCTGTTTTGCCCAAGGAGTGGCGAGGGGACTGGGAGTGTGGGAGAAGCTCACCAGCCCCACCTATACTCTGCTGCGAGAATACCGGGGCAGGCTTCCCCTCGTCCACCTGGACGCCTACCGCCTCGAGGGACCCCTCGATCTCTTCGACCTGGGGGTGGAGGAATATCTGGAGGGAGACGGGGTGCTGGTGGTGGAGTGGGCGGACCGCGCGAGGGGTTTTTTCAGGCCCCCGTACCTCGAGGTGAGGTTCGCCTACGGCGGCGGAGAGGAGGAAAGGCATATCGTCTTCCTCCCGAGGGGCGAGGGATGGCGCAGCCGGCTTACGGGGCTGTCCGGGCGATGAGGGGGCGGCGGGCGGCGAGGGGAGACGAGACGGGAAGGCGACAGGCGGATGCGCGGGGCGGATGAGAGGCAAAAAAAGGAATTGGATGCCCTGGGAGGCGGGTGGCTGCTGGCCTTCGACCTCTCTGTGCCCTGTGGGGTGCTGGCCCTCCATGGGCCCGGGAGCACCCTCAGCCGCGAGGTCCCCGCGCGCGAGCGGACCGCCTTTCTCTTCTCCGAGATACACGAACTTATGGACGAGGCGGGCGTCTCCAGGGAGGAGATCGCCCTCCTGGGCGCGGGCAGAGGCCCCGGGTCCTTCACCGGGGTGCGGGTGGCGGTGACCGCCGCCAAGACGCTGGCCTTCGCCCTGGGGGTCCCGCTCGTGGCTCCGGAGAGCCTGGCGGTGGCGGCCGCGGGGGTGGGGAGCCCCGGCCGGCTGGTGTTCGTGGCCGTGGACGCGCGCAGGGGAGAGGTGTATTACGGGATCTACCGCGTGGAGGATGGTTACCCGAGGACCCTGCTGCCGCCGCGCGTCGCTCCACCGGAGCAGGCGGCGCGTGAGCTCTCGGCCTGCCTGGAGCGCTGTGGCGGGGAGGCGGTCCTCACGGGAACGGGGATCGCCGCGTACCCCGGCGTATGGCCCGCGGGGGCGGGGGTGGCGGGGAACGGCGCCCCGAGCGTGGAGGGCCTGGTGCGACTGTGCCGCATGGCGGCTGAGAGAGGGGAGACCGTGGATCCCTTCGCGCTCCGGCCGCTCTACGTAAGGCGCCCCGACACGGGGAAGAGGAGGGAGAAGGGGCGATGCGCCTGGTGATGGCGACCATGCGCGAGGAAGACCTCGCCGAGGTGATGGAGCTGGAGAGAAGAGCCTTCGCCAGCCCCTGGACCCGGGACATGTACCTGCGCGAGCTGGAAAAACCGGAGGGGTGCTACGTGGTCGCTAGATGCGGGGGTGAGCTGGCGGGTTACGGGGGCACGCTGCTCATCCTGGACGAGGCCCACGTGATGACCCTCGCGGTGCGGGAGGACCGGCGCCGCAGCGGGGTGGGGGCGAGGCTCCTCCTGGAACTGGTGCGACGCTCGGAGGAAAAGGGAGCGCGTTTCCTCACCCTGGAGGTCAGGAAGTCCAACCTCGCCGCCATCGAGCTGTACAGCCGCTTCGGGTTCCAGGTGATGGGCGAGCGCAAGCATTATTACCTGGACAACCTGGAGAACGCCCTCATCATGTGGACAGAGGACATCACCACGCCGGAGTACCGGCGGCTGCTGGAAGACCTACGGAGGAGATACGGGGATGTGGAGGAGGGCTGAGGGCGCGAACGCCGCCGCCGCACCCCCGGCCGCACGCCGTGAAGGGGAGGCGCGGAGATGAGCGGGGCGAAGGACGGGCTGATCCTGGGCATCGAGACCTCCTGCGACGAGACCTCGGCCGCCGTGGTGCGGAGGGGAGAGGAGACGCTGTCCCTTGTCATCTCCTCCCAGGCCGACCTGCACCGTCGCTACGGGGGGGTGGTCCCCGAGCTCGCCAGCAGGGCGCATCTGGAGGCCATCCTGCCCGCCGTGCAGCAGGCCCTGGAGGGCGCGGGGGTGGGGATGGGAGAGCTGGAGGCGGTGGCGGTGACGCGGGGACCGGGGCTCATCGGAGCCCTCCTGGTGGGACTGACCGCCGCCAAGGCGCTGGCCTTCTCCCTGGACATCCCCCTCCTGGGCGTCAACCACCTGGAAGCGCACATCTACGCCAATTTCCTGCATTTCCCAAGCCTGGAACCCCCCCTTGTCGCCTTTCTGGCCTCCGGGGGTCACACCCTGCTCGTCTATATGCCCTCCCACCGCCGCTACGAGGTGCTGGGAGAGACCCTGGACGACGCGGCGGGCGAGGCCTACGACAAGGTGGCGAGATACCTCGGGCTCGGCTATCCCGGGGGTCCGGAGATAGACCGCCTGTCCCGCGAGGGCGACCCCGAGGCCGTCCGCTTTCCGCGCGCCCTCATGCGCGAGGCGGGATATGATTTCTCCCTCTCTGGCCTGAAGACGGCGGTGATCAACCACGTAAGGAGGGTGAGGGAGAGCGGCGGTACGGTGAACGTGGCCGACATCGCCGCCTCCTTTCAGGCGGCGGTGGTGGACGTGCAGGTGCACAAGATAACCCGCGCGGCGCTGGAGAAGGGGGTAGGAGGGGTGTTGCTGGCGGGGGGCGTGGCCGCCAACCGCAGCCTGCGCGAGAGGCTGGCCGAGGAGCTCTACGGGCGGGGCATCATGCTATATTACCCCCCCATGCGGCTCTGCGTGGACAACGCGGCCATGATCGCCGCCCTGGGGTGGCGCATGTTGCAGGAGGGCGACGTGGCCTCGCTCGAGGTGGACGCCGCCGCATCCCTTCCCCTGGCCTGAGGGCATGGCGCCGGTCGCGGAGGCCGTATGCGGCTTTTCGGGTGGCAGGGGTTGGCCGCCCCCTTTCCTCCCGCCCCGCTGGTCGGGGTGCCGTCGCGGCGCATGAGCTCCTTGCGGCAGGGGTCTGCCGACCCCTGTCCCACCGCTACGGGGAGGTGGGGGTAGCCCTGGCTCGCCCGGGCGAGCCCGTTGCCGCCTCCAAGGCCTTTCCCCTGCAGCTCTTCCGTAAAAACCCCCTTGATTTTTTTTCTTCCTTGCCCTATCCTTCCCTTAGCACTCTAATATCTAGAGTGCTAACAGCCTTCAACAAAGAGTGATAACACTCTGGCATGTTGAGTGCCAGGTGGAGATAGTCGGGAAGGAAGCAGGAAGAGGAAAGAGAGGAATGGAGGGATGTGTAGATGAAGCTGAGGCCTCTGGGTGATCGGGTGATCGTGAAGCCCGGGGAGAGCGAGGAGAAGACCCCGTCCGGACTGGTCATCCCCGACACCGCAAAGGAAAAGCCCCAGGAGGGGACGGTGATCGCCGTGGGTCCCGGCCGCTGGGAGGACGGCAAGTACGTCCCGCTGGAGGTAAAGGAGGGGGACACCATCATCTACTCCAAGTACGGCGGGACCGAGGTGAAGATCGAGGGAGAAGAGCACCTCATACTCAGCGAGCGCGACATTCTCGCCGTGGTCGAGAAAGAGGACAAGAAAAAGAAGTAGTGGTCCTTGGAATCAGGGAACCCTGAAGGAGGAGAAAAGGGAAAATGGCCAAGGAGATAATGTACGACGAGGAAGCGCGACGCTTGCTCGAGGAAGGCGTGAACAAGCTCGCCAACACGGTGAAGGTGACCCTGGGCCCCAAGGGGCGCAACGTGGTGCTGGAGAAGAAGTTCGGCGCCCCCGTGATCACCAACGACGGCGTGACCATCGCCCGCGAGATCGAGGTGGAGGACGTCTGGGAGAACTGCGGCGTGCAGCTCGCCAAGGAGGTCGCCACCAAGACCAACGACGTGGCCGGTGACGGCACCACCACCGCCACCGTGCTGGCCCAGGCCATCGTGCGCGAGGGCCTGCGCAACGTGGCCGCCGGAGCCAACCCCATGGCCCTGAAGCGCGGCATCGACAAGGCCGTGGACATGGTGGTCAACGAGATCAAGAAGATGGCCAAGGAGGTGGAGACCAAGGAGGAGATCTCCCGCGTGGCCGCCATCTCCGCCGACTCCGACGAGGTGGGCAACATCATCGCCGACGCCATGGACAAGGTGGGCAAGGACGGCGTGATCACCGTGGAGGAGAGCCAGACCTTCGGCATGAGCTTCGAGGTCGTGGAGGGTATGCAGTTCGACAAGGGGTACCTGTCCCCCTACATGGTGACCGACCCGGAGCGCATGGAGGCGGTCCTGGACGACCCCTACATCCTCATCGCCAACCAGAAGATCAGCGCCATCGCCGATCTCCTGCCCGTGCTGGAGAAGGTCATGCAGGCCGGCAAGCCCCTCCTGGTCATCGCCGAGGACGTGGAGGGCGAGGCCCTGGCCACCCTGGTGGTGAACAAGATCCGCGGCACCTTCCAGTCCGTGGCGGTGAAGGCCCCCGGCTTCGGTGACCGCCGCAAGGCCATGCTGCAGGACATCGCCATCGTCACCGGCGGCCAGTCCATCAGCGAGGAGCTGGGGATCAAGCTCGAGAACGTCACCCTGGACATGCTGGGCAAGGCCCGCCAGGTGAAGGTGACCAAGGAGGACACCATCATCGTCGAGGGCGCCGGGTCGCCCGAGGACATCAAGGGGCGCATCAACCAGATCAAGTCCGAGATCGAGCGCTCCGACTCCGAGTTCGACCGCGAGAAGCTCCAGGAGCGCCTGGCCAAGCTCTCCGGCGGCGTGGCCGTGATCAAGGTCGGCGCCGCCACCGAGGTGGAGCTGAAGGAGAGGAAGCACCGCATCGAGGACGCGCTCTCGGCCACCAAGGCGGCCGTGGAGGAGGGCATCGTGGCCGGTGGAGGCGTGGTGCTGGTGAACGCCATCGGGGCCATCAAGACCGACGACCTCGAGGGCGACGAGAAGACCGGCGCCGAGATCGTGCGCCGCGCCCTGGAGGAGCCGCTGCGCCAGATCGCCAACAACGCGGGCGCCGAGGGCTCCGTGGTGGTGGAGAAGGTCAAGGGCCTCAAGAAGGGCCACGGCTTCAACGCCGTCAACGGCGAGTACGTGGACATGATGAAGGAGGGCATCATCGACCCCGCCAAGGTCACGCGCTCCGCCCTCCAGAACGCGGCCTCCATCGCCGGGCTGCTGCTCACCACCGAGGCGGTGGTGGCGGAGAAGCCGGAGGAGCATCCCGCGGGCATGCCGGGCGGTATGCCGCCGGGGATGATGTAATAAAGGGGAGATTCCCGCAAGGGGAGGGGCTCCGCCCCTCCCCTTTGCATCCCCTCCCTTTTTTGTTTCGGGCCGGGTTCTTCTTCCGGCCCGGGCCGCCGGGTAACGGTCTCGCTCGGCGCGCATGGGGCAGGGACCGGGCAAAGCGACCGCTTCAAGCGCGGCCTCGCTCGTACCAACCCGGTCGTTCCCGGGCAGGGGTTGCTCTCGGGTTCTTCTTCCGGCCCGGGCCGCCGGGTAACGGTCTCGCTCGGCGCGCATGGGGCAGGGAACGGGCAAAGCGACCGCTTCAAGCGCGGCCTCGCTCGTACCGACCCGGTCGTTCCCGGGCAGGGGTTGCTCTCGGGTTCTTCTTCCGGCCCGGGCCGCCGGGTAACGGTCTCGCTCGGCGCTCGCGGGCCGCGTATCGAAGAAAGAGCGCGTTTTTCCGAGATCGGAAAAGGAGTATAGTAGTTCTCATCAAATAATAGATGAAAAGGATTTCACGGTTACCCCGGTTGAAGGGATGCAAACCGCATCTGGACCAGCGGGCTTCCCCGTATCGTGGAACAGGAGGGGAAGACAGTCATATATCGTGGCAAGGCAAGTATGGAGGTGGAGATGGAGGTCGAGATAGGTCTGGGAAAATCAGGAAGAAGAGCCTACGGGTTCGACGACATTTCCATCGTGCCCTCGAGGCGCACACGGGACGCCGACGATATCGACATCACCTGGGAGCTGGGCGGATACCGCTTCCAGCTCCCTTTGATCGCCTCGGCCATGGACGCGGTGGTGGATGTGCGGATGGCCATAACCATAGGAAAACTGGGCGGGCTGGCGGTGCTCAACCTCGAGGGGCTCCAGACCCGCTATGAGGATCCCGGGCCGGTTTACGAGGAGATAGCCTCCTTCAGCAAGGAAGAGGCCACCCGCGGCATGCAGAGACTCTACCAGGAGCCCGTCAAGGAGGAGCTCATCGCCCGGCGCATAAAGGAGATCAAGGAAGGGGGAGTGGTGGCCGCCGCTTCCCTCACCCCCCAGAAGGTGGAGCGGTATTACCGCGTCGCCCTGGAGGCGGGCCTGGACATCCTGGTCATCCAGGGCACGGTGATAAGCGCCGAACACGTCTCCACCCGCAGCGAGCCCTTGAACCTCAAGAAGTTCATCGCCGAACTGCCCATCCCCACCGTGGTGGGCGGTTGCGCTTCCTACTCCACCGCCCTGCACCTCATGCGCACGGGAGCGGTGGGGGTCTTGGTGGGAGTGGGGCCGGGTGCCGCCTGCACCACCCGGGGGGTGCTGGGCATAGGGGTGCCCCAGGCGACAGCCCTGGCGGACGCGGCCGCGGCCCGCATCCGTCACCTCACGGAAACGGGCAAGTACGTCAATGTCATCGCCGACGGCGGCATGCGCACGGGAGGGGATATCGCCAAGGCCATCGCCTGCGGCGCGGACGCGGTGATGCTGGGCTCGCCCATAGCCGCGGCCAAGGAGGCGCCGGGCCTGGGTTACCACTGGGGCATGGCCACCTTCCACCCCGAGCTGCCGCGCGGCACCAGGGTGAAGACGGAGCAGCGCTGGAGCATCGAGGAGATCCTGGTGGGGCCTGCGCACGAGAACGACGGCACCGTGAACCTCTTCGGGGCCCTGCGCACCTCCATGGCCACCTGCGGGTACGCGAACATCAAGGAGTTCCAGCGCGCCGAGGTCATGGTCGCCCCGGCCATCCGCACCGAGGGCAAGGCCCTGCAGTTCGAGCAGGGTGTGGGCATGATCAAATGAACGCCGCGAGGTTCCACGGGCATAGGCGGAGACGAAAAGGGAGGGGATGTTGAGCACCGGAACGAGGGAAAGCGTGCTGGTGGTCGACTTCGGGGCTCAGTACGCACAGCTCATCGCCCGCAGGGTGAGGGAATGCAGGGTCTATTCCGAGATCGTGCCTCACGACATCTCCCCGGAGGAGATAAGGAGACGCGGCGCGAGGGCGCTGATCTTCTCCGGCGGTCCTTCCAGTGTTTACCAGGAGGGAGCGCCGCGTCCCCACCCCGAGATCCTGTCCATGGGCCTTCCCATCCTGGGCATCTGCTACGGGCACCAGTTGCTGGCCCGCGAGCTTGGGGGACGGGTGGAAGCCACAGGGATAAGGGAGTACGGCAAGACGGAGCTAGACATCGTGGGGGAGAGCGCGCTCTTCGACGGCCTGCCCCTGCACCAGACGGTATGGATGAGCCATGGGGACACGGTGGTGCAATCCCCGAGCGGCTTCAGGGTCACCGCCACCACCGCCTCCTCGCCGGTCGCGGCAATGGAGGACCCCGCGCGCGGGCTGTACGGGGTGCAGTTCCATCCCGAGGTCATCCACACTCCACTGGGCAAGGAGATCCTCAAGAACTTCCTCTTTACGGCTGCCGACCTCCTGCCCACCTGGACCATGGTCTCCATCATCGAGGAGGCGGTGTCCGAGGTGCGCGAGCAGGTGGGGGAGAACAAGATCATCTGCGGCCTCTCGGGCGGGGTTGATTCCGCCACCGCGGCGGTGCTGGTGCACAAGGCGGTGGGCGACCAGCTCACCTGCGTCTTCGTGGACCACGGCCTGCTGCGCAAAGGAGAAGCCGAGCAGGTGGAGGACACCTTCCGGCGTCACTTCCATATGAACCTCGTCCACGTCAAGGCCCAGGACCGCTTCCTCCGCCGCCTGGAGGGGGTCACCGACCCCGAGGTCAAGCGCAAGGCCATCGGGGAGGAGTTCATCCGCGTCTTCGAGGAGGTGGCGCGGGAGATGAAGGACACCCATTTCCTGGTCCAGGGCACCCTGTATCCGGACATCATCGAGAGCGGCACCCGCGACGCCGCCCGCATCAAGTCCCATCACAACGTGGGGGGCCTGCCCGAGGACATGGATTTCACCCTGGTGGAGCCCCTGCGCAACCTCTTCAAGGACGAGGTACGCGCGGTGGGGGAGGAGTTGGGGTTGCCGGAGGAGATCGTGTGGCGCCAGCCCTTTCCGGGGCCCGGTCTGGCCATCCGCATCATCGGCGAGGTGACGGCGGAGAAGCTGGCCATCCTGCGCGACGCGGACGAGATCGTGGTGGAGGAGATCAAGCGCGCCGGCCTCTACCGGGAGATATGGCAGTCCTTCGCCGTGCTGCCGGACATCAAGTCGGTGGGGGTGATGGGGGACGAGCGCACCTACGCCTACCCCATCGTGGTGCGCGCCGTCACCAGCGAGGACGCCATGACCGCAGACTGGGCGCGTCTCCCCTACGAGGTCATGGAGCGCATCTCCAGCCGGGTGATCAACGAGGTCAAGGGCGTGAACCGCGTGGTCCTGGACATCTCCTCCAAGCCTCCCGCCACCATCGAGTGGGAATGACGGTGGGGTCAGATCTTCGATCTTCGATGTCGGTATCATAGGTCGACGGTGGAGTCACGGCGATATATGCTTGCGCGCCCCAGCGGGGAAGTCCCTTTTCGCCTTCGGCTTTGTGCCTGAACCCCCGCGAGCGGATCCCCATCGAAGGTCGATGTACCCCATTATTTGCCATGACTTCCCGATTCGCCCCCGTCTTTATGCCTGAACCCATACCGCCCCCCTTCGGAACCCCCGTAAACAAATACGTATCGAAGATCGAAGATAACGTCATATGACACAGCTATAGATCTGACCCCAGATGTTAAGATGGGGAAGGAGAAGGGAGACGGTATGCCAGCGGAACCCAGGGACGCAGCCTCGGTCATGCTCCTGCGCGACGCGTCCGGCGGTAGCGGGGTCGAGGTCCTCATGGTCAGGCGAAGCGCGCACAGCGACTTTGCCGCCGACATGCATGTCTTTCCCGGCGGAACGGTGGAGGACTCCGATTGCGGGGAAGAGGCGGCGGGCATCTGCGCGGGGATGGGACCCGGCGAGGCCATGTCCCTGCTCGCGGATGCTCCATCGCCGGCCAGGGCCCTGGGGATCCTGGTGGCGGGGATAAGGGAGACCTTCGAGGAGGTCGGGATCCTCCTCGCCCGCGATGCCCACGGCGAGATGGTGGACTGCCGCGGGGAGGCGGCGGGGCGTTACGCCGCCTATCGCGAGGCCCTCAGGGAGGGGAGCCTCACCTTCACGGAGATGGTGGCCAGGGAGGGCCTCGAGCTTGCCCTGGACCGCTTGCGGTACTTCGCGCACTGGATCACCCCCGAGATCATGCCCGTACGCTTCGACACCCGTTTCTTCCTCGCCGCCGCACCTCCCTGCCAGGTGGCCGCGCAGGACGACCTGGAGGTGACCGGTCACCTCTGGATATCCCCGTCGGAAGCGCTGGAGAGGAACCGCGAAGGGACCTTCGCCATGCTCCCTCCCACCATGGTCAACCTTATGACTCTGGCAGGATTTACCAGCGTAGAGGAGGCCCTGGCCTTCTCCGCCGGCCGTGAGGTCACCGCCGTCTCTCCCCGGGTGGTGGTGGAGGACGGACGCATGAAGCTGGTCCTGCCGGGCGACCCCGACTACCGGTGAATCCGAGGCGCGGGCGGGCGAAGCGACCGCGTCGGCCTCCTGGTGCGGGTGACATGCTTAAACTCGACGCAGAGGGACATCACTCCCTGCCTGTAAAATATTCTGTGGCGCATCCCGGGACGGGAGGGATGAAGGCGCTGACGGAACCATCGGAAGGATGAATGCCGTATGACGAAGACCAGTGAGGAAGCGATCCTCGGCGAACTGAACCCGGAGCAGCGCGAGGCGGCCTGTTATTTCGACGGGCCCCTGCTCATCCTGGCGGGGGCGGGCAGCGGCAAGACGAGAGTGCTCACCCACCGCGTGGCCCTGCTGGTGCAGAGCCGCGGGGTGGACCCCGCGCGCATCCTCGCCATCACCTTCACCAACAAGGCGGCGGAGGAGATGCGGGGGCGGATACACCGCCTGGTGGGCCCGCGGGCGGGGGCGGTGTGGATTTCCACCTTCCACTCCGCCTGTTCCCGCATCCTGCGCCGGGAGGCGGAACGCCTCGGTTACCGCCGCAACTTCGTCATCTACGACGACGACGATCAGCTGCGCCTGGTGGGGCGCGTCCTCCGCGATCTGGATATGGACACCAGACTCTATCCCCCCCGCATGATGCGGGCCATGATCGAGCGCGCCAAGAACGAGATGGTGGACGTCGATTCCTACCGCGAGCGCGTGGAGGACGAGTTCACCGACGCGGTGTACGCCGTGTACCAGGGCTACCAGCGGCAGCTCCTGAACAACAACGCCATGGATTTCGACGACCTCCTGCTCAACACCATCGCCGTGCTGGAGCTCTTCCCCGCGGTGCTGCAGCACTACCGCCAGCGCTTCTCCTACATCAACGTGGACGAATACCAGGACACCAACCCCGCCCAGTACCGCCTGATAAAGCTGCTCTCCGAGGAGCACCGCAACCTGTGCGTGGTGGGAGACGACGACCAGGGCATCTACTCCTGGCGCGGAGCCGACCTGCGCAACATCCTGGACTTCGAGAGGGACTACCCCGACGCGCGGGTGGTGCGCCTGGAGCGCAACTACCGTTCCACCCGCATCATCCTCGAGGCCGCCAACCACGTGGTCTCGCGCATCGCCGGCCGCAGGGATAAGAGGCTGTGGACGGAGCGCGAGGACGGTGAGCCCATCCGCTTCTTCTTCGCCCCCTCCGGCGGCGACGAGGCCGCTTTCGTGGCCCTGGAGATAAACCGGCTCATGGAGGAGGGGGGATACGGGCACCGCGACTTCGCGGTCTTCTATCGCACCAACGCCCAGTCGCGTCCCTTCGAGGAGGTCCTGCTGCGATGCGGCATCCCCTATAAGATAGTGGGAGGGTTCAAGTTCTACGAGCGCAAGGAGGTCAAGGACGTCCTCGCCTACCTCAAGCTGCTCCTGAACCCCGACGACTCCGTGAGCCTACGCCGCGTCATCAACGAGCCCAAGCGCGGCATCGGCGACAACACCCTGGCCCACCTGGAGGCCTTCGCCCGCTCCCGGGGGGTGGGCCTGTGGGAAGCGGTGAGGAGCAGCGACGAGGTCCCGAACCTTGGGAGCTCGGCGCGGGGAAAGCTGCAGGGGTTCACGGAGCTCGTGCAGGGTCTGGCGGGCGAGATGGAAACCCTCTCCCTCCCGGAGCTCCTGCAGGCGGTTCTGGAGAGGAGCGGTTACCTGGAGGCGCTGCGCCGGCAGGATACCTTCGAGGCCGCCGGGAGGCTGGAGAACCTCGAGGAGCTCAAGCGCGCGGTGGTGGAGTTCCACTCCGCCCACCCCGGGGAGGGGCTGGACGCCTTCCTGGAAAGGGTGTCCCTGGTGGCGGAGATAGACCTCTACGACGAGGAAGAGGGTGCGGTCACCCTCATGACCCTGCACAACGCCAAGGGACTGGAGTTCCCGGTGGTGTTCATCGTGGGCATGGAGGACGGGGTCTTTCCCCACCTGCGCTGCATGGACAACCCGGAGAGCATGGAGGAGGAGCGCCGCCTCTTCTACGTGGGCATGACCCGCGCCAAGGACAGGCTCTATCTCACGGGAGCGGCCACGCGCTCGCAGTACGGGGACACGAAATACAACCCGGAGTCGCGCTTCATCGCCGACATCCCCCGGCACTGCCTGCTGCGGCTGCCCTCCGAGCTGCCGGGCACGGTTGCCGCCGCTCCGTCCCGGAGGACGTGGATGGAGGAGGCGGGGGAGACGGCACTCACCCTGCACGCCGGAGACCGCGTCGCGCACGACGTCTTCGGGGAGGGCCTGGTGCTCTCCGTCTCGCGTACCCGCGGCGGGACTGAGGTCACGGTGAACTTCCCCGGCGTGGGTGAGAAGCTGCTGCACTTGAGGTATGCGGCGCTGCGGAAGCTCGATGGCTGACGGCGCTCACCGCGGCTGGATCACCTGATCATCTTCATCTCTTTGAGCAGGGATTCCACCGCGCGTGTCCCCGCCGTCCGCATGACCTCGGCCTGGACTTCCGGGGGCACGCTGAAGTTCTCGTCCAGGCTCACGTCCCCGGGATGGTATAGCTCGAGACCCGATCCGGATCCCCGGCCCACGATGCGGTTCTCGCGGTTGTCCAGGAGGAAGGCGCTTATCTGCACGAAGCCGAAGCCGCTGTCCGGGCCCGAGCCCGTGCCGTGGAGGCGCGGATACCGGAAGAAGAAGTAGTTCACCTCCGGGAGGAAGAGGTATTCGGGGTCGTATTCGCTCTGGATGAGCACGAAGAGCTCGGTGGGCATATGGGCGGCGCTCTCCGCCACCCGGTCCACGTCCGCGGGGTCGGGGACGTCGTAGAAGCCCATGGGGTCGAGGTGTTCCTTGACCAGCCCGGGGAGCATGCGCTCCGCGGCGGCGAAATACGATTCCTTGGCGCTGACGATGAGGCGCGGCCGGTCGAGGTCGCTGGTCATGTACATCTGGCACCCGATGGCCTGGGAGGGCTGGAGCTCGCCGTCGCGTTCCACCAGCGCGCGGTGTTCTCCCAGGGACTCCGGCTCCTGCCCGCTCTCCACGAAGGGCATGATCACCACGCGCATGCGGGGAACGAGCCTGGTGCCGCAGGAGGTGCAGAACTCCGCCTGGGGGTCCCCGTGCGTAAGGCACCTGGGGCAGTAGAGCCGTTTGGCCACTTTACCTCCTCTCGCCCGACAGGCATCGGAACGGGAAGCTCGAGCGCCGCCCGGGCCCCGCTTCGACCTTCAAGGAATCCGATGAGTTTATCGTCCCCGCGGCGGCTTCACTTGAGAAAGAGAGGGGGCTTGTGCCGCGGGCGCGCCCCCGGGGGCTTTACGACGTTCCGTTCATCCTTCCCGTTCGCGGAAACGGTTTGGATGCTTTACCGGCGGTATGATAATATGGTGTCGCTTTCCGGCACAGTGTTGCTTATTACTTAATGATCCCGGGCTCCCGGGACCGAGGGGCGAGCCCGGGATGGCGAGGCGAGCAAGAGGGAGGGATTCGCTTGGCCCTGATCCCGTACCAGGACCGCGTACCGCGGGTGTCGCCCGAGGCCTTCATCGCGGAGGGCGCCATGCTCATCGGCGACGTGCATGTGGGCGCCAACTCCAGCATCTGGTTCAACGCCGTGCTGCGCGCCGACCGGGGCGAGATCCAGGTGGGCGAGTTCTCGAGCATCCAGGACTGCTGCGTGCTCCACGGCCCGGTGAAGGTGGGCGACCACGTCACCTGCGGCCACGGAGCCATCCTGCACGGCGCCACCGTGGAGGACAACTGCGTCATCGGGATGAACGCCGTGGTCCTCGACGGCGCGGTGGTGGGACACGGGAGCATCGTGGCCGCGGGCGCCGTGGTGCCCCAGGGCATGAACATCCCCCCACGCTCCATGGTGGTGGGCGTCCCGGCGAAGGTGACCAAGGAGTTCCCGGAGGAGAACGAGGAAAAGCTGCGGGAGATAGCCACCGCCTACTTCGAGTTCGCCCGGCCGCACATGCCGAAATATTGAAGTCGTCACGTAGCACGGACACATTAAGCGGGGAGGTGATCCGGCCTGTACACATCCTCTTGCGTCCGGTAGGGGTCCGATCAAAGGAGGTTGCTTATGCGTGAAAGGGTGGCGATCGCCGGCTTGGGCTACACCGCCTTCACCTCGGTATCGCCGGGTAGCTCATACCGTGAGCTGACCTACGAAGCGGCGGTGAAAGCCTACGAGGAAGCGGGCATAGAGCCCAAGGACGTGGATTCTTTCGTGTGCACGTCCGAGGACATGCTCGAGGGCTACAGCATCTCGGACGAGTATTGCAATGACCAGCTCGGAGCGGTACTTAAGCCCGCCCAGACCATACCGGGAGATTTTCTCCATTCCCTCGCCGTGGGCGTCATGCACATCCTCACGGAGCAGTTCGACATCGTGGTGGTGCAGGCGCTCAGCAAGGCAAGTAACATGAAGACCATCCCTGATCTGTTGAACTTCGCCTTCGACCCCGTCCTCAACCGTCCACTCGACGTCACGGCCTATGCGCTGGCCGGGCTGGAGATGAACCGTTTCCTCACCGACGGCAGGGCGACCAGGGAACAGTGTGCTGCGGTGGTGGTCAAGAACAAAGCCAACGCGCTCAAGAACCCCCTGGCAGGCTACGGGGCGTCCATATCCATCGAACACGTGTTGGAATCCGAGCCGGTGGCGGAGCCGGTGAGGCTCCTGGACATCGCGCCCTATGCCGACGGAGCGGTGGTGATGGTGCTGTGTTCAGAAAAGCTGGCACCCTCCCTGACGGACAAGCCGGTCTGGATAACGGGCATAGGATGGAGCACCGACAGTCCCACCATCGAGAGCCGCGACTGGAGTGGAGCGGTTGCCGTACGTCTGGCGGGGGACATGGCCTACAGGATGGCGGGCATCACCTGCCCGGCAAGGGAGATAGACCTCGCCGAGGTCAACGACGAGATCAGCTTCAAGGAACTACAGCATCTCGAGGCCCTGAGGCTTTTCGAGCCCGGACAGGCCGGCAGGGCTACCGAAGACGGTCAGACTTCGCCGGGCGGCGCGCTTCCCGTCAACGTATCCGGCGGCGGCCTCGGAGTGGGGCATCTCTTCGAATGTTCGGGAGCGCAGAAGGTGCTCGAGTTGGTGCTGCAGCTGCGGGGGGAGGCGGGTTCAAGGCAGGTGCCCGGCGCAGGCGTCGGCCTCGCCCAGGCGTGGAGAGGCATCCCCACCACCTCCGCCGCGGTGGCGATACTGAGCGCATGAGGCGGGAGGTGAGTCGGCATGGCATACCAGAGAGTCGCGATAGTGGGCGCCGGGATCACCAAGTTCGTGCGCCGCGCCCAGGAGACCGGAAAGGAGCTCGCAGCCCAGGCCTCCAAGATGGCCCTGGAATCCTGCGGCATGACCATGAAGGACATCGAGTGCGTGAGCCTGGGAACCGCCCCGGATGCCTTCGACGGCGTACACATGAAGGGCGAGTACCTAAGCGACGGCTCGGGTGGATGGAGAAAGCCTTATATGCGCCAGTTCGTGGGCGGCGGCACGGGGGTCTTCGCCCCCGTCCACGGCTGGTACCACGTGGCCTCGGGCATGTTCGACACCTGCCTGGTGGTCTGCTCGGAGAAGATGAGCTCATGCCATCCCCATCCCCAGGGCGCTTTTAAGACCATCTTCGACCACACCACGGAACAACCTCTCAACCCCACCCTGATCTGGATCTTCGCCCTGGAGATGAACCGCTTCATGTCCACCTACGGCATCACCAAGGAGGAGATTGCCCTGGTCTCGGTCAAGAACAAGAAGAACGCCATGGACCACCCCGCGGCGCAGCTCCCCATGGAGATAACCGTGGAGGACGTCATGAACTCCGAGACCCTGGCCTGGCCGGTCAACCGACTGGACATCAGTCCGGCCTCCGACGGCGCGGCGGCCATCGTGCTGGCTTCGGAGCACGTCGCCAAGCGCATCACCGACAAGCCGGTGTGGATCGACGGCGTGGGCTGGAATCTTGACTCGGCATACTGGGCGACCAGGGACCTCTATTACCCGCGCTACGTGGAAAAGGCGGCGCGTATGGCTTACAAGATGGCGGGCATCACCGAGCCGCAGCGGGAGATAGAGATCGCCGAGCCCTACGACCCCTTCGACTACAAGGAGCTGCACCACATGGAGGGCCTGCTGCTTGCCGACCGTGGCAAGGCCGTGGAGATGCTCCTGGACGGCAAGACCCAGAGGGACGGCGACCGCCCCATGTGCCCCTCGGGAGGGGCTCTGGGAGTCGGCAATCCCATTGCCGCCACCGGCCTCATGAAGATCATCGAGATCTTCCTGCAGTTGCGCGGCGAGGCGGGCAAGCGCCAGGTCCCGGGGAATCCGAAGTGCGGGCTCGCCCAGGCATGGGGGGACCTCATGCAGGTGGGCACCGTGGTGGTCATGAGGATATAGAGGGGGTGCGAAATGGAACTGGAGAAGTTCGAACTCGGCGCCACTCCGCTCAAGGAATCGGCGATAAAGGACGGATCCGTCTTGACCCTGCACAAGAAGCCCAACCTCAGGTACGCCTGGGACAACGGCGTGGCCATCGGCCGTTACCTGACCGAGCTCAAGGAAGGTCGCATCATCGCCCGCAAGTGCAACAAGTGCCGACGCATCATGATCCCCCCGCGCATGTTCTGCGAGCTATGCTGGCGTCCCACCGACGAATGGGTGTACGTCAGGGATACCGGGACGGTGAACACCTTCTCCATCTGTTACGTGAACTGGGATGCCTCACGCATCAAGGAGGGAGAGAAGCCACACATTCCCGCGGTCATAGAGATCGACGGCGCTTCTCCCGGCATGGGGATACTGCATGTGCTGGGAGAGGTCGAGCCGGATAAGGTGAAGATAGGGATGAAGGTGCGGGCGGTGTGGAAGAAGCCCGAGGAGCGCGAGGGATCGATAACCGACATCCTCTACTTCAAGCCGGCGAGGGGGTGAGAAGATGGGAATCACGGAAAGGATCAACCGCACCGATCACCTCTCCTATTTCGAGGGACAGATCCCCGTCGAGTACGTCTATACCTACGGGCTCGGACTGGAGAAGTTCTTCCGGGCCATAAAGGACAAGGGCCAGTTCCTCGCCTCACGCTGCGAGGAGTGTGGGGTCACCTATCTGCCGGCGCGTTCGTTCTGTGAGCGCTGCCTGGGGAGCATACAGGATACCGTTGCGGTCCCGGGCACGGGCAGCGTGTACGCATGGACGGTGGTGCACCTGAACATGGACGAGACCCCCAAGGACGAGCCCGCCATCCTGGCGCTCATAGACATGGACGGGACGGACTGCCGCTTCATGCACTACCTGACGGGGGTGAAGCCGGAGGAGGTCGAGGCGGGGATGAGGGTAAAGCCCGTCCTCAAGGCCAAGAAGGACCGCACGGGACACATCGAGGACATCCTGGGCTTTCAGCCGCTGTGAGCGAAAGCGCGGGAAAGACCGGATTCAGCCGCCGGGGGAGGCACGCCTCCCCCGGTTTTTCCGGTTGCACGCGCCGCGCGCAGAGAAGGGTTTTCGTGGCCTGTCCTTGGTTTGGACGGGGTGACGATTTCCTATATAATCCCATCGGAAGCGCCGGGAGCCTCTTCGCGAGGCCCGGGAGGCCGCCACCACGCTACGTCCGGCGCCGGGGTCTTTGCCCTGGGTGAGACAAGCAGTAAGGCAGGGAGTTGGAGACGAGGCAGGTGATGGAGTTGCTGTTCGAGCTGGACGAGGAAAAGAGACTGTTCCGCAATTCGGTCAGGGACTTTTCCGAGCAGGTGATCCGCCCCCAGGTGGACCACCTCTGGGAGACGGGCGAGTTCCCCTACGACATCGTGCGCAAGATGGGCGAGCTCGGGATCTTGGGCATACCCTGGCCGGAGGAGTACGGCGGCGCGGGAGGAGACTACCTGGCCTACGCCATCGCGGTGGAGGAGCTGGCCCGCGTGGACGGCTCCTGCGCCATCACCGTGGAGGCCCACATATCCCTGGGCTCGAGCCCCTTCTATTACTACGGCAGCGAGGAGCAGAAGAGGGAATGGCTGGTCCCCCTCGCGCAGGGAAAGATCCTGGGCTCCTTCGGTCTCACCGAGCCGGAGGCGGGCTCCGACGCCCAGAACACCCAGACGCGCGCGGAGCTCAAGAACGGGGAGTGGGTGATCAACGGCACCAAGTGCTTCATCACCAACCCCGGCACGGAGATGAGCGGGGTGGTCACCATCACCGCCGTCACCGGGGTGCGCCCCAGCGGCAAGAAGGAGATCTCCAACATCTTCATCCCCAAGGGGACGCCCGGCTACAACATCTCCCCCAAGTATAAAAAGATGGGGTGGCACGCCTCCGACACCCGGGAGCTCAACTTCGTGGACTGCCGGGTTCCGGAGGGCAACCTCATCGGCAACCGGGGAGACGGGTTCAAGCAGTTCCTCGACTGCCTGGACGGGGGGCGCATAGCCATCGCCGCCCTGGCGGTGGGGACGGCCCAGGGGGCCTTCGAGGAGAGCGTGAGGTATGCCAAGGAGCGCGTGCAGTTCAAGCGCCCCATAGCCTCCTTCCAGGCCATCCAGTTCAAGCTCGCGGACATGGCCACGGACATCGAGCTGGCGCGCACCCTGACCTATAAGGCGGCGGCCATGCGCGATGCCGGGGTGCCCCACACCAAGGAGGCTTCCATGGCCAAGCTCTTCGCCTCCGAGATGTGCATGCGCGCCACCACCCAGGCGGTGCAGATCTTCGGCGGCTACGGTTACATGGACGAATATCCGGTGTCCCGCTTCTTCCGCGACGCCAAGATCCTGGAGATTGGCGAGGGCACCTCGGAGGTGCAGCGCATGGTGATAGCCAGGGAGCTGGGCTTGAGGTAGATGACGCGTATCTTCCGGGCGGGTTGCCGCATGGAAGAAAGGATATATGAGGTGCTCCGGTCACGGGGAGCCCCGCTGGATAAGTACGGCGGCGGCACGCACGGGGGACCGCGCATGGAGAAAAAGGTGAACGGCAGGTTGTTCTGAAAAGCGGCAGGATCATCGACTGCGGAAAAAAAGACAGCACAGAGGGAGGAAGAGATGAAGGAAACGGTGATCGTGAGCTCGGCGAGGACCGCCTTCGGCCGGCTGGCCGGTGCGCTCAAGGACTTCACCGCCCAGGAGCTCGGCGGCATCGCCATCGCCGAGGCGGTGAAGAGGGCGGGGATAGATCCCGCCGCGGTGGACTGCGTGATCATGGGCCAGGTGCTCACGGGAGGCCAGGGACAGATCACCGCGCGGCAGGCGGCGGTGAAGGGCGGCATCCCCAGGGAGGTCTGGTGCATCAACGTCAACAAGGTGTGCATCTCCTCCATGTCCGCCCTGGAGATGGCGGACATGATGGTCAAGACGGGGGAGGCCGAGGTGCTGGTGGTGGGCGGACAGGAGTCCATGACCAACGCCCCCTATTTCATCCCCAAGGCTCGCCTGGGATACCGCATGGGGAACGGCACCCTGGTGGACGGCATGATCCACGACGGCCTCTGGGACGCCTTCGAGAACGTGCACATGGGCAAGGGCTCGGACATCTGGGCCGCGAAATACGGCATCACCCGCGAGCAGATGGACCTGGTGGGAGCGCGCAGCCACCAGAGAGCCGCCGCGGCCATGGAGAAAGGGCTCCTGACCGAGGAGATCGTGCCGGTGGAGATACCCCAGAAGAAGGGCGACCCCGTGGTCTTCGACCGCGACGAGGGGGTGCGCCCGGACACCACGGTGGAGAAGCTGGCTGCGCTCAAGCCCGCCTTCGACAAGGAGGGGGCCATAACCGCTGGCAACGCCTCCCAGATAAACGACGGTGCCTGCGCGGCGGTGGTGATGAGCGCGGAGAAGGCGAAGGAGCTGGGCCTGGAGCCTCTTTGCAAGGTGGTGTCCTATGGATGCAGCGCGGGTGAGTTCGCCGACCTGCATCCCCATCCCGCCAATGCAATCCTCAAGGCCCTGGACAAGGCGGGGCTGAAGGTGGAGGACGTGAGCCTCTTCGAGATCAACGAGGCCTTCGCCAGCGTGACCTGGCGCTCGGTGCAGATGCTGGGCCTGGACCCGGAGAAGATGGAGAACGTCAACGTCAACGGCGGCGCCATCGCCTTCGGCCACCCCATCGGGGTCAGCGGCATCCGCATCGTCACCACCCTGGCTTATGAGCTGCGCAGGCGGGGTGGCGGCTACGGGGCCGCCGGCATCTGCGGCGGCGGCGGCCAGGGCGACGGCATGCTCATCAAGGTAGGTTGACCGGTAAGGTGCCAGGTCCTGGATCTTGAGAGGCATTCCTTCACGTGAGGAATATGGTAAATTAAACCATATTATCCAGGGTTGAGGACCTGGCCCGAATGCGAGACGGGGGTCGAGGAGTCCGAGAGTCTTAGGAGGGTGAGATGTACGAACTGACGGAAGAGCAGAAGATGCTCCAGCAGACGGTGCGCCAGCTGGCCAAAGAGAAGGTGGAGCCCCGTGCGGCGGAGATAGACGCCAGCGGGGAATACCCCTGGGACATGTTCGAGCTCCTGCGCGACAACGACCTGCTGGCCCTGTGCTTTCCCGAGGAGCTGGACGGCGCGGGAGCCGACCTCCTCACGGTATGCATCGCCATCGAGGAGCTGGCCAAGGTGTGCACCAACACCAGCCTCATCCTCGGGGTGTGCAAGCTGGGCTCCCAGCCCATCATGCTCGCCGGCAACGACGCGCAGCTCAAGAAGTACATCCCGCCCCTGGCCAGGGGCGAGAAGCAGTGCGCCTTCGGCCTCACCGAGCCCGGCGCGGGATCGGACGCCGCCGCCATGACCACGCGCGCGGTGCGCAAGGGCGACGTCTACGTGATGAACGGGCAGAAGTGCTTCATCACCAACGGGGGCATCGCGGATACCTATTCCATCTTCGCCAAGACGGACGAGAGCGCGGGCGTGAAGGGCATCTCCGCCTTCATCGTGGAGAAGGAGTTCCCCGGCTTCGAGGTGGGCAAGATCGAGCACAAGATGGGCATCCGCGGCTCCCAGACCACCGAGCTGGTGTTCACGGACATGGAGGTCCCGGCGGAGAACCTCCTGGGCAAGGAGGGTGAGGGCTTCAAGATCGCCATGATGACCCTGGACCGCACCCGCCCCTCCATCGGGGCGCAGGCAGTGGGGATCGCCGCCGGAGCCCTGGAGCACGCGGTGAACTATGCCAAGGAGAGGGTGCAGTTCGGGGCGCCCATCGCCAGGCTGCAGGGCATCCAGTTCATGCTCGCGGACATGGCCATGCAGGTGGAGGCGGCCCGGCAGCTTGTCTACTACTCCGCCGCGCTGGTGGAGAGGGCGGGGCGCGAGGCCTCGGCGGTATCGGCCATGGCCAAATGCTTCGCCTCCGACGTGGCCATGAAGGTCACCGTGGACGCGGTGCAGGTGCTGGGCGGGTACGGCTACATGATCGAGTACCCCCTGGAGCGCATGATGCGCGACGCCAAGATCACCCAGATCTACGAGGGCACCAACCAGGTGCAGCGGGTGGTCATCGCGAGGCACCTGCTGAGCTAGGACGGAGCCGCCGCCGCGGACTTCTTTCGGCGGCGGTCGAGGATCCCGGCGAACCGCGCGGCGATGCCGCGGATGCGTCCGGGGAGCCAATGGAGATCCGAGTACGGAGGAGGGGCTTGGCGCCCCTCCTTCTCCAGTCTGGCCCTTAACCCTGCATTCCCGGTCATCCTGATCCGATGACCCACTTCATCCGATGACCCCCTGATTCTCCTGCAGGGATCTTACGCCGCGCCGCGACCTGACCCGGCTTTTCGCCTCCCCTGCCGGGAGCTGCGTGATGGGGGCTCAGCTGCTGGATTAGTGCCCTGCCCCGGCCGCGGCTTTGCGCCTCCCTTTCCCGTCCGCCGTGTCGGCTCCGAGGTCCAGGCCGCCCCGTCATGACCGCTGACCCACCGCGGCCCCTCGGCTCTCTCCCTGAACCGCAAACGCTTACCCATCGCGCCTGACCTCGCGAAGAACAGTACGCGGGAGGCGACATCGCCTCCTACTCCCGACCCTTTGCCCCGCGGGGATGCGGCCGCTCCCATCTTCCCGATCCACCGACAGGCATGTTTTCCGGTCTTCCCTCACGCATGTCCGGCGCCTGTCCGCATGGAGGCGTGCGGCCCGCGACGGTCACCGTTTCCTGTGTTCGTTGCTCACGAGAGTGGCCTTCTCCTGATCCGCGTACCCCCGGCCGCCCTCGATCTCCTCTCCCCGAGCCCCGTGGGGACACTATCCCCCTGGCGTGGCCACGAAATCACGCCCGCGCCCGATGATGCGATTTCCGCGTGTCTCCGAACCCCAGAGCGAGGAGGCATAGGAGGCGATAACATGGCCGTCACGGAAGGGATGCGTAAAACGGCGCCGGCGATGGTGGCGGCCTTTGTCTTTTTTGCCGCCGTCTCCGCCGTGCTCTCCATCTCCACGGGCATGAACGCCGCGGCGGCATCGGGACAGGAGCCGCGGCCCCGCCTCATGGTCGCCTGGGAGGAGGGAAAGGCGGGGGTGGAGAGGCTCCTCTCCGCCGCAGGCCGGACCGGGGGCTCCGTGAAAGTCCTGGAGGAGACGCCCGGGCTCTACGAGTGCCTGCGGGACGCCGCCTGGCCCGTCCCCGGCCTGCAGTCTGTCCCGCTGCGGGGAGGCCTGTCCCTCGAGGATGCGAAGCGGGCCGTGGCCGCCCTGCCGGGCGTCCGCTTCGTGGAGGAGGATGCGGTGGCGAGGGCGGAATACCTGCCCGACGACCCCCAGTACGAGCGGCAGTGGTACCTGGCGCGCACCGCCGCGCCCGCCGCCTGGGATGCCGGCAGCTACGGCGAGGGGGTGCTGGTGGCGGTGGTGGACAGCGGCGTGGACGCCGCCCACCCCGACCTGCGGGGGCGCGTGGAGCGCGGCTTCGATTTCGTGGACGACGACGAGGACACCGCGGACCCCTACGGGCACGGCACCCACGTGGCGGGCATCATCGCCGCCGCGGGGGACAACGGCGAGGGCGTGGCCGGGATGGCCTGGAGGGCCAGGATACTCCCGGTGCGGGTGCTGGACGGGAGCGGATACGGGTATTACTCGGACATCGTGGCCGGGATCCGCTACGCCGCGGACCGCGGAGCGCGGGTGATCAACCTCAGCCTGGGCGGCGGAGCCAGTTCCCGGGCCCTGCAGGAAGCCGTGGACTACGCGAGCTCGCGGGGTTGCCTGCTGGTGGCGGCGGCCGGCAACGGCGGGCTGGACTCCCTGAGCTACCCGGCGGCCTGCGAGGGGGTGCTCGGCGTGGGGGCGACGGACAGCGAGGACCGCCCGGCCTCCTTCTCCAACCGCGGAGAGGGGCTGGACCTGGTGGCGCCGGGCGTGGCCATATACGCGACCTACACGGGAGGCCGCTACGCCTCTTTGAGCGGTACCTCCATGGCCGCGCCCCAGGTGAGCGGGACCCTGGCCCTCATGCTCTCACGGGAGCCCGGACTTGACGTCGGGGAGGCGGAAGCGCGCCTCACCGGAAGCGCGCGGGACCTCTGCGAGCGTGGCTGGGACGCCGCCAGCGGGTGGGGGATCTTGCGGGTGGATGGGGCCCTCGGACTGAGCCCGAAACAGAGCGACGGTCCCGACGACGGCCTATATTTCGCCGAGGGCTACACCGGCCTGGGGTTCGACACCTATCTCCTGCTCGAGAACCCGGGCGGCGAGCCCGAGGAAGCCACCCTGGAGCTCTTCGGGAACGAGGGGCTCATATCCTCCACCCGGGTGAGCGTGCCCGCGCGTTCCCGCCTGACCCTGCACCTCAACCGCATGGCACCGGCGGGGGACGTTTCGGCGCGCTTGGTGACCCGCAAAGGCTCCGCGCTGCGCGCGCAGCGCTCCATGTATTTCGACTACCACGGCATCAGGGACGGCCATACCACCGGCGCCTCGGGGGTTTCCAGGGAATGGTATTTCGCCGAGGGCTACACCGGGCCAGGTTTCGACACCTACATCTTGGTGCTCAACCCGCAGAAGGAGACGGCACACCTCGACCTGGACCTCATGACCCCGGGGGGATGCGTGCGCTACGCCGCGGAGGTAGCTCCCGGGACCCGCCGTACCATCAGGCTCAACGACCTGCTGCCGGGAGCGGAGCTGGCCACCGCCATATCCAGCGATCTCCCCGTGGTGGCGGAGAGGGCGGTCTATTTCGATATGGGTGACAGAAGCGGCGGATCGGCGGCCATGGGAGCGCGCGCTGCCGCGGAGGAATGGTACTTCGCGGAGGGGTACACGGGAGGAGACTTCGATACCTGGCTCCTCCTGGCCAATCCGTCTCCATCGCCCGTGACGGCCATTGCCTCCTTTCAGCGCGGTGACGGGGTGATCCTGGAGCGGGAGGTCTCCCTGCAGCCGCGCTCCCGTGCCACCCTCCATGTGGACGAGATCCCGGGCCTTGGGGACGTGGAGGTCTCCGCGAGGGTGCGAGCTGACTATCCGGGTGTGGTGGCCGAGAGAGCCATGTATTTCGCCTACCGCGGCTCTTTCGGCATGGCGGGGGGCGGGCATGCGGCCATGGGGGCTACGGAGTCCTTCTCCCAATGGCTGATTCCGGAGGGATACACGGGCCCCGGCTTCGAGAGCTGGGTCCTGGTGTCCAACCTCGAGGATAAGGGCGTGGTGGTGCGTGTGGTGCTGATGGGGGAGAGCGGGAGGGAGGTGACCCGCGAATACGCCCTCGCGCCCCGCGCCCGCCTCTCCGTGCTCGAGAACGACCTCCTGGCGGGAGAGGGGGTCAGCGCCGAGGTCACCGCCGCCGGCGGCGAGCGCCTGGTGGTGGAGGGCGCCTTCTATTTCCGCTACGGCGAAGGCATCGACGGCGGCAGCTCCTGAATGTTCCATATCCCGCATCCATAGCTCGCGGTATCATCGTGATGCCCGCATCCGTCTGCGTCGCTGGGGGACAAGGTCGCCATACAGAAAGACCATGGCTCAAAGTATGTCCCGTGAGTCCGAAACGGGCAACGGCGGGTACGGCTCTCTCCGGTGGCATGGGCTGACTCGCGTCCATGCACCTCCCAAGTGCTGGGTTCCGCCCTCCCACGTACGGTCCGGTCATGGCTGCGATCCGCGGGCCGGCGTGCGCCCCGTTCCGGCCCGGTGTCGGTGCCGGGCGGCCCCACGCGAAGCCGGCCCTACATCAAAGGATGGTCTCTTTCCTATCACGTGGCTTGACAATTTGCGTCCCCGGACTTAGAATATCGACCGGATGGTCGGTCGATATTGCCAGGGGAAAGGGATCAAGGCCGTGGCCAGGCGCGAGAACCCCGTCAAGGAGCTGAGGGAGAGACAGATCAAGGAGGCGGCCCTGCGCCTCTTCTCCGAGCAAGGTTTCCACAACACCACCATCACCCAGATCGCGGAGGCCGCGGAGCTGGGAAAAGGCACCATCTACTGGTACTGGAGGTCCAAGGAGGACCTCGCCTACTCGCTGGTCTCCGACATGCTGGGAGATTTCCTCGCCCTCATCGAGGAGGCCAGGGACTCCCATGGACCCGTGGCCGGGCGCTTCGCTGCCCTGGTGGAAAAGGTGACGGAGCTCTATTACCGCGAGACGGACTACCTGCGCCTGCTCTGGAAGTTCAGGGTGGACCGAGGCTACATCTTCAGCGAGGAATACCGGGAGAAGGTCACCAGCTACTACCTGCGCATGCGCAAGGCCCTGGAGAGCCTCATCGCTGAGGGCATCGAGAAGGGAGAGTTCAAGGAGGTGGATCCGGGACGGATGGCCTTCATCCTCCTGGGGGTGGCCGAGGGCCTGGAGCTGGAGTGGCTGGAGAACGAGGAAGAGTTCTCCATGCGCGAGGCGCTGCGCGAGACCATGGGCATGGTATTCGCGAGCCTGGGGAAAGCGTGACGGCGCCGAGGAGACCTCGATCTCGTAAGCGGATGCCGCAGGCGTGGAGCGCGGGCGGAGGAAGATCCCGGGGTGGCCCGAGACGGGCGGACGAACCCATCCTTGACCGGGGAGGCGGGCGGATACCTGGAGGAGAGGCCGCGAGCCGTGTACGGGGCCCACGGGGATCGGCGAGGTCGCCCCGCCGCCGGGGGGCGGGAACGGGGCCGCGAGATGAAAGGAGAGATGCGTGATGAAGGTAGTGGCACTGGGAGGCGCAGGCATGATGGGACGCTTCGGGGTCAGGGACCTGGCCTCGAAGGACAGCGTCGAGGAGTTGCTCATCGCGGACTACAACCTCGAGGAGGCGAAGGCACTTGCCCGGGAGCTGGGGCCCAAGTGCCGGGCGGTCAAGGTGGACGCCAACGACCACGCCCAGATGGTGGAGACGGTGCGCGGCTTCGACGTGGCCATGGGCACCATCGGCCCCTTCTACAAGTACGAGAAGAAGGTGGCGAGCGCATGCATCGAGGCGGGCGTGAACTACGTGAGTATCTGCGACGACTACGACGCGGCCGCCGACTTCATGGACCTGGACGAGGCGGCGAAGAAGGCGGGAGTCACCGCCATCACCGGCGTGGGCTGGACCCCGGGAATAACCAACGTCTTCGCGCGGCTGGGAGCGGACCAGCTCGACGAGGTGGAGGAGATCGCCACCTCCTGGGCCTGCGACCCCGCGGACACCGCCGGCAAGGCGGTGACCCTGCATTACCTGCACGCGGTCACGGGTATGATCCCCTCCTACATCGACGGCCGGATACAGCACATCAAGGCGGGATCGGGGCTGGAGCGCATAACCTTCCCGCCCACGGTGGGGGCGGTGGACTGCTTCCACGCCGGGCACCCCGAGCCGGTGACCATCCCGCGCTTCATCAACTGCCGGACGGTCACCCTCAAGGGTGGGCTCACCGACAAGTTCCTGGTGATGATGTGCAACGCCATCGTGGCCATGGGCCTCACCGACACCGAGCGCAAGAAGGAGGTGGTGGGAGGGTTTTTCAACAAGCTCCTTCCCTACGTGGAGAACATCGGCAGGCCTCCGGAAACCTGCTCCGCTTGCCGCACCGACATCACCGGCAGGAAGGACGGCAAATGGGTGCACCTGGCATACGGCGCCGCCGCCCACATGGACATGCTCACCTGCCTTCCCACCTCCATCGCCGTGCAGATGGTCGGCGAGGGGCTGGTGACGGAGAAGGGCGCCCTTGCCCCGGAGGCCTGCCTGCCCCCGCGGGAGTTCCTCAAGCGACTGGCGGAGGGGGGAGTCCGTCTCTACGAGGGCGATGAAATGGCCAGGGCCCTCGCCCTATAGCGCGTCGCGGAATGGAGCAGGCCATGGAAAAAGGGGCTTTCCTCACCGGAAAGCCCCTTCCAGCGTCCCTTTACTCAGTATCCCACCACATCTGAGCCGCCTTGACAGGGGCCGAAGGAGCCGGAGTAGTCGAAGTACATGGCCCTTTCGGCGAGCAGGGAAGATGATCCGTCGGACGAGGTGACGAGCATGGAGAACTCCAGGGACTCCCTTTCCAGGAGCTGGTTGGCTAGGACGGTGGTGCGGGAGAGCGGCGGCAGCTCCAGTACCTGGGTCACGACCTCGCCGGTGGAGAGCACGTAGTCCACCCGCGCCGCCTTCGGCTCGCGGGAGGTGTTCTGGACCAGCAGCCAGGTCTCGAAGCGTGAGCCGGGGTTGCCGGTGTAGCCCTCGGCGAAATAGAGTCGGGAGGCGGGAGCGGTGGCTCCGAGGCAGTTGTGCCCGCCCGCCCAGGCGCCGCGGTAGGAGAAATACATGGCCCGCTCCACCACCACCGGGAGGTCCGAGTGCACGTGCGCGCTCACCATCTGCCCTTCCCCCAGGTCGGCGTCCACGCTCACCGTCATGCGGCCGCGGGGAGGGGCGGTATGGTCGAAGGCCCGCGTGGATCCGTCCGGGAACATGTAGGTGACGGTGACCGCGGCGGCTGCCTCGTTGCGATTGGCGACCAGGATCCACTCGTCGAAGGGGCTTCCCTCCCAACCGGTGTATCCCTCGGCCAGGTACCAGTCGCCGCTCGCCGCCGTGGCCGCCACACCGTTGTGCCCGCCCGCCCAGCGGTTGTTGTAGGAGAAATACATGGCCCTCTCCGCCACCAGCGGGAGGTCGGAGCGCAGCAGGGCGCTCACCTCCCTGCCCTCGCCCACCTCGGCGTCCACGCTGATGGTGAGGCGGCGGCGCGGTGGCACCCGGTATTCCACGCGCTTCTCCTCTCCCTCCGGGAAGAGATAGGCCACCTCGACCCGGGCCTCCTCAAGGTTGGGGTTGAGCAGCAGCAGCCATTCCTCGAAGGGGCTGTCGGCCGTTCCCGTGAACCCCTCGGCGAAGAAGAGCTCCAGGCTGGGGGCGGCCACCCCCATGACGTCGTCCCCGCCCGGGATGCCGCGGTGCATAAAGTACATGGAGCGCTCGCACACGAACCCTTCCTCGCCCCGCACGATGGCCGCCACCCCGTTCTCGCCGGGCATCTCGGCGTTGACGTATACGGTGCGCCGGCTGCGGGCCGGAAGGAGGTGCACGGAATCCCTCTCCGCGCCGTCCTCGGTGAGGTAGGTGATGGTGACGTTCATGTTGTCATCGCCCATGTTGCTCATGAGGATATACTCGTCGAAACCGGGCTGTGTGCTACCCTCCGCGAAGAACCAGGTCTTCGGGAGCCCGGCGGAGGATGCGTTGGCGCAGCTCGCCTCCACGGGCGCGAGCCCGTCGGCCTCCGCCACGGCCACGTTGCGCACATCCGCGCCCAGGGGAAGGTCGTTGGCCACCTGCACCATGAAGGTGACCACCGCCTCCGCCCCCGGGGCGATGACGCCGGGCACCTCGCCGGGGGAGTTCACGGCCATGCCTCCCGCCAGGGGGGTGGTGCCGCCCGCGTCCTCCACCCGTATCCCGTTGAGGGTGGTGGTATGCGATACGTAGCCGGTGTGGGCGGGCACGGCGTCCGTCAACCTGGCCCCGGTGGCGGCCGCGTCCCCGACGTTGCGCGCGCGCAGGGTGTAGCGGATCACCGATCCCCGCGTCACCTCTCTCGCCGGGAAGGAAGTCTTTTCCAGGACCAGGCTCGGCGCCGAAGCGGCCACCTCGATGACTGCCTGCGCCGTGACCCCGGAGGGCTGCTCGGAGCAGGTCGCGGCGGCGGCGTTGGTCACCCGGGTGCCCCCGGGGGTCCCGGACATCACCCTCGCCTTGAAGGTGACGGTGGCTAGCCCTCCGGGGGCGATGGTCCCCGGCGGGTCACCGGGGGAGTTCACGCTCATGCCGGCCTGCAGGGGGGTGGTGCCGCCGCTGTCGGGGACCGGGGCGCCGTTGATGGTGGTGGAGCCCGCGACGTAGGAGGTATGGGCGGGCACGGCGTCCCGCAGGGTGGTGCCCGTGGCGGGAGCGTTACCGCCGTTGCGGACCACCATGGTGTAGGTCAGCTCGTCGCCCGGCTTGACCTGCCCTGTGGGCTGGGAGGACTTCTCGAGGGCGAGGACGGGCTCCCGGGAGGACGCGTAGCCGACGGAGTAGTTGGTGGATGGGGTGTTGGTCCTTCCCGAGAACCACATCTTGAAACGCGCGTTCTCTCCGTGCCCGCGGAAGGCGTCGGGGCTGTAGAGCACGCTGGGGGTGTAGGTGCGTACATTCCTCCAGGCCACCCCGTCGTCCCGGTGGAACAAGGGGTTTTCGGGGTCGCGGGTCCAGTTTATGCCGTCGGGCGAGGTGGCGTGCCCGATGCCCTGGTTGGCAAAGCCTGCGGGGCCGCTCCCCGAGTACCACAGGTGCCAGGTGCCGTCGATGTCCGGGATGACGGTGCCGAAGGTCGCGTAGTCGCTGTCCCAGTCCCCGGGGGAGCCGTGGTCGAAGACGGGCGCGTCCTCGTAGGGCGGCAGGTGGTAGCGGGTCCAGTGCGCTCCGTCCGCGCTGTAGGCGAGGCCGATGACCTCCTGGCCCCCGGTGGTGGCGTCGTAATACATGGCGAAGGTGTGATCGAAGGGGTCGTCGCCGGTGTTTGACGCCGAGGGGTTGTAGAGCACGGAGACCGGGCCGTAGGTGCCGCGCTTCCAGTCCGTGCCGGAGATGCCCGAGATCAGGGGGTAGGCGGCGTCCTGGGTGACGGCCTGGTCGTTCTCCCAGTTTTCCCCGTCGGCGGAATCGGCGGTGCGCATATTACCGATGGTGTAATCCATGTCCCCGGTCCAATACCAGATCTTGTAAAAATAAGGCCCGGCGCCGAAACCCTCCGGGATGTACACCACCTGGGCGTGGTACCCGCCGGCCGCGATGCCCTGCATCTCCACCGGGGCGGACCAGTCGATCCCGTCGTCGGAGTAGGTCACCGCCTGGTTGTGGGCGGACCCGGGGGCAGACTCGTAACCTCCGTACCACATCTTGTAATGGAAGGTCGCCCCGTGCCCCGAGAACCCGTCGGGGTCGTAGAGCACGCAGGGATAATAGGCACGGTGGTCGGCGGGGTCATAGACGGGGTTGCCGTCGTGCTCGTGCCAGGATATCTCCGCCCCCACGGCCGTGGCTCCCCCCGCCGCGAGCATCGCCGCCGCCAGCGCCACGGTCACGCAGAAGGCGGCGGCAGCCAGGCCATGCCTCCTCAAGGGCTTCCCGGCCTTGTCCGGTCCGCGCCGGCGGCGCCCCGGCCTCCCCGGGTCTTTTCCTGCTCCTGCCGCGGTCCATTCTCCCGCCACCGCCATCACCCCACTTTTCCGTTTCGCAAGCGCCTCCCTCGGGTAACTGCCGCTGTCCCGCGCCGCGTATCCGTCCTTCTTCGCCGTACCGGCTTCGGCCTTACGCCTTCGTCCCGGTTTCGCGCCCGGACGGGGCGCGCGTCACCCACGGGAAAATGCCTCCTGTTATGATCTTCGTCCGTAAAAAGGGCGAAGAGAGCTTTGGTCCGCCGGCGGTCCTCAGGGAGGCGTGAACGGTATAGAATATCACTTTTATGGAGTGGGGGTATTCCTCGGTGCAGGGGAATCGGGGTCTCGTCGGGGGTCGCGACCGGCTCGACCTCGCCGCCGCTGCGGAGCTGCACCCCGCCTGCGGTGAGAAGAGCCTGTGTCCCGGCACCGCGGAAGGGTATGCACAGGTAACATGCCTATGAGGCGATCGGGAAGGCGGCGACGAAGGAACGCAACCACGTCGAAAGGTCCCCGGGCCCCAGCACCGCGGAAGGGTGCGCACAGGGAACGTGCCTATGGGGTGATCGGGAAGGCGGCGGTGAAGGAACGTGCCCGCGGCGAAAACACCGTGTGCCCCGGCACCGCGCAAGAAAAGCACCGGGCACGTGTTCATACGGGCGCAGGGGACGGCGGCGGCGTTTATGGTGAGGAGGGATTCCTGCTATCATGGGTTTGAATTCCAAGGGATTTCCGTCGGAAGGAGGAGCAGGTGAGGTTCTCGATGCGGACGGCGGCGATGGCGCTGGCGGCCCTCGTCGTTGTCTCCGTACCGGGAGCGGTGAGGCCGGCCGCCCTTTTCTCCGCCTCGCCGGAGGTAGGCTCCGCGGCGGCCGTGGACGCTCTTCCCGGGCGCTGGTATTTCGCCGAGGGCACCACGCGCGAGGGTTTCTATGAGTACCTGTCCCTGCAGAACCCCGGCACCGCGGCGGCGGAGGTACGTATTACCTACATGACCAACGACGGCCCCATCGGTCCCTTCGTGCACACTGTGCCGCCCGTGTCTCGCGCCACCGTCTTCGTCAACGGCTACCTCGATCCCGGGCTCGACGTCTCCGCCGCGGTGGAGAGCGACCGGGGGCTGGTGGCGGAGCGCCCCATGTACTTCTCGTACAGGGGAAAATGGCATGACGGGCACGTGACCAAGGGGGTGAACGAGCCCGGCAGGACCTGGTATTTCGCCGAGGGCACCACCAGGCCGGGCTTCGAGGAGTGGCTCTGCATCCAGAACCCCCTGGACGTCGAGCAGGGGGTCACGGTGGGCTATTTCACCCCCGAGGTGGTGGAGTTCAAGACCTACCGCATAGCGGCGCTCCACCGCTTCACCCTGGACATAAACCGCGAGGTGGCCGGGCTCTGGCCGGAAGACCCCCACCAGGACGTGAGCCTGAAGGTGGAGGCCGAGGAGGGCGTCATCGCCGAGCGCCCCATGTATTTCGATTACAAGGGGAGCTGGCAGGGCGGGCACATCGTGGTGGGCGAGACCGCTCCCGGAAGGGAATGGTACCTCGCCGAGGGATACTGCGAGTGGAACTTCGAGACCTGGCTTTGCTTCCTCAACCCCGGCCTGGAGGATGCGCATATAACCGTGAACTACCGCCGCGGCGACGGGGCGGCCCTGCCGCCCCAGAGGCTGAAGGTATCGGGGTATTCGCGCTTCACCCTCTACGTGAACGATGTGGTGGGCAAGGGCGAGTTCTCCTTTCACATCCTCTCCGACCGGGATATCGTGGTCGAGAGGCCCATGTATTTCAATTACCGCTATACCTGGGCCGGCGGCCACGACACCGCCGCCGTCCCCCGGGCCACACCGGAATGGTTCCTGGCGGAGGGATCCACGAGGCGCGGCATAGAGACCTACCTCTGCGTGCTCAATCCCCTGGAGGTGGGGCAGAGGGTGATGGTGGAATACCTCCTGCAGGAGGGCGGTTACCGGGAGGTGGAGTTCACCGTGCCCCCGCGCTCCCGCTACACGCGCAACGTCAACGCCGACCTGGGAGAGGGATACGACGTGTCCTTCCGCGTCAAGGCGCTCAAGGACACCGAGACGATGGAGCCGGGGTCGGTGGTGGTGGAGCGCCCCATATATTTCCTCTACGGCGGAACCATCCCGGGAGGGCACGTCACCTCCGGCTACGCCGTGGAGTAGCGTCACGCCGGAGACGGCGGGGTGCATTTGCCACCCCGTCGGGGTTTGGGATAATATTTTCTACGCATGAGCCGGCCGGGAAGAAGGAAAAAACGGAGGACACCATGGGAATAATCGACGAGGCTTTGGCGAAGGGCCAGAGGGCTCTCTCTGAATACCAGGCCAAGCTCTTCCTCAAGGAGCGCAACATCCCCGTCACCAGGGAGGAACTGGTGCTGGGGGAGGAGGAGGCCATAGCGGCGGCCGAGAGGCTCGGCTACCCCGTGGTGCTAAAGGCCTGCGGGCCGGAGATAGCGCACAAGACGGAGCGCAACCTGGTGCAGGTGGGGCTGGACAGCCCGGACGAGGTGAGGAAGGCATACAAGACCATCGTCGAGAACCTGGGGGGAGACCCCTATGACGGGGTGCTGGTGCAGGAGATGATCAAGGGCGAGCGCGAGCTGGTGGTGGGCCTGGTGAGGGACCCGCAGTTCGGGCCCTGCGTGATGTTCGGGCTGGGAGGCATCTTCACCGAGGTGCTCAAGGACACCTCCTTCCGCGTCGCCCCCATCGAGAAGTACGACGCCCTCCAGATGATGGAGGAGATCAAGAGCAAGGCCATCCTCGGCCCCTTCCGCGGCAAGGAGGCGGTGGACCGCGACCTCCTGGCGGACATCCTCATCGCCGTCGGCGACATCGGCATGGAGTTCGACGCCGTGAAGGAGATCGACATGAACCCGGTGATCATCCAGGGCTCCAGGCCGGTGGTGGTGGACTCCCTGATCGTCCTGGGCGACGGCTCCTCCTGAAACGGAGGCCCGCCTTCCCCGGAGCGGCGGCAGTTCGCGACGGCATGTCTGCTTGGCGCAACCGGCCGTGCGGCCTCACGGCGGAGGCGGTCATAAAGGAAGGGTGAAACGGAAGGCAGATCCCCCGCCGGCGCGTTTCTCGCACCATATTTTTCCACCATGGCGCTCGACGATCTCGCGGGCGATGAACAAGCCCATGCCCATTCCCGGCTTGGAATGGAAGCGGACCTGCTCCAACTGGTGAAAGCGGTCGAAGACGCGCTCCCGCTCTTCCGGTGGGATGCCAGGGCCGCGGTCCAGCACCGAGACCAGGCAGGCGCCCTCCATGCGCTCGGCCTCCACCTCCACCGCCGTCCCCGGAGGAGAGAACTTGTTGGCGTTGTCGAGGAGGATGGACAGCACCTCCAGCAGGCGGTCACGGTCCAGGCGGCAGCTCCCGAGCTCCCCCCGCAACGTGAGCAGGATGCGCCCCTCCGGGGCCCCCGTCTCCTCGACGGCCTGGCGCAGGAGCGAGGAGAGATCCGTCTCCTCCGGCTCGAGCTGAAAGCGCCCGCGCTCGATATTGGAGGTGTCCAGGAGGCTCTCCACCAGGCGCGTGATGCGGTCGGAGCCCTGGTCTATGGCGGTGAGCATCTCCCTCACCCGCTCGCCGGCAAGCTCACCCATGCGCTCCTTGAGGGTGAGGGCGTACCCCTTGATGATGGTGACGGGGTGGCGCAGCTCGTGGGAGGCGACGTCGATGAAGTCCTTCAGGCCCCTTTCCCTGGCCAGGCGCTCCTCCTCGATCTGCAGGGCGCGCGCCAGCAGGGCGAGCGTCTCGCGCTCGTCCTCGCCTGCCGCCCCCCGCTCGCCGGCATATACGCCGAGCACGCCCTTGGGGTGACCGTCCAAGAGCACCGGGACGCCGAGGAAGAAGCGGCAGCCGTGCCTGGCCGCCAGCGGGTCCCCGCCCAGGTTCCGCTCCCCCTCTCCCGGCGCCGCGGCCAGGAACCCGCCGCCGTTCCCCGCCAGCAGGGGCCAGCCGGCGAAGTCGGAGGGGCGCTCGCAGATGAAGAAGCCCTCCTCTCCGGGGAGGGTGGTGAGGAGGGAGAGCTTCCCGCCCTCCGGCCTGGCGTAGACGGCGAACTCGGCGGCGAGCAGGCCGCGACAGGTCACGATGACGCTCTCCATGTTGGAGAGGAAATCTGCTCCCAGCGAGAGATAGAGCCGGCTAAGGCCGCGCATCCTCTCCTCGGCCTTCCTTAGCGCCGTGGCATCCTCGAGGGCCAGGAGGATCATCTCGGCACGGTGCCCGCCGTGATGGATGCGGCGGGCGTTGAGCACCATGGACTTCCGGCCGATGCGCGGGAATTCGCGCTCCACCTCCAGGCCTTCGAAGGAGGTGTTCAGGGGGAGGATGTCCTCCAGCAGGCCGCGGAGCTCCGGGATGTCCCACTCGCGGTCGCCGAGCTCGTAGACGAGCCTGCCCACCGTCTCTTCCGCTCCCACCTGGAAGGTGCGGTAGAAAGAGCGGTTGGCGCTCACCACCCGCAGGTCCGCGTCCAGCACCAGCAGGGGCTCGCGCACCGTCTCCACGATGGCCTCGGCGAACTCCCGCGCCGCCAGGACCTCGGAGAGGGCGATCTTGCGTTCCTTCATCTGCTCGAGGTGGTAGTGGAGCACCGAAGACGTGCTCATGTTATGCAGGAACTCTCCCGGAGGCAGGTAGTAAGGGTTGTCAAAGACCTCTCCGTCCACCGCCACCAGGGGGTGCACGCGCAGGAGGTCGAGGAGGAAACGGGGGTCGAAGGCCGCGCGGTCGTACTGGCACAGCAGGACGCAGTTCTCCGCCGCGGGAAGCCGGTTGACCTCCGCCTCGTATTCCACGAACTTTTCCCATCCAGGAGGACGGGTGAGGACCCAGGACATCTCCCCCGCTGCGCGTAGTCCCGCCCAACCCTCGCCGCGGGCCATTTCCTCCAGTCGTGTCCAGAAGCCCAGCGTCACGGCGGGGTCGAAGGTCCCTTCCGGGAGATAGGTCTCCTCGGCCGGCAGGGTCATGAGCTGCCCGCTGGCGAGGCATGAGGGTACGTCGACGCCCATCTCCGCGAGTCCCTCCGTGATGGCCGCCCGGCTTTTCCGGTCTCCGACGTAGACCGTCTTTTCGCCGCGCTCCAGGCCTCGGTAGAGGAAGGAAAGGGCTGTTTTCCGCCGTTCTCCCCGCGATGCGTAGAGGTGGCAGAGGTGGCTTCCCGCCGTGATGGTCTCGAGTTCAGGGATCAGATCTATCCTCTCAAAAGGGGTCGAAGCTTTCCACTCAACCCGCCGGGTAAGGGAGAGGCGGTGATGCATGGACAAACCCAGCAGCCCGTCTCGCCGGAGCTCTCATAACGCGAGGGCCGAAAGAAGAACTCGCCTTAAAGCTACCACTGCGGTGTTCTGCGCGCAACGAGAGTGATCATGCCCGCGAGGGGCGGTGGCCGCGGGCGCCGCGGATAAGGTAGGGGGATACGGCATGCCGCCGTCACGATGATGATCATACCGCGCGCGGGCGGCGCCGGCGCCCGTCCGCGCGCGGCGGGGTGACGGTCATCCGACGGACGAGAGGGTGATCCCGCCCCTAGCGCCCGATGATGTAGCGGTTGGGATCGACCTCCTCGCGTAGGAGACGCAGCTCCTCCTCCGTGGGCTCGGGGGTCTCCACCACCTCGGGGGCCTTGAGGAGCTCGAAGCCGGTGTTTTCCTGCACGTCGTCGAAGGTATAGCCCTTATGGATGGATTCCACGCGCATGCGCTTGCTCTCGGGGTCGAACCCCATCACCGCCATGTTGGTGATCACCTTGTGCGGCCCGGTATCGGCAGGCAGGCCGGCGGCCTCGCGCGCCCCCGGGCCTTCGAGATAGCCCGGCGTGGTGATGAAGCTCACCCGCTCCACGAAGCGGCGGGCGTCCTGGGGGGTGATGACCATGATCTTCCAGGCCATGGATCCGAAGTCGTTGGCCCCGCCGGAGCCGGGGAAGCGCACCTTGGGCTTCTCCCAGTCGCCGATGACCGTGGAGTTGATGTTACCGTACATGTCGATCTGGGCGCCGCCCAGGAAGCAGTAGTCCACCAGGCCGCGGGAGATGGTCTCCATGACCTCGCACATTCCGCTGGCCATCACCGCTTTGTAGTAGGTGCGGGAGTCCCCCACCGAGATGGGCATGGTGGGGAGCAGGGGGGCGATCCCTCCCGCCTCGAAGATGATCACCAGGTTGGGGGCGTAGGCCTTCTGGGCCAGCATGGCGGCGGCGCAGGGGGCGCCGGTGCCCACCGCCACGGCTTTACCGTCCTCCAGGTTGCGGGCGGCGGCGCAGATCATCAGCTCCATGGTGTTGTACTCGGTCATCTCTACCCCCTCCCGTCGAGGTCGATGAGGTGTTCTATGGCGCGCAGCTCGTTGATGCGCTCCAGGCCTCCGCAGAGCTCCAGGTACTGGTTGAAGTCGCGGGTCCGGTAGATGTACTTGTCCAGGAACTGTTTGAACTCCTCGGGGTCCTTCTCCACGTTCAGCCACTGCCGGAGGTGTTCCTCGTCGGAGAAGTACTCGTAGGGCATGTTGCCCGGGTAGCTCCCGAAGGGCACCTCGCACACCGCGTCCACCAGGTAGTAGGGGATGAGGGTGGAGGTGGGGTCGGAGCGTATCTCCTCGTTGGGTATGAGGCGCTCGGTGGTGATGATGAGGCGCTTGGAGGCGCGCGCCAGCTCCAGGTCGGCCACGGAGATGCCCTTGATGCGGCAGTTGCCGTAGATGTCCGCCTCATGCACGTGGATGGCCGAGACGTCGGGCCAGAGGGCGGGGTAGAGCACGTAGTTCTCCCCCGTGAAGGGGCACTTCACCACCTTGGCGGCGCTGTGCTTGAAGGTGTCGGTGCCCATCATGTTGCGCGCGGGCATGAAGGAGACGCCGGCCGCCGCGGCCTTGAGGCGGCAGGCCATGCCGTAGTTGGTCCACTCGCAGCACTCCACCTTTCCGCTCTCCATGTAGCGCCGCGCGTTGGGCGAGAGGCCGCGCGCCTCCAGCCCGATGATGTAGGCGATGTCGCAGCGGTTGAAGACCTCTCCCGCTGCAAGGATCTGGAAATCATGCGTGGAGGTGTGGCCGGCGAAGGCCAGGTTTTTCTTGCGCTGCCTCACGATCTCGTGACATACGGCCGTGGGGATGCGGTTGGCCCCGAAACCGCCGATGGCCAGGTAATCGCCGTCGTGGACGAATCTTCCCACCGCCTCGCTGACGGTCATCACCTTGCTCACCATGGCCCGGGTCTTGGTGCGGAAGAACTCCCGCGCCTTGTCGGCGTCGGGATCCATGAAGAGGGGGCCGGTTCCTTCGGCGACGACTTCAAACATACTCTTCCCTCCCTCGTCTTTGCGCAAGGAATCTCCTGCAGGTTGATATGTAGGATATCATCTGGCGATTTGGCTGGCAAACTGTTAAGGAGCACTTGTCATTTTGCTCCGCGCCGTGTTTAATAAATCCCTAATAGGGGATACTCGATAGCAGACAAGGCGCGACATCTGGGCAACGCAGCAGCATTTTCGCAGCGCGGTTCCAACCCTCAGACGCATCAGCTCACGCGGCTTACCGGCATCACATTCGCGGCACCGGCAGAGGAGACGTTCCAGGGTTTCGAGGTCTCACTCACAGGAGACGGGGAGGGAGAGAACGGAAACGCATCGAAAGGGGGAGCGAAGGATGAGCGAGGTCGTCTGGAAACCGTACGGGGACTACATCGAGAAGGCCAACATCACCAGGTTCATGCGCAAGCACGGCATCTCCACCTACGAGGAGCTGCTCGCCAGGAGCACCGAGGAGCTGGAGTGGTTCTGGGACGCCATCATGGAGGACCTGGACATCCGCTGGTACCGACCGTACGAGAGGGTGCTGGACACCTCGGAGGGCATCCAGTGGGCGAAGTGGTACCTGGGCGGCAAGACCAACATCGTCCTCAACTGCCTGGACAAGCACATGCGGACCCCGGTGAGGAACAAGCTCGCCTTCATCTGGGAGGGCGACGACGGCGCCATCCGCCGCTACACCTACGGGGACGTCTACCGCGAGACCTGCAAGATGGCCAACGCCCTCAAGAACCTGCGGGTGGGAAAGGGCGACACCGTGGGCATCTACATGCCCATGAGCCCCCAGATCATCTTCTCCCTCCTGGCCTGCTGGAAGGTGGGGGCCATCACCATCCCCATCTTCTCCGGTTTCGGGCCCGCCCCCCTGGCGGCTCGCCTGCGCAACGCCGAGGCCAAGGTGCTCATCACCGCCGACGGGTCCATGCGCAGGGGCAAGGTCTTCCCCATCAAGGAGAACGCCGACGAGGCGGTGGACCAGGTGCCCTCCGTGAAGCACGTGGTGGTGCTGAAGCGTGTGGGCATCGACATCCCGTGGCACGCCATACGCGACATCTGGATGCACCAGCTGGTGCAAGGCCTCCCCGAGGACTGCCCCACGGAGGAGATGGACTCCGAGGACCACGCCATGATCATCTACACCTCCGGCACCACCGGCGCCCCCAAGGGCGCGGTGCACACCCACGGGGGCTGCCTGGCCCAGATATGCAAGGAGCTGGGCTACTACTTCGACGTCAAGCAGGAGGACATCTTCTTCTGGCTCACCGACATCGGCTGGATGATGGGGCCCTGGATGATCATCGGGGTGATGAACTTCGGGGGCACCTTCGTGATCTTCGAGGGGGTCCCCGACTACCCCGAGCCGGACCGCCTCTGGGAGCTCACCGAGCGCCACGCCATAAGCACCTTCGGCATCTCCCCCACCGCCATCCGCATGCTCATGCGCTTCGGGGAGTCCTGGATAGACAAGCACGACCTCTCCAGCCTGCGCATCCTGGGCTCCACCGGGGAGCCCTGGGACCCCGAATCCTGGATGTGGTACTTCGAGAAGGTGGGCCGGGGAAAGCTCCCCATCATCAACATCTCCGGGGGCACCGAGATCGTGGGCTGCTTCCTCTCCCCCCTGCCCATCACCGACCTCAAGCCCATCACCCTGCGCGGCCCCGGGCTGGGCATGGCCATAGACGTCTACGACGACGAGGGCCGGCCGGTGCGAGGGGAGAAGGGGCACCTGGTGGCGGTCAAGCCCGCCCCCTCCATGACCCGGGGCTTCTGGCGCGACCCTGAGCGCTACCTGGAGACCTACTGGTCGCGCTGGCCCGGCGTGTGGTACCACGGCGACTGGGCCAGCGTGGACGAGGACGGCTTCTGGTTCCTGCACGGCCGCTCCGACGACACCATCAAGGTCTCGGGGCGGCGCACCGGCCCCGCGGAGATCGAGGCTGCCTTGATGGAGCACGAGGCGGTCACGGAGGCGGCGGCCATCGGCGTCCCCCACGACATCAAGGGGGAGGCGGTGGTGTGCTTTGTGGTCCTAAGGCCCGACTTCAAGCCCACCTCCGAGCTCGCGGAGTCCATCAAGGACAGGGCAGCCGACTTCCTGGGCAAGGTGGGACGTCCCGACGAGGTGCATTTCGTGCCCGCCCTGCCCAAGACCCGCTCCGCCAAGATCGTGCGCCGCCTCATCAAAGCCCGATACCTTGGGGAGGAGCTGGGGGACCTGGCCTCGGTGGAGAACCCGCAGGCGCTGGACGACATACCGGTCCGCAGAAGCTGATGGGGTCAGCCCCGGACATGGGACATTTTGTATGTGCGGGCGTATGCGTGCCAGGCCTGGACCTCGCTACGCTCCGTCCAGGCACTGGACACCGTAGCGCCTGCGGCGCTATCGCTTACGCGATGCAGACTGTCGATTGTGAAACGATAGCCCCCAGCCCCTAAGCGCTGGACACCGTAGCGCCTGCGGCGCTATCGCTTTCGCGATGCAGGCTCTCGCGCGATAAAGGATGACACCCCGCCGCACAGGCACCGGCACCGTAGCGCCTGCGGCGCAAGCGGTGGAAACCGATGATCCGATAACCGAATACCACCTGTGAGCGCCGGTTGCGCTATTATTATGGCGGGAGGGGGTTGCTTCTCGACGGTTCAAAAGGAGGAAGAAAGTGGAAAAGTGGGATGTGGTGGTAATAGGAGCTGGCGTCGGAGGGCTGTCAGCCGGTGCGCTGCTGGCAAAGGAGGGGCTCAAGACCCTGGTATTGGAAAAAGACGACCGTGTGGGCGGAAGGGCGATGTCCCTGCGCGGCGAGGAATTGAGGGAAAAGGGAACCGGATGGTACCGGAGGCTTCTCGCCGGCCAGTACTCTTACCTCGTTGAGAGCGTCCCCTCCCTCGACAAGATGGCCGAGGAGGGGACCCTCGACGGATATGTACTCGACCTGGGCTATCACGGCGTGAGCGTGGCGGGGGAGGGATACTTCGCCCGGCTGCGCGATCTCATCGGGGGTTACGGAGCACGCGAGGTGGAGATCGTCCCCTTCCTCACCGGTTCATGGATAAACGGGGAGTTCTACCGCGAGCCGCCGTTGAGCGAGGGGAATGACCTGGACGAGAAGATAAAAGCGGAGCTAAAGCGGATCAACAAGAGGTTCCTGGATTTCTTCGGCGACCTCATGTCGCTCACGCCGGAGCAGGCGCGTGAGCTCGACCGCGTCTCCCTCCACGACCACCTGGTGAAGACGGGGTTCGCGGAGAGCCCGGTGCTCTACGATTATTTCCGCTGCATCGGAACCCTTATCACCACCATCAACAATCCGCACGACATCTCCATCGGGGATATCCTGCGCTACTCCTCCCAGGTGCTGGCGCCCGCCGTCCTTAAGGGAGGCTCGGTTTATGTGGGCGGCTTCACCCGCGACGGGGTGATGGCGTGGAGCGAAGCGGTGGCTGGGAGACTGCGCGATTTCGGCGGCGAGGTGTGCCTCGGAAGCAAGGTAAAGGAGATCGCCCTCGAGGGCGGAAAGGTCGCCGGAGTCAGGGTGGAGGGCGACGGCGAGGGGGAGTTCATCGCCGCCGAGCGCGTGGTCTTCAACATCCCGGTGCAGGAGCTGTTCGAGTACGCGGACGAGGCGGCCTTCCCGGCCGATTTCGTCTCCCGCGTGAGATCGCTCTATGGATACGGCAGCCTCTCGCCTTATATTGGGCTTTCCGACCTACCCGTACCCGAGGATCATGCCCGACGACTCATGAAGACGCCCTGCGTGGTACCCAGGTCCGAGGGGTTCGACTGGGACGTCTACATGGCCTGGAACATCCAGTCCTATATCGAACCCGGATGCGCCCCGGCGGGAAAGCACCTCTTCACCGCCTACCTCCCCCTCACTGAGGCGGAGTCCCATAACCGCGAACTGGTGATGAAGGTGGTTAGGGCGGTTCCCGATTTCCTGGAGAGCATCTACCCCGGCTTCAAGGAGTGCATCGAATGGGAACTCTATCCGGTGTGCGTGAAGCTGGAGGGGGTAGCTAAGAGCGTGAGTCAGGCGGGCAGCCTCAAGCCCGACGTCAAGGCGCCGGGGGTGGAGGGCCTGTACTTCGCGGGCGATACCGTCCGCGGCTACGGCGTGGCGATGGACTGCGCCTGCTCCAGCGGCATCCTCTGCGCCTCCGCCATCACCGGAGAGGATTACGGCATAGGGTAGAAAAAGCGCCGTCATCTCGGCGGCAAGGGTCAGCATGCGCCGGCGAAGGGCCTGCATATGTCCTCCCCGGCGGAGAGCGGCGACCTGCGTACTGCATGGAAGAGCAGAACAGGTGAAAGGCGCCCCGGATGGGGCGCCTTTTGTCTCCCTGAAGGCCCTTTCGCGTGACCCCGCCCGTCCGGTCGGGCCTGTATATGTCCTCCCCGGCGGAAAGCGGCGACCTGCGTACTGCATGGAAGAGCAGAACAGATGAAAGGCGCCCCGGATGGGGCGCCCTATGTCTCTCTGATGGCCCTTTCGCGTGACCCCGCCCGTCCGGTCGGGCCGGTCGTGCGGTTTTCCTCTACAGCTCGGGCCCGCCCTTGAGGCCGAGGATCTGGCGCGCCTCGTCGGGGGTAGCCGGCTCGCGGTCCGCGAGCTCGATGATCTTGACCACTTTCTCCACCTGCTCGTACGAGCCCTTGGCCAGAACGCCCTTCTTAACGGTGATGTTGTCCTCCAGGCCGACGCGGATATGCCCGCCCTCCTGGGCGGCCACGAAGGCGCCGCGGAACTGCGCCGGGCCGACGCCGCAGGTGCTCCAGGTGGCGTCGTCGGGGATGAGGTCCATGAAGCGCTTGAAGTTGCCGAGGTCGAACCAGCAACCCCCCAGAACCCCCCATACGAACTGGTAGTGCAGGGGCTCCACGAAGATGCCCTGGTGGCGGACGAAGAGGGTGTTGTAGATGCCGCCCACGTCATAGACCTCGAGCTCCGGCTTGGTCCCGGCCTCCTTCATCTCCTTTGCAAAATCGACCAGCATCTGGAAGGTGTTGGTAAACACCGTCTCTCCCAGCACCACGTGGTTCTTCCAGTCCCCGAGGGCGAAGTTCATGGAGTTGGTGTTGAGGGAGGCCATCTCCGGCTTGAGCTGCTTCACCACGTTGATGCGCTCCTCGGGGGTGGCGCCGATGCCGATGGCGGTGGAGAGGTTGATGACGATGGGGCATTTCTCGGTGATCCCCTTGACGATCTCGCGCAACACGTCGATGCTCGCGGTGGGAAGACCCGTTTCGGGGTCGCGGGCGTGGATGTGGACGATGGCGCACCCCGCGTTGTAGCATTTGTAGGCCTCCTCCACGAACTCCTCCACGGTATAGGGCACCGCGGGGTTCTGGGATTTCATGGTCGCGGCTCCGGCCAAGGCCGCCGTGATGATGCACTTATCCTCGAGCGACATGGCAACACCTCCTGCTTTCCCTGCTTAGACGCCGAACCGAAACGGTGCTCCCCCGTCCCGTGGGGAAGCATCTCTAATCCTAATACAAAACCGCGGGTAAAGCAATTTAGCAATCGCCGCTTAACACTTTTCCGAACGCCGGGGGGACGGGGTCGGGGGCCGCGGGGACGGTAAGGGCATGTGACGTGGCCCGTTTTTTGCTATTGTTAGCATAAAAGCTCACCGGCTGACCGGGATGGCGGTAAGACGGCGGGTATATCCCGAGTAGATGGAGGGAAGGGCGATGGAACGGCACGACTCACTTCCCTCCGATGGGTTCCGAGAAGGTCTGAAAGCGCCGTGAGATGGAGGGAAGGGCGATGGAACAGTACAACCCCGGACAAATAAAGAAGTTCCTCAAGCAGCTGAGGCAGCGCGAGGAACAATATATCTATTACCTCGGCCAGTTGGCTTTCCAGGCCGGGGAGGAAGGAGGGCTTTCCCGGCCCGAGATGCTCGAGGCCTACCGCACCCTCAAGGACATCAAGACGCAGACGGCGCAGTGGGAAACCCTGCTGGCCCAGCTCAAGGCGGCGAAAGAGGTGGCACAGAGGCCGCGCTGCCCGCGCTGCGGCGGGGAGGTGGTAAAGGGCGCCCTATACTGTCCTTCCTGCGGGGGCGCGCTTGCCGCCCCGGTGCAGCCGGGAATGCCTGCCGCGCCGGGCGGAACGGCGCCGGCGGCGCCGTTGGCTCCGCCTCCTCCCGTGCCCGGGGCGGCGGTTCCGGTGCCTCCAGGGGCGGTGATGCCCTCACCGGTCCCGGGCCAGCCGGCGGTCGCGGGCACCCCGGCCCAGGCCCCGGTGACCGGGCCGGCCGCGCCTCCGCCCGCACAGGCGGCGACCCCCGTCGTGGCCCGCACGTGCCCTCAGTGCGGGGCGCCACTGGACGAGGACGCCCTGTTCTGCGGCAACTGCGGCATAAGGGTGACGGCGATGGCGGAGGCCACCGCGGCCACAACGCCCGTGCCCGGGGCGGCGGAGGTCACGGGAGAAGGGGAAAGGGGACCCGAGGCGTCCGAGGAGACCGGGCCGGCCGCCCGTGAAGAGGGGGCGGGCGAGGGAGATGCGGCGGCGGAGGAGAAGCCGACGGCGTCGCCGCGGACGGGAGAGACCGCGGAACAGGCGGCGTCCTCCGCGGAGCCCTCGGCGGAGGAGACCATCGCCTGCCCGAGCTGCTGGACGGCGGTAACGGACCTCGATGCCCGTTTCTGCCCCAACTGCGGAGCGAAGGTGAGAGAATGATCCAGGTATACACGGGAGACGGGAAGGGAAAGACCACCGCCGCCCTGGGCCAGGCCCTGCGCGCCCTCGGACACGGGACGAAGGTGTTCATGGTGCAGTTCATGAAGGGGCGCACCTACGGGGAGCTGATCACCTGCGAGAGATGCCTGCCGGGGTTCACCATCGTCATGGCCGGCCGCGACGAGTTCGTGAAGAAAGGCGAGCCGGAGGAGGTGGACCTGCGTATGGCGCGCGAGGGCTTCGAGTTGGCCAGGAAGGTGGCCGCGGAGGGAGAGCACGGCATGCTCATCCTGGACGAGATAAACGTGGCCATGGATTACGGGCTGCTCCCCGTGGAAGAGGTGCTCGAATTCCTGCGCTCCTGTCCCCGGGAGATGGAGGTGGTGTGCACCGGAAGGTACGCGCCGCCGGAGCTCATAGAGCTGGCCGACCTGGTGAGCGAGGTACGCGAGGTCAAACACCATTACCGGCAGGGCGTGCAGATGAGGAAGGGGATCGAATACTAGCTCGCCGGCAGAGTGACATCCGCCCGGCCCATCCTTTTCTCCGCGAGAGGACAAGGAAGGGGATCGATTGCCGGCTCGCGGTCTACGCCCCGGCCCGGGCCTGATGTGGCCGGCCTAGAAACGACTTGAACGAGGTGGAAGATAATGGATAAAAGTAGCTGGCTCAAGGAGCACTACCTTCCTTCTTCCCTGCGGGATGCGGATTTCACCACCGTGTCCGGGCAGGAACTCGACCCCCTTTACGCCCCCGAGGACGTAGAGGGGCTGGACTACGAGCGGGACCTCGGATACCCGGGCCTCTATCCCTTCACCCGGGGGGTGCAGGCCACCATGTACCGGGGGAGGCTCTGGACCATGCGCCAGTTTGCGGGCTTCGGCACCGCCGAGGACACCAACCGGCGTTACAGGTTCCTCCTGGAGCGGGGCCAGACCGGCCTCTCGGTGGCCTTCGACATGCCCACCATCATGGGGCGGGATTCCGACGATCCCCTGGCCGAGGGGGAGGTGGGGCGCTGCGGGGTGGCCATCGACTCCCTGGCGGACATGGAGACGCTTTTCGAGGGCATCCCCCTCAGAGACATCACCACCTCCATGACCATCAACGGCCCCGCGGCGGTGCTCCTGGCCTTCTACCTCTGCGTGGGCGAGAAGCAGGGGGCCTCCTTCTCCGAGCTGGGGGGCACCATCCAGAACGACATCTTAAAGGAATACATCGCCCAGAAGAGCTGGATCTTCCCTCCTCGCCCCTCCCTGCGCGTCATCACCGACATCCTCGCCTTCTGCTCGCGCGAGGTGCCGCGCTGGAACACCATCTCCATCAGCGGCTACCACATCCGCGAGGCCGGCTCCACCGCGGTGCAGGAGCTGGCCTTCACCCTGGCGGACGGCTTCGCCTACGTGGAGGCGGGAATCGCGGCGGGGCTGGACGTGGACGAATTCGCCCCCCGCCTCTCCTTCTTCTTCAACGCCCACGTGGACTTCTTCGAGGAGATCGCCAAGTACCGCGCCGCCCGCCGCATCTGGGCCCGCCACATGCGCGAGAAGTACGGAGCCAAAGACCCGCGCTCCTGGATGCTGCGCTTCCACACCCAGACCGCGGGCTGTTCCCTCACCGCCCAGCAGCCGGAGAACAACATCGTGCGCACCGCCTTCCAGGCCCTCTCCGCGGTCCTCGGGGGCACTCAGAGCCTGCACACCAACTCCATGGACGAGACCCTGGCCTTGCCCACGGAGAAGGCGGTGGAGATAGCCCTCCGGACCCAGCAGCTCATCGCCCACGAGACCGGGGTCGCCAACGTCATCGACCCTTTGGGGGGGTCCTACTTCGTGGAGGCGCTCACCGACCGCATGGAGCGGGAGGCAGAGGAGTACTTCCGCAGGATAGAGGAACTGGGAGGGGTGCTGGCGGCCATCGACCAGGGGTTCTTCCAGCGCGAGATCGCCGACGCCGCCTACCGCTACCAGCGGGAGATCGAGAGCGGGAAGCGGGTGGTGGTGGGGGTGAACCGCTACCGCAACGAGGAGGAGACCCTTTCCATCGAGCTGCTGAAGATAGACCCCGCGGTGGAGAAAAAACAGAGGGACAAGCTGGCCGAGCTGCGCTCGTCGCGGTCATCCTCGCAGGTGGACGCAAGCCTGGAGGCGCTCAAGGAGGGGGCGCGGGGCGACGCCAACCTTATGCCCCTCATCCTCTCCTGTGCCCGCGCCTACTGCACGGAAGGAGAGATCATCGGCGCTCTGCGGGAGGTCTTCGGGGAGTACCGCGAAACCCCCCTCTTCTGATCCCGGCTTTCACCGGCTGCCGTAATGCCGCAAGGACCGTGCGACGTCCCTCACGAGCCTCTCTTGCGTTCCGATAGATCTCCGGGGCGGATGCCGTCATGCCGGAAGTACCGCGCGATGATCCTGTTCCCCGGAGTCCGCGTGACGCTTTCCGCCACGTATGCTCGGAATGGAGGCATTTCTTCAGGCGTGTGCGGCGCGGGGGACGACCCGGGGGCACTTCCTGGGAAAGGGCCGCTCTAATATACTTTAGGCGGTCCAGAAAAGATGCCGGAGCGTGGTTGTGAGTGGAGGGGATCATGGAGCGGGGAAAAAGACGCATCCTTATCGCCAAGCCCGGCCTGGACGGGCATGACCGCGGCGCCAAGGTGGTGGCCCGCGGCCTCGCGGACGCCGGCTATGAGGTCATCTACACCGGCCTGCATCAGACCCCGGAACAGATAGCGGAGGCGGCCATCCAGGAGGACGTGGACGCGGTGGGCCTCTCCATACTCTCCGGCGCCCACATGACCCTCTTTCCGCGGGTCATGGAGCTCCTGGCCGAGAGGGGAGGCGAGAAGATCATGGTCTTCGGCGGGGGGATCATACCCGAGGACGACGCCGTGGAGCTCCGGCGCATGGGGGTGGCGGAGATATTCACCCCCGGCACGACCATCTCCGAGATCGTCTCCTTCCTGGACAAGAACTTCGGCGGCGCATAGGCCGCTGACGGGTACGGCCGTGCCGTGGCGGGGCGCCGCTTCCCCGTCCGGAGAGGCGTGGACAAAAAAGTAAAGGCATGCGCCCTCGCCCTGGTGAAGGGGTGGAAGATGGTGGAAGGGCGCCCGCGGTGTTCGCGATGCCCCACGAATGGCCGCCGCCCTGTATCTCCCACCCGCGGTGCTCCTTGAAACCCCGGAAAAATATCTAATATAATATGATGGCCCGTGCCGAGATACCCTGTTTTTCCACGGGTAAGATGCGGCAGTAGAGATAGAGTCAGGTAAGCGACAGTGAACGGAAAAGGAAACGGAGCGGGGTAAATCATGTGCGCTGAAGAAATCGGTTTCGTCGAGAAGTACGACCTCCTCGGATGCATCCAGTGCGGGAGGTGTACGGGTGGTTGCCCCGTCGCACTGAGGACCGACCTCAGGGTCAGGTGCTTCATGTACGACACCCAGAACGAGGAGCGGCTGGAGGAGCTCTCCGAGAAGCCCGAGATCTGGGACTGCACCACCTGCTACACCTGCGCGGCGCGCTGCCCCAAGGGTCTTGAGCCCCTCGAGGTGCTCATCGGGCTGCGCAGCCTGCAGATCGAGGAGGGCAGGGTGCAGCCCACGGTGCGCGACGCCCTGGAGTCCATCTTCAAGGACGGCAACCCCTGGGGGTCGCCGCGCGCCAAGCGCCTGGATTGGACCGCCGACCTGGAGGTGGAGGCCCTGGAGCCGGAGGCGGAGGAGACCACCGACGTGCTCCTCTTCGTCTGCTGCACCGACGCCTACGACCCCCGGGTGATGAAGGTGGCCCAAGCCCTGGTGAAGGTGCTCAACGCGGCCGGTGTGGACTTCGGGATCATCGGCGAGGAGGAGAGCTGCTGCGGCAGCGAGGTGCGCCGTCTCGGGGAGGAGGGCCTCTTCGAGATGTGCGACGAGGAGAACGTGGAGCTCCTCAACTCCTTCAACGTCAACCGCATCGTCTGCATCAGCCCCCACTGCTACAACACCCTCAAGAAGGAGTACCACGGGCTCAAGCACCCGGTGCTCCACTACACCGAGCTGGTGGCGGAGCTCCTCGAGGAGGGCAAGCTCCAGCTCAGCGGGGAGATGGCCAAGGTGGTCACCTACCACGACCCCTGCTTCCTCGGGAAGCAGAACGACATCTACGACGAGCCTCGCTACATCATCACCCGCATCCCCGGGGTGGAGTTCCGGGAGTTCGACCGCTGCCGCGAACGCAGCCTCTGCTGCGAGGGCGGGGGCGGAAAGATGTGGGTGGAGAGCGAGTCCAAGGCGGAGCGCCTTGCGGAGATCAGGGTTGAGGACGCCAAAGAGATGGGCGCCGAGGTCATCGCCGTAGCCTGCCCCTTCTGCCTGCTGACCCTGGAGGACGCCACCAAGGTCAAGGGCGTGGAGGAGGAGATGCGCGTGGCGGACATCCTCGAGCTCCTGGCCGAGGCTCTGTAGATATACGGGCCGGAACGTGAGGCATCGGTAACGGAATCGGGAATCAGAGGGAAGAGGTGAAAAGCGTATGAACATGGTGGTATGCGTGAAGAGGGTCCCGGACACCGCCGAGTCCGAGGTCCACATCGACGCCTCGGGAAAGGATATCGACAAGAGCAGACTATCCTTCGGAATCAACGAGTGCGACAACTACGCCGTGGAGGAGGCCATCCAGATCAAGGAGCGCCTGGGCGAGGGCACGGTGACGGTGATCAGCCTCGGGGACAAGGAATCCGACGAGGTCATCCGCATGGCCCTGGCCAAGGGCGGCGACGAGGCCATCCGCCTGGAGGACGAGGCCTTCAAGGGCGGAGACGGGTTCGCGGTGGCCAAGGCGCTGGCCGCGGCGATAAAGGGCCTGGAGTACGACATCGTCTTCACCGGCGCCCTTGCCGACGACGACGGCTACGCCGTGGTGCCCGCCGCCCTGGCAGAGCTGCTGGGCGTTCCCCACGCCACCTACGTGAAGAAGGTGGAGATACTGGAGCCCGGCAAGCGCGCCAAGGTGGGCCGCGAGCTCGAGGGAGGGCTCATGGAGTTCCTGGAGATCGACCTTCCCTGCGTGCTGGGCATACAGACCGGCATCAACGAGCCGCGCTATGCCTCCTTCAAGGGCATCAAGCAGGCGGCCAAGAAGGAGATCGCCATCAAGTCCGCCGCCGACCTGGGCCTTGACGCCTCCGAGGTGGGCGAGGCCGGTTCCTGGGCGGCGCTGGAGAAGTTCACGCCCCCGGTGGTGGGCGAGATGGCCGAGATCCTGGAGGGCGAGCCGGAGGAGACGGCGGCGAAGTTGGCCGCCATCCTGAAGGAGAAGGGGCTGGTGTAAATGAAAGACATCTTCGTTCTCATCGAGCACCGTCGCGGCGAGATGCGGGACGTCTCGGTGGAGATGCTCTGCGGCGCCGCCAAGCTGGGCGGGACCGTGGTCGCCGTCCTGTTGGGCAAGGACGTGGACGCCTTTGCGAAGAAGGCCGCCGGATACGCGGACAAGGTCCTCTACGTCAACGACCCCCTGTTCGAGAACTACAATTCCGAGGCCTACCAGAAGGCCCTCTCGGCCCTCGTCAAGGAGCACGGCCCCGGGCTGGTGCTCATCGGCAACACCGCCCAGGGCGTCGACCTGGCGCCGGCCCTGGCGGTGGAGCTGGGAGTTCCCCTGGTCACCGACATCACCGCCCTGGAGATGGAGGGCGACAAGCCCAAGCCCACGCGTACCTTCTACGGCGGAAAGCTCGACGCGCACTTCACCATGAAGGATGCCGACCTTTACATCCTCACCGTGCGCGAGGCCACCTTCACCGCCGAGGATCCCTCCAAGTCGGGCGAGATCGTCAAGGTCGACAACCCCGTCACCGAGGACCTCTCATACCGCAAGTTCGTGGAGTACGTGGAGCCCGAGGTGGGCGAGGTGGACATCACCCAGTCCACGCTGCTGGTGGGCGTGGGCCGCGGCATCCGCGAGGACAAGAACATGCCGGTGGTGGAGGAGCTCGCCCAGGCCCTGGGCGCCGACCTCGCCGCCTCCCGCGCGGTGGTGGACGCCGGCTGGCTGCCGGCGGACCGCCAGGTGGGCATCTCCGGCAAGACGGTGAAGCCCAAGCTCTACCTCGCGGTGGGCATCTCCGGAGCCTTCCAGCACGTCACGGGCATGAAGGGATCCGAAGTCATCGTGGCCATCAACAAGGACCCCGACGCCCCCATCTTCGGCATCGCCGATTACGGCATCGTGGACGACCTCTTCAAGGTGGTCCCCAAGCTGGTGGAGAAGATCAAGGAGTTGAAGGGCGCTTAATGGTTGTCATTGAGCCCGGACTCCTCCGGTGCCCATAATGAGATCGCAGGATATCAGAGCTTTTCCCAAGGCACGAGGAGGAAAAGAGACATATGAACGGTAAACCGAAGATCGGGGTCTACGTCTGCCACTGCGGCACCAACATCGCGGGCACGGTGAACGTGGAAGAGGTGGTGCAGTTCGCCCAGACCCTGCCCGACGTGGTGGTGGCGCGCAACTACTCCTACATGTGCTCCGATCCCGGGCAGGCGCTGATCACCGACGACATCGCCAACATGGGGTTGAACCGCGTGGTGGTGGCCTCGTGCTCCCCGCGCATGCACGAGCCCACCTTCCGCAAGACGCTGCTCTCCGGCGGCCTCAACCCGTACTTCCTGGAGATGGCCAACATCCGCGAGCAGTGCTCCTGGGTGCACGATGACCCCATCGCCGCCACCGAGAAGGCCAAGCGGGTGGTGGAGGCGGCGGTGGTGAAGGCCCGCAGGCTGGAGGCCCTGGACGTGAAGGAGGTGGACGTGGAGCCCTCCTGCCTCATCATCGGGGCGGGCATCGCCGGCATCCAGGCCGCCCTGGACATCGCCGACGCGGGCTTCAAGGTCTACCTGGTGGAGAAGAGCCCCACCGTGGGCGGGCACATGGCCCAGCTGGACAAGACCTTCCCCACCCTGGACTGCTCGGCCTGCATCCTCACCCCCAAGATGGTGGACGTGGCCAACCACCCCAACATCGAGCTCATGACCTACTCCCAGGTGGAGGAGATCGGCGGCTATATCGGCAACTTCGACATCAAGGTGCGTAAAAGAAGCCGCTTCGTGGACATGGACAAGTGCACGGGCTGCGGAGATTGCGCGTCCGAGTGCCGCCTCGCGGGGCGTATTCCCAACGAGTTCGACGAGGGCATCGGCATGCGGGGGGCCATCTACCTGCCCTTCCCCCAGGCGGTTCCCGCCAAGTACACCATCGACAAGGAGAACTGCCTCTTCCTCACCAAGGGCAAGTGCGGCGAGTCGCCCAAGTGCAAGGACGCCTGCAAGGCGGGGGCCATCAACTTCGACCTCCAGGACGAGGTGGTGGAGTTCAAGGTGGGAACCATCATCGTGGCCACCGGCTACGACGTCTTCGACGCGCGCCTCAAGCCCGAGTACGGCTACGGGGTCTATGACAACGTGCTCACCGCCCTGGAGTTCGAGCGTATGGTCAACGCCTCCGGACCCACTGGCGGCAAGGTGGTCATGCTCGAGCGGGGCAAGAAAAAGAAGAAGAAGGAGGGCGAGGAGGCGGAGGCCCCCAGGGTGCCCCAGAGCGTCACCTTCATCCAGTGCGTGGGCTCGCGCGACAAGAGCGTGGGCAACGAGTATTGCTCCCGCGTGTGCTGCATGTACACCGCCAAGCTGGCCCACCTGGTCAAGGACAAGGTAGGCCACGACTGCGAGGTGACCGTGTTCTACATGGATGTGCGCGCCTTCGGCAAGGGCTTCGAGGAGTTCTACGACCGCGTGCGCCGCGAGGGGGTCAAGTACATCCGCGGCAACCCCTCGGAGATCTACAAGAAGGGCGACAAACTCATCGTGCGCGCCGAGGACACCCTCACCGCCACCCCCCTGGAGCACGAGACGGACATGGTGGTGCTCTCCGTGGGCCTGTGCCCGCGCTCCGACAACCGCGAGATCATCGACCTGCTCAAACTCTCGCAGTCCTCGGACCTCTTCTATCTGGAGGCACACCCCAAGCTGCGTCCCGTGGACACGGCCTCCGACGGCGTCTACCTGGCCGGCGTGTGCCAGGGACCCAAGGACATCCCGGACGCCGTTGCACAGGCCAAGGGAGCTGCCTCGGCGGCCATGATCCCCATGGCCTCGGGCAAGGTGAAGGTGGAGGCCCAGACCTCGGTGGTCAACGAGCAGACCTGCCGCGGCTGCGGTTTCTGCGTGGAGCTCTGCCCCTTCACGGCCATCGAACTGGTGGAGATCAACCGCATGGGCTGGCCGGTGAGGGTGGCGCGGGTCAACGAGGCCCTGTGCAAGGGGTGCGGCGCCTGCGCGGCCGCCTGCCTCTCCGGCTCCATCCAGCAGCGTTCCTTCAAGGACGTGCAGTTGCTGCCGCAGATACAGGCCCTGGGGGTGAAGTAGGTCATGGCTGAGAAGACGGATTTCGAGCCCAACATCGTGGCCTTCCTGTGCAACTGGTGCTCCTACGCCGGGGCCGACCTGGCCGGCACCTCGCGCATCCAGTACCCGTCCAACGTGCGGGTGATCAGGGTCATGTGCTCGGGCAGGGTCAATCCCCTCTTCGTGATGAACGCCCTGCAGCAGGGCGCGGACGGGGTGCTCATCTCCGGATGCCACCCCGGCGACTGCCACTACATGCAGGGCAACTACTACGCGCGGCGCCGCTTCAACCTCATGCGCAACTTCCTCGAATACCTGGGCGTCGAGCCCCAGAGGGTGCGCATGAGCTGGGTCTCGGCCTCCGAGGGCGCCAAGTGGAAGGAGGTCATCGAAGAGGTCGTCAACGGCGTGAAGGAAGTCGGGCCCATGGATCAGTTCAAACGGAGGCAGTTAAATTGGTAGACGTAAACAAGCTGAGAGAAAAGGCCAAGGAGGTTGTCTCCAGGGACGACGTGAGGCTGCTCATCGGGTACCGTCCCGGCACCTACGGCTTCCGGGCGCGCCCCGCCTTCGTCCAGGGCCCGGACGAAGCGGACGAGCTCATCTTCACGCCCGCCTGCGTGAACAACCTCGCCACCTACATCACCCTGGAGGAGAAGTTGCCCGTCCCCCGCGGCCAGGAGCCGGACCTGCGCAAGGTGGCGGTGATGGTCAAGGGCTGCGACTCCCGCGCCCTGGTGCAGCAGATGGAGGAGAAGGCCTACGACCGTGACCGCATCCTGGTCCTGGGGATCCCCTGCACCGGGGTGGTGGACATGGCCAAGGTGGAGGCCAAGTTCCCCGGCGTGCTGCAGCGGGGTGAGATCGCCCTGGAGGGGGACAGGTTCGTGCTCTCCTTCAACGGCAGCAAGGAGGAGGTGCCCAGGGAGGAGCTGGTGGCGGACAAGTGCCTGCGCTGCCGCTATCCCACCCCCCTGGTCTACGACGAGCTGCTGGACGAGGCGGTGGAGCGTTTCGCCGACGACGACTACTCCGACATCGCCGAGCTGGAGAAGCGGGCGGCGGCGGAGAAATGGGCGTACTGGGAGGAGAAGTTCTCCCGCTGCATCCGCTGCTATTCCTGCCGCAACGTCTGCCCCATGTGCTACTGCGAGGACTGCGTGCTGGACCGGCTGCAGCCGCAGTGGATGAGGCGCAGCGTGGACATCAGCGAGAACACGGCCTACCACGTCTCCCGGGCCTACCACCTGGCGGGACGCTGCATCCAGTGCGGCGAGTGCCAGCGGGTGTGTCCCGTGGACATCCCGCTCATGGAGCTCAACCGCAAGTTCTACAAGGACGTGGAGGAGCTCTACGATTACGAGCCGGGCACCAGCGTAGAGAACCCGCCGCTGCTCTCGACCTTCAAGGTGGACGACCGTGAGGACTTCATACTCTAAGAGGTGGGTGCCATGGCATTGAAGAAGCTGAGCAAGGAAAAAATGGGAGAGGTCCTCGGGGAGCTCTCCAAGTTCCGCCTCGTCGCGCCCGCCAAGTCCGACGAGGTCGTCGTGTTCAAGCAGATAGGGGACCCGCAGGAGGCCTTCCTGGATTACGGGAACTCCACCGTGCCCCCCAAGAAGTTCGCCTTCCCCCAGACGGAGACCCTCTTCCGCTTTATGGTGGGCAGTCCCGAGCTCAAGGAGAAGAACGTGGAGGAGGAGGGCACCACGGTGATCTTCGGTCTGCGTCCCTGCGACGCCAGGGCCATGGCCATCGTGGACAAGCTCTTCTCCTGGGACTTCGACGACCCTTATTACCTAAAGCGGCGCGAGCTGACCACCCTGGTGGGGATGGCCTGCGTGGAACCCCCCTCGGTGAACTGCTTCTGCACCTCGCTGCAGGGAAGCCCCTTCGGGACGGAGGGACTGGACATGCTCCTCACCGACATGGGCGACTATTACCTGGTGCAGTCCCTCACCGAAAAGGGAGAGAAGCTGGCGGAGACCCTTTCCTCGCAGCTCGAGGAGGCCCCCGCCGGCGACGAGAAGAAGGCCGAGGAGATGGCCAGGGAGTCCGAGGGCAGGATTCGCCGCTCCATATCCACGGCGGGCATCCCGGAGAAGCTCCCGGGGCTGTGGGAGAACGAGCTCTGGAAGAGAGTGTCGGCGGCCTGCCTGGGCTGCGGTATCTGCACTTTCCTCTGCCCCACCTGCCACTGCTTCGACATCCAGGACGAGGTGGACGAGGGGGGAGAGGGACGGCGCTGCCGCATGTGGGACTCCTGCATGTTCGAGGAGTACACCCTGCACGCCTCGGGTCACAACCCTCGCCCCACGCGCAGGGAGAGGACGCGCAACCGCATCAACCACAAGTACTCCTACTATCCCAACCGCTTCGGCGTCATCGCCTGCGTGGGATGCGGCCGCTGCATCAACCTCTGCCCGGTGAACATCGACATCCTGGACATACTCGATCAGGTGGTGGATGCCCAATGAAGAACCCCTACATTCCCCATGAGGTAAAGATCCTGGACACCTGGTACGAGGCGCCGGGTGACCGCTGCATCAAGACCTTCAAGGTGACCTTCACCGACGAGAAGGTCTGGGACACCTGGAGCCACCTGCCCGGGCAGTGCGCCATGGTGGGCATCCCGGGGGTGGGGGAGTCCATGTTCTGCATCTCCTCCTCGCCCACGGAGAAAGGGTACCTGCGCTTCAGCATCATGAAGGCGGGCAAGAACACCTCCGCCCTGCACGAGCTGGAGGCGGGAGACACCTTCTTCGTGCGCGGGCCCCTGGGAAACAACTTCCCCCTCGAGGACTGGAAGGGGAAGAACGTGGTGACCATCGGCGGCGGCATAGGCCAGGCGCCCCTGCGCCCGGTGATCCAGTGGATCCGCGACAACCGCGGTGACTACGGCGAGCTGCAGCTCATCTACGGCGCCCGCACCTCGGCCGACCACTGCTTCAAGGACGAGTTCAAGGAGATCCTGGAGGAGGGCGAGTGCGCCTGCCACCTCTCCATCGACGTGGAGGAGGAGGAGTGGCCCCACTTCGTGGGCTTCGTCCCCCAGCTCCTGCTGGAGGTGGCGCCCTCGCCCGAGAACACCATCGCCGTCACCTGTGGGCCGCCCATCATGATCAAGTTCGTGCTCCAGAACCTGGAAAAGCTGGGCTTCACCCCCGATCAGGTATACACCACCCTGGAGAACCGTATGAAGTGCGGTATCGGCAAGTGCGGACGCTGCAACGTCGGCCATCTCTACGTGTGCAAGGACGGGCCGGTGTTCTCCTATGCCCAGCTCAAGGAGATACCCGAGGCCTTCGCGTGAGGCGGACAAGAACACGAAGGGGCGGGGGGTGACCCCGCCCCTTTTTTCAGGACCGAGGCCGACGGGCCGTGCCGGGGGATATACGGCTGCGGCGCCTGCGGGAACGGGATGCAGGGGGGCGGGCGCACTCGCGCCGTGCGGCGTGATGACGGCCGAAGCCTCGGCAGGGGGAAGGACGAGGGGCTCCTCGGGAGGCGGCGGGCGGGAAGGGAGCCGGCGGGGCGCGGTCCTTTTCGCGCTCCCGGTGGCGCTTCTGGCTCTCGAGAGACCGGAGCGTATTTCATAAACGTTCGCGATCTGATAAAAATCTTTACGGGCGGGACGTGGCGCCCGCGAAGGGGACGAAGGCAGGCGGGCGGCGAAACGTGTCGCACGGGTCGGGCGGTGCGGCGGTCCCGCCGGGGAGACCGCGGCGGGACGGCGAGATGAGGTGAAGGGCGGAAAGACGTGGCTCGGTGCTGTCCGCGGAGGATGAGGCCCGGCGCATACGGAGGATACGGAACGGGCAAAAGACGGGAGAGCGTTATTCGTGGCCATGACGGGGAAGGATAAACAGCACCGGTGATGGAAATATCCGGCGAATGGAGGTAGAGAGGCATGGTCTTCAGGCTGCAGGGATGGCGCGTGGTGAGGCAGGTGCTCCTCGTGCTCGCCGTCATCCTGACCGTAGCGGCGGCGGCGGTAGCCGCCCTTTTCGTGGGCCTGGATGTGGCCTACGCAGGCCAGGTCTTCAAGGGTGTCTACGTGCAGGGCATCAACATCGGCGGCCTGACCAGGGAGGGAGCTATAGAGAAGCTCCGTTCCGAGCTGGACCTGGGCGCCCTCAACCGCGACCTCACCCTCGCCTTCGACGGCTATTCCTGGCCCCTTCCCCTCTACGAGATCGACGCCTACGTGGACCTGGATGCTACGGTGGACAGGGCCCTGAAGGCGAGCCGGGAGATGCCCTTCTACGAGCGCTGGGCGCACCGCGCCGTCTTCCGGGGGCTCGACCGCAGCGTGGACCTGGCCATCCATGTGGATTGGCGTAAGCTGGAGAACTTCCTCTCCACCCTGGAATCCACCATCAATCGCCCACCCGTGAACGCGGAGATAAAGCTGGAGGGGCGCAAGCTGGTCTTCCAGAAGTCCCAGGACGGGTGGGAGCTGGACGCGGACGAGGCGCGCGAGGCCATCGTCGCCGCTCTCTCCTCGACGGAGCGGGTGGCGGAGCTCCGTATCGAGGTGACACCGCCGGAGGTCTCCGATTCCCAGGTGGGCAAGGTGATAACCGTGGACAAGACCAACCACCTACTGACCCTTTACAACAACATGGAGGTGGAAAAACAGTACCCCGTGGCCGTGGGGATGCCCTCCTGGCCCACCCCCAGCGGGACCTACAAGGTGGTGGGCAAGGAGAAGAACCCCACCTGGGTGAACCCGGGGACCTCCTGGGCCGCGACCATGCCCCCCTATATACCCCCCGGGCCGGGGAACCCGCTGGGCACACGGGCCATCCAGACCAGCGCTCCCGGCGTCTTCATCCACGGCACCTACAACTCCTGGTCCATCGGGACCAACGCCTCCCACGGCTGCATCCGCATGTACATCAAGGATTCCGAGGATCTCTACGAGAGGGTGCCCGTGGGCATCCCCGTGCTCATCTTCTGAGCGGAACCAGAGAAACTACTGGATGAAGAGGGAAATGTGCCCACAGGCTTACCCGCGCTCATCTTTTGAGCAGCGCGTTGCTCCCGGGATGCGGAAGTACGTCGGGCCGCACCCGCATGCTCGTCACCTTTTCCGTCATGACGGCGATTCGGCGTACGCCGCCGCGGCGGACCCGGGGGTCATCTGCGCGGAACACCGTAAACCGTCGGGCGAGCTTTTCCGATTAATAGCTCAGGCCTGGGGAAGAATATCCCCGGCATGGATTTGGGGAGCGGCGCTCAGGTAGAAGGTTGTGAGGTGATGTCGGCCCCGCTCGTCGGCACTGGACCGAGAAAGGCGAAGGTGATGTGGAGGACGATCCTGGCGGCAGCATGCATGGCTGTAGTGTTCACGCTCGCTTTACCCGGCACGGCCGGCGCCGGTGAGGTCACCCTGCCCGGCGGCATGACCTCGCCCGGAGGCACGCTGCCTCCCCCCACGGGCGTCCGGGAGGTGGAAAGGCCGGAGGATGCCGGCCTGCGCATAGCCATCACCTGGGACGCGGTGCCGGGGGCCTCGGGCTACCGCGTTTACCGCTCCGATCCCGCGCACGGCGAATTCGTTCCCGTGGGAGGAAAGGCGGCGGATTCCATGCTCGCGTACCCGCTCTTCCTCGACGGAGACGTGGAGCAGGGCAGGGTCTATCACTATGCCGTGGCCGCGGTGGACGATGCTTTTCGCGAAGGCCCGCTCTCGGAGCGCGTCGCGGCCGGGCTGGGGCCGGCGGCCCGCGGTGCGGACGGCCCCAAGAGGATCGTCTGTTCCCTCCCGGACCAGCGGCTCTATTTCTACGAGGGCGACCAGCTGATCAACGTCACCAGGTGCTCCACGGGGCTCCGCAACTCCACCCCCACGGGAAATTTCCGTATCCTCGGGCACTACGGCACCCACGCCGGCCTGGGGGGCGCCATCTGCGATTACTGGATGGCCTTCACCCCCAGCCACGGCATGCATTCCTGGCCTCGCGGTTCAAGCGGTTACGAGGCGGGGCTGGGGGCGCCCGCTTCCCACGGGTGCATCCGCCAACACCCCCTGGAGGCCTACTGGCCGTACCACTGGGCTCCCGACGGCACCCCCCTGACCATAACCTACGCCTCGCTGGCGAAGAGGGTGATATCCGGCTGTCACGCCACGGCGGGGGTGCCCGAGCCCGCCGGGCGCTGGTATTTCGCCGAGGGCTACACCGCGGAAGGTTACGACACCTACCTGCTGCTCTCCAACCCGGGCGAGGAAGGGGCGGTCGCCAGGGTGAGGTTCTTCAAGGACAGCGGCGAGGTGGTGGAACAGGCGTGCGGCATCGCGCCCCACTCCCGCTTCACCCTCTCCGTAGACGACGTGCCGGGCATGGACGCCACCGCCTTCTCCATCCAGGTCGACGCCGACCGTCCCCTGGTGGCGGAGCGCGCCATGTATTTCGCGGCCGGCCCGCGCACCGACGGCACGGTGACCGCGGGCTCCACCGAGACCTGCGCCGACTGGTATTTCGCCGAGGGCTACACGGCGGGGGGTTTCGACACCTGGCTGCTGCTCGCCAACCCCGGTGACCGGGGGGTGAGCGCACGGGTGTATTTCCTCCTGGAGGGAGGCGGGAGGGTGGACCACTTTTTCTGGGTGGGACCGCACTCACGATACACCGTGCCCGTGGATGCCCTCCCGGCGATGGGTGAGGCCTCCTTCTCCATGCAGGTCCACGCCGACGGGCCCGTGGTGGCGGAGCGCGCCATGTATTTCACCAAGGATCACATCAAGGGCGGTCACGTCACCATGGGCGCGCCTCGCCTCTCCCAGGAATGGTATTTCGCCGAGGGGTGCACCAGGCGCTTCTATCAGAGCTATATTCTCCTGGGCAACCCCGGTGAAGAGGACGCTCTGGTGACCATTGACTACTACCTCAACCACGGGAGCATCAGGCACCAGTGCTTGGTGCGGGCGCGCTCCCGGGTGACCGTTCCCATATCCTCCCAGGGTGGGCTCGGCGGCGAGGAGATGGCCTTTTCCGTCTTCTCGGACCGTCCGCTGGTGGCGGAGAGGTCCCTCTACTACGACCTGGACAGCCACCGGGGAGGGGACGTGGCCATGGGCTCACCACGCGCTTCCACCACCTGGTATTTCGCAGAGGGCTACACCGACGGCGCCTTCGACACCTATCTCCTGCTCTCGAACCCCTCTTTCTCCCCCGCCGATGTGCGGGTGGAGTTCCTGAGGGATGACGGCGCCGTTTTCGAACAGCGCTACCTGGTGCCGGCGCAGAGGAGGGTGACGCTCACCGCCGACGTCCTACCGGGCCTGGAGAGGGCGGCCTTTTCCATCCGGATCGGCTCCGATGTCCCGATCATGGCGGAGAGGGCGATGTACTTCGTCATGCCCCGGGGTTACTGAGACGCGGTGCGTCTGGCGGAGCGTGGGACACGCCTCGCCTTCCCCGACAACGCTTCCCGCGGCGGCCACTTGCGCCGGGTTTCGGCCCCGTGCGGCGTTCAGCGAGAGGTATTCGCCGTAGGACTCCTCCACACGCCGCAGGCAGCTCTCCATGTTGGTGATGTATGGTCATCGCGCTTCCCCCAGCGCCTTTTTCGCGAGATCCTCGCCGTTTACCGCCTTCAGAGGTCGCGGCCCTTCCCGGAATCGCTGATCAACGCCAGCTCCTCGGGATAGGGGTTGAAGAAATACTGCTGCTCGAGGTAGGGCTGGTCGAAGCGGGCGATCCAGGAGCTGACGATGCTGTTGACCGCGCTCAAGGGGATGCGGCCCTGCCGGTACCTCTCCAGGGCGTCCAGGAAGTGCGCCTTCTCGCGCGCCCGCAGTTCTTTAGAAAAATAACCCAGGGCGTGCATGAGCACGTTGATGTTGGAGGTGAAGCGCGGCATCCTGGCCAGGGCCTTTTCCAGCTCCACGCGGTAGACGCGCGCCAGCTCGCGCGAGGGGAGGCCCTCGCGGTTGGCCACCAGAGCGCCCATCCGCTTGAGGGCTGACTGGCTGTAGGCCATGAGCAGGAGCTTGTGGGAGGCGTGGAAGTCCACCAGTTCGCGCACCTTCTTACCGCTCACGGAGACCCGGAAACGCGCCAGGGTGAAGAGACGGGTCAGGAAGTGCTCGCGGATGCGCCAGTTCTTCAACCTTCCCTCCGATTCCGTCGGGAGGTCGGGGAAGGCGGCGAGGACGGCAGCCCCGAAAAACCCCGGCCCCTTGTCCACCGCGCCCGACCTTCCGCCCGGGGCGTGGATCTTGACGTCGGTGATCCCGCAGGAAGGCGAGCGCGCCTTGAGGAGGAAGCCGTCCACCGCGGCCAGGCGGGAGAGGAAGTCGCGGCTGAAGTCGAGCATCTCCTCGCTCACGTCCCTGCCCGTGGCGGGCTGCACCAGCCGCAACCCGTCCCCCGTGAGCTCCATGTGGATGGGGTCCCTGGGCACCCCCAGGCCGATCTCCACCTCGGGACAGACGGTGACGACATCCGCCCACTTCGCCAGCCTCTCCACGAACTCGTCGCGGATGATCTCGCCGTTCCAGCGGCAGGCGGCGAATCCCAGGCACCTGCTCGCCACCAACACCGGCCTGACCTCGTGAGCCATGGCTCTCATCCTTTCTCGCGCGTTTCTGGTGCGGTTGCTCTCGTGCCCGCTTCCTCGACCACTTGTTCTTCCCGCGAAACCGGACCGCGATGGGGTGGGGAAGGCATGGCCCGTGCCGCCTGCTCGGAGCCGGGTCTCCGTCCCGCGCCAGCCGACGGCAGGAGCCCCGCAGTCCCCTCATGCCGCGGGCGGCGTCAGCCCACAGTCACGCAGTTGCGCCCGCGCCTCTTGCTGGCGTACATGAGCTCGTCGGCGCGCCGCACCAGGGAAGCGGGGTCGTCGTGGGCGGTGGCCAGGGTCCCGCCAACGGAGACGGTCACCCGGATGTCCTCACCGTCATGCCGCAGCCTCGACTGTTCCACCATCGCCCGCAGTTTCTCCCCCACGATCTGCAGGCTGTCCGGATCCACGTTCACCACCAGGGCGATGAACTCCTCTCCCCCCCATCTGCTCACGGCGTCGAAGGGGCGGAGGCTGTTGGAGAGGGTCCGGGCGGTCATGCGCAGCACCTCGTCACCCATGGGGTGGCCGTAGCGGTCGTTGACCTCCTTGAAGCGGTCGATGTCCACCAGCAGCGCCCCGAAGGACCATCCGTAGCGGGACATCTCCGCCAGCCTGAACCGGATGTTCATCTCCGCGAAGCGGCGGTTGCCGACCTCGGTGAGGGGGTCGAGAAGGGCTATCCTCTGGAGCTCCTCTATGGTCTGCCTGGATACCAGGTGGGGCGTGTTGTCTCCGAATATCTCCACCGCCCCGATGACCCCTCCCCGCTCGTTCTTGATGGGCGCGACGCGGATGGAAACCGGCAGGCGGTGACCTTCCTTGTGCCTCAGGTAGGCCTCCTCCTCGCGCGCCAGCCCGTCATGCAGCGTCTTGGCCGCGGGGCAGAGCGAGGTCTCGCAGAGCCGGTTGCCCATCTCGTCCACGTGCTCCAGGATGTTCTCCCTGCAGTACTCTCCCAGGACCTCCTCGGCCTTATATCCGGTGAGCCTCTCGGCGCCGCGGTTCCAGTAGGTGATGCGTCTTTCGACGTCCACGAAGTATACCCCGTCGTAGAGGTTGTCCAGCAGGGTCTTGTAAAATCCTTCCTGGTACTCCATCCCTCCTGCCTCCTCTGTATGTCTCGGCGGTCTTCCCGCCGCCCACGCCGCGGGATGCTGGAAGGGCCCCCTTCCGTGCCCTCGGTCCGTCTGTCCCCGGCGGTATGCGGGCCCGATCACGGAGGACCTCCCTGCCGTTCGGGGCGGCGGGTTGCGGGAGGCCGGCGAGCGCTCCCGCCGGAAAGCCCGTCACCCCTCTTCCGCCGGCCTTCCGAAAAGGCGAGATGCCGGCATTCCATGGTCGATCCGCCGCGGCCGACCTTTCCGGGGCCGCACCGAATGCCTGTTAGCGATTTTTCCCCCCTGGCGGAGCGGAGAAACATCCCCGCGGCGTGTTCGGGCACGGGGATGGGCGTCATGGCGAGGAGGCGATCGAGATGTTCGCGCGCGGACAGGAGGGGGGTCCGGCGGAGGCGGGGACGGGCCGATCGCGAAGAGGAAACCCGCGCCTCGTCCGGGGCATGCGCCGGCTACGGCTACGGTTTACACGAGGATTGGACGGCGATCCCTTCAGGGTGGCGGCGGGGTGGGGGCGCCGGCGGCTCCGGCGCCGCTCCATGCGTGCCGGGTGGGCCATACCTGGATCCTTCGATCGGGCGCGTCCGCCCGTGGCGGCACCGCCCCTCAAAGCTTCGCCAGCTCGCCCGTGGTCACGTGTCCCACGTTGTTGGCAAGGTCGCCCACGCGCTCCAGGTTGCTCAGGGCATCCAGGAAGATGACCCCCGCCGTGCCGTCGCATTCGCCGCGGTTCAGCCGCTTGAGGTGGTTGCGCCGGAACTGCGAGGCCTTCTCGTCCACGAGATGTTCCAGGTCCTGGAAGCGGCGCGCAGATTCCGCGTCCTCCCTCGCGAAGGAGTCGATGATGCCCTCGTACATCTCCAGGGCGGTGGTCGAGAGTTCGTCGAGCTCGGCCGAGGCGATGTCGGTGAAGGAATGCCCGCCCTCGGCCTTGTTGGCGGCCAGGTACATGATGTTCTCCGCGTGGTCGCCGATGCGCTCGATGTCGTTCACGGCATGCATGTAGCCCACCAGTTTCTCCGACTGGTCGTCCGCCAGCGGCTCCTGGGAGAGCTTGGAGAGGTACTCGGTCACGGAGTGAGCCAAGCCGTCCACGATGGACTCCATCTCCAGGAGCTGTTTCTTTCCCCCGCGGTCCATCTTCTTCATATACCCGAGGGCGGAACGCAACATGTCCAGGGTGATCTCGCCCATGCGCGTGATCTCCTTGCGGGCCATCTCCAGGGCCACCGCCGGGTTGTGGAATATGCGCGGATCGAGGAAGAGGGGGTCTCTCTCCACCACCTTCTCCGGGCCGCGCTTGATCCGCTTGACCAGCCATATGAACTGGTTCAGGAAAGGCAGCCAGACGAGGCTCATGGTGAGGTTGAAGAAGGTGTGGAACCATGCTACCTGCCGCGCGATGTCGCCGGGGGAGGAGCCGAAGAGCTCCGAGATGCGCACGGTGAATCCGGGGAGCCAGGCCAGGAAGGGCAGAAAGACGAGGGTGCCCGATATGTTGAACAGGTAATGCGCTACCGCCACCCTCTTGGCGGGCAGGCTAGCCCCGAGGCTGGCGATAAAGGCGGTGATGCAGGTGCCGATGTTGCAGCCCATGATGATGGGGATGGCGATGCGCAGCGCCTCCCGGGCGTCGGTGCCGCCCGCGGTCAGCACCCCCGCGGCGGCCATGGCGATGACCATGCCCGTGGTCGCGGAGGAGCTCTGCACCAGGCTGGTGATGATCGTTCCCAGCAGGAGGCCCAGTACCCAGTTTCCTCCGTAGCGGGAAAGCCAGTTCTCGAAGGTGCCGGATTTGCTCAGGGGGGCCAGCCCGCCCTTCATGAGCTCTATGCCCAGAAAAAGGATGCCGAAGCCGAGCAGGACCTGGCCGGTATACTTGATGACCCTTCTCTCTCCCGTCAGGTAGAGGAGGAAGCCGACGGCGATGCAGGGAAAGGAGAGGGTCTTTACGTTGAAGGCCACTATCTGGCCGGTGATGGTGGTGCCGATATTGGCCCCGAAGATGACCGCCACCGACTGGCTGAAGGTCATGAGGCCGGCGTTGACCAGGCCCACCAGCATGACCGTGGTCGCGGAGGAGCTCTGGATGAGGGCGGTTACCGCCGTGCCGACGGCCAGCCCGCGGAAGCGGTTTTTGGTGAAGGTCTCCAGCAGGCGGCGGAGGCGGTCGCCAGCCGCGAGCTGCAGGCCCTCGCTCATGAGGTGCATGCCGTAGAGGAAAAGCCCGAGGCCCCCCAAGAGGACGATGATCCCGAACCAGTTCGAGGTCGCTTCCAGTTTCATAGAGTCTCGTTCTCCAGGGCCCGCGAGCCCGCCGGCCTCGGCTTTCCGTTCCAGTCCCAAGGCGACATTATATATGCGGGGAAGGTGGGGGACAAGGGACGGCCGCCGCGGTCCGGAAAGGTCGGCGTAGGCGCGCGAAGATGTCTCTACCTGCGCTTTTGCCTCAAGGTGGAGACCGCGTCGATTGACGCCGGGCATGCGGGGTGATAATCTGTTCTAGGTTCGCCAGAGAGGAGGGGTTCCCGCGACGGACAACCCCCCGCAGGTATTCTCCTTTCCGAGGGAAGTGATTCTCACCCTAGGATGCAGGAGCCGGAGCAGTCCGGAGACACAGGAGGAGGTGAGAACCGGATACCCAGGTCGCTTTGCCCAAGGCGGTCGTCCGTGCACGTGAAAAGCGAGGTGAAAAATGGCCTATGATTACGAGCTGGTGAAGGTGGAGATCACCGACGGCGTTGCCACCATGACCCTCAACCGCCCTCCCCTCAACCCCCTGAACGCGGATCTCTTCATGCAGATCGGGCAGTGCGCAAAGGAGCTCTCCGTGGACGATGAGGTGAGGGCAGTGGTGCTCACCGGCGGGGAGAAGAACTTCGCCGCCGGCGCGGATATCAAGGAGATGGTGGAGCAGACCCCGGTGATGATCTCCAAGTTCATCGGTATCGCCCAGGCGAGCTTCACGGCGGTGGAGGACATCCCCAAGCCGGTTATCGCGGCCATCAACGGCTTCGCCCTGGGAGGGGGATGCGAGCTGGCCATCTGCGCCGACTGGCGCTACGCCCACGAGGACGCCAAGATAGGCCAGCCGGAGATCCTCCTGGGCATCATCCCGGGCGCCGGCGGCACCCAGAGGCTGCCGCGCCTCATCGGGCCCGCCAAGGCCAAGGAGATGATCTACGGCGGCCGCTTCTACAGCGCCCAGGAGTGCCTGGAGATGGGGCTGGTGCAGAAGGTGGTGTCGGGGGAGGAGTCGGTGATCGAGTACGCCCGCAAGGTGGCCTCCAAGTACGCCAACGGACCCGCGGTGGCCCTGGCCATGGCCAAGAAGGCCATCAACAAGGGTATGGAGTGCTCCATAGAGGAGGGGCTGCTCATCGAGGCGCATGGCATCGCCCTGTGCTTCGGTTCCGAGGACCAGAAGATAGGTATGCGCACCTTCCTGGAGGAAGGCTCCGGCAAGGCGAAATTCGTGGGCAGGTAGCGCGCATACTTACTTGACGATATAGAAGGACCTGACCCGGTCCCGCGAGGGAAGGACGTACCCGACCAGGAGTTCGAAGAGGTAAGGAGGTTCATAGATGGTCGATTTCGAACTCACGGAGGAACAAAAAGCGGCATGCAAGATGGCCCACGAGTTCGCGCTCAACGAGATGCGCCCCATCGCCCTTGAGTGCGACAAGGAGGGCAAGATACCGGATGACCTGATCAAGAAGGCCGCCGCGGCGGGCCTCACCGCCATGGCCATTCCCGAGGAGTACGGCGGCGGCGGGCTGGACCAGCTCACCGCGGCCATGGTCAGCGAGGAGCTCTTCTGGGGCTGCGCGGGCATCGCCACCACCCTGGGAGCCAACAGCCTGGCCACCACCCCCATGATGATCGCCGCCAATGACGACCAGCGCCAGAGGTATTTCCCGCGCCTCTGCGATCCCGACGACCCCAAGTTCGCGGCCTTCTGCCTCACCGAGCCGGGGGCGGGGTCCGACGCGGCGGCCATCTCCACCACCATCCAGGAGACGGACGACGGCTACATCCTCAACGGCCAGAAGTGCTTCATCACCAACGGAGGCATCGCCGACTTCTACACCGTCTTCTGCACCTTCGACAAGGAGAAGAAGTACGGCGGCATCGGCGCGGTGATCGTGGAGCGCGCCTACGAGGGCGTGTCCATCGGCAAGAAGGAAGACAAGATGGGCATCCGCGCCTCCAACACCACCGAGGTCATCTTCGACAACGTCAAGGTGCCCAAGGAGAACCTGCTCGTCCCCATGGGCCAGGGATTCTACAACGTCATGACCACCCTGGACCTCACCCGCGCCAGCGTGGCAGCGGCGGGAGTGGGCGTGGCGCGCGCCGCCTTCGAGGAGGCCCTGAAGTACGCCAAGGAGAGGGTGCAGTTCGGCCGTCCCATCATCGCCCAGCAGTCCATCAACTTCATGCTGGCGGAGATGGCCATGAAGATCGAGGCCGGCAGGCGCCTCTACCAGCTCGCGGCCTGGAAGGCCACCAAGGGCCTGCCCTGCTCCCTGGAGTCCTCCTACGCCAAGGCCTTCGGTGGCGACCTGGCCATGGAGGTCACCACCAACGCGGTGCAGATCCACGGCGGCTACGGCTACATGAAGGAGTACCTGGTGGAGAAGCTCATGCGCGACGCCAAGATCATGCAGATCTACGAGGGCACCGCGCAGATCCAGAGGCTGGTCATCGGCGCCAACCTCATGGGCGTCACCGACGCCTATCCCTGGGGCTAGACGTCACACGCCGCAAACGGGGGGCGCCCGCGGGCGCCCCTTTTTGCGTTTCTCACCCGCACGCTGTAAGTGATATGGTCTAGGCATGGGAAAGATAGGCATCACCACCACGGTGCCCATAGAGGTCATCTATGCCGCCGGGCACGTCCCCGTGGACCTCAACAACGTCTTCGTCTCCCATCCCCGTTACCGGAGTCTGGTGGAGAGGGCGGAGGAGGCGGGGTTCCCGCGCTCCTTCTGCGCCTGGATAAAGGGGATCTACGGGGTGGTGGAGGAGATGGGGGACCTCGACGCCGTGGTGGCGGTCACCCAGGGCGACTGCTCCAACACCCACGGGCTGATGGAGACCCTGCAGTCGGAGGGGATGGAGGTGATCCCCTTCGCCTACCCCTACGACAGGGACTACGAGCTGCTGCGCCTGCAGATGGAGGTCTTCGCTCGCCGCCTGGGAGCGGGGGAGGCGGCCGTGGAAAAGGCGACGGAGAGGCTTGACCTGGTGCGCGCCAGGGCACACCGCGTGGACGAGCTCACCTGGAGGGAAGGGCTGGTCACGGGTTTCGAGAACCACCTTTACCTGGTGAGCTGCAGCGACATGGGGGGCGACCCCGACGCCTTCCGAGGTGGGCTCGAGGCCTTCATCGCGAAGGCCGAGGAACGCGTGGGCGACGCGGGGTTCGCGAGGGCGGGGGAGATGGTGCGCCTGGGATACGTGGGGGTGCCTCCCATGGCGCCGTCGCTCTACGACTACCTGGAGACTCTGGGGGCGCGCGTGGTGTACAACGAGACCCAGCGCCAGTTCAGCCTGCCCTTCGCTACGCGGGACCTGGTGGAGAAGTACCTGCTCTACAGCTATCCTTATTCCATATTCTACCGCCTGGAGGACATCCGCCGCGAGACGGAACGGAGGAGGCTGGCGGGGATCATCCATTACGTCCAGAGCTTCTGTTTCCGCCAGGTCGAGGACATCATCCTGCGCCGCTCCCTGGCGGTCCCCATCCTCACCCTGGAGCTGGACCGCGAGACCGAGCTGGACGCCCGGGCCCGCGTAAGGCTGGAGAGCTTCGTGGAGATGCTGCGCTGAGCGCGGCACGCGCCGTCAGCGTTCGGCCGTGTCCCGGCGGGGGGCCGCCGTGCCTTCTTCCGCGGACCGGTAGCCCGGGAAGAGATCGGGGATGCGGGACCCTGACTGCGGATGCGTCAGCAAGACCTCCCGCCCCGCGATGGTACAATGGGTCCATGTACGAGATACGCGCGGCGGTGGGGTTCAGCGCGGCCCACTTCCTACGCGGTTACGAGGGGAAGTGCGCGCGCCTGCACGGCCACACCTGGAGGGTGAGGGCCGCGGTATGCGGGAGCGACCTCGGTCCCGGAGAGATGGTCATCGATTTCCACGACCTCGAGGCCATGCTGGGCGAGGCGGTGGCCCCCTTCGACCATTCCTGCCTCAACGACCTGGAGCCCTTCGACCGCCTCTCTCCCACCTCGGAGAACATCGCCCGTTACCTCTACCGGGTGCTGGAGGAGAGGGTGCGAGCCGCGGCGCCCGGGGCCAGCCTGGCCTGGGTCAGCGTGAGCGAGTCGCCGGACACCGAGGTGGTCTACCGGGAGGGATGATGGGCGAGAACGTGGTCATGCTCTCGGCCGGCCTCGATTCGGCGGTGAACTTTCTCCTGGCCCTTGAGGAAGGCGGGGTAGCGGCTGCGGTGACCGTGGATTACGGCCAGCGGGCGGCGGGACGAGAGGTGGAGAGGGCTGGGAGGCTGTGCACCGCGCGCGGCGTGAGGCACCTGGTGCTGGAGGCGAGGTGGCTGGGGGAGCTTTCCCGCGATGCCTTGACCACGGCGGGGGGGCCGCTGCCGGAGGTGGACGTCTCCGCGCTGGGGAACGAAACCGCGATGCGTGAGACGACGTGCGCGGTCTGGGTCCCCAACCGCAACGGCCTATTGGCGGCCATGGGCGCGTGCGTGGCGGAGGCGCTGGGCGCGAGGTGGGTGGTGATGGGGCTCAACGCCGAGGAGGCGGCCACCTTCCCGGACAACTCGCGCGCCTTCCTGGAAGAGACGAACCGCGCCCTGCGCTATTCCACGCGGGCGGGAATAGGGCTGCGCAGCTTCACCCTAGATTGGGATAAAATGGATATACTGCGTGAAGCCCTCGCCCGCGAGCTGGACTTCAGCCTCATCTGGGCATGCTATAATGGAGGGACTGCGATGTGCGGGCATTGCGAATCGTGCGCGCGACTGCTCGGGGCGGCGGCGGGCCTGGGGGTGAGGGAACGCCTGGCCGGGTTTTTCGCCGCCGGATGAAGCCGCCGCGGACGGCGCTCAGGGCCGACGGGAGGGGGAATGAAAGGCAAGTACATCAAGGGCAAGAAGATAACCTATGACGGCTCACAGCTCCGCTCCCTGTACTCCTATACCGTGCACGACGTGCAGGGTGACTCCATCCTCGCCTTCCGCGGTCCCTGCCGGGTGGGGGTGGAGAGCCTGGTGGACGCCGAGGACCGCAAGAACCGCGCCGAGATCAGGAGCGATGAGATGGCGCACTTCATCGTGGAGCTCTTCGGCTGCGACCTGGAGCGCGCCGTGGTCCTGCAGCGCCTCTTCCTGTGCGTGGTCAAGGACGTCATCGAGGAACTGAAGCCCGAGCTGTTCATCACCCGCAGGGGGGATGACCTCTATATCGAGGTGGAGGCGGAGGAGGGCGAGGAGGAGAACCGCAAGCTGACGGTATCGGTGGCCACGGTGAGTCCGGTGTCCGCCCTCATCCACCTCGGCGTGAACATCAGCAGCGAGAACACCCCCGTGCCCACCCTGGGGCTGGACGACCTCGAGGTGCCGGTGGACGACTTCATCCTCAAGGTGCTGCAGGGCTTCATCAACGAGATGAAGGGCATCGAACAGGCCCGCTGCAAGGTGAGGGGCGTGAGCTGAAGGCGCGCCGTCCGCGCCACGGAGGCCGCCGGCGCAAGGACCCGCCATGACCGGATGCATGGATGTGCAAGCCGCTTCCCTGTACGTGCACGAGGTCTTCCCCTCCTTCCAGGGGGAGGGGCTGTACTGCGGCGCCCCCCAGGTCTTCGTCCGCCTTTCGGGATGCAACCTCGCGTGCTCGTACTGCGACACCCCGGAGGCCAGGGAGCACGTGGCGGCGGCGCGGGTCTCGCGCTGGGAAGGCGATGCCCGGAGCCTGGTCAATCCCGTGGCGGCAAGCGAGCTCGCCGAGGCCGTGGCCTCGCTGTGGTCGCGGGAGATGCAGGCGGTGAGCGTGACGGGTGGTGAGCCCCTCCTGCAGGCGGAGGCGCTGGCGTCCCTGCTTCCCGCCCTCAGGGAGAAGGGTATGCCCGTATATCTCGAGACCAACGGCACCCTTTACCGGGAGCTGGAGAGGCTGCTGCCCTGGGTCGACATCATAGCCATGGACCTCAAGCTGCCCTACCATATCCAGGGTGCGGACCTCGGCGACGCCCAGCGCCGCTTCCTGCAGGCGGCGCGCGCACGAGAGGTATTTCTGAAGATGGTGGTGGAGGAGGGGGTCACCCCCGAGGAGGTGGCCCAAGCGTGCCACCGGCTGGCGGGCGAGGCCGCGGAGCTCACGCTGGTGCTGCAGCCGGCATGGCGCGGAAGAGGCGTAGCCCTGTCGCCGCGGCATGCGCGGGAGCTCGCCCTGGTGGCGGCGCCCTTCTTCGCCGCGGTGAGGGTGGTGCCCCAGATGCACAGGGCGTGGGGCGCGAGGTAGCGCGGGACTGGAGGCGGCCGAGGAGGAAATCATGCACGGCGAGGAAGCGGAGGACCGGTTCCGGGAAGCGAGGAAGAAGGCGGCGGAGGAGCTTGCCGCCAGAGACCCCACGTGGATGGCTTCCCGCGCCGGCGTCACCTATTCCTTTGCGGAAAGGCGCTTCGAGGTGCCTTTCTGCGGCGAGGCCCACACCGTCGCCTATCCCTTGGGAGAGGTGCGCCGCGCCGGCGGCGAGCCAGCCGCACCCGAGGAATCCATCATCATCCTCCATTACCTGCTGAAGGCGGACGGCGGCGAGGTGGAGGAGAGATGGGTGGCGTACCGGGACCTGCCCGGCGCCCGCTACCACGAACCGGCCTTCCATGCCGATGTCGAGGCCCCCCTCTCCCGTGCCCTGGAGGGGCGCCTCCATGACCTGCGCGCCTGGGTGGAGCGCGAGGCGCTTCCCCGGGACCTTCCCGGTGACGTGGCGGCCGTGTGGTACGTGCTGCCGCGCGTTCCCCTGCTCCTCGTCTTCAACGAGCGGGACGAGGAGTTCCCCGCCTCGGCCAGGGTCCTCTTCGACGCCTCGGCCCCCGGCTACCTCCCCACCGAGGACCTGGAGGTGCTGGCGGAGCTGGCGGCGGCGCGGATCATCTCCGGCCTCGACCGGGTCCGCTGAAGGCGGGGCGGCAAACGCGCATCCTGTTCAAAACGACCCGGCATGGTTTATGATTAGGGGCAAAGTGGCGGAACCGCGAAGGGGAAAGGAGACCGAGGCCCGCGGCAGGGATCGGCATCGGAGGTCGGCGGTGTGCCGCAGGGGCAGGGAGACGATGCGCAGGGTACTGGTCCTCAATGCGTCATATCAGCCGTTGAACCTCGTGAACGTGAAGAGGGCCGTGGTGCTGGTGCTCAAGAACAAGGCCGAGATCATCGAGGAGCTGGACGCCCGCCTGCATGCCGAGCGCATGTCCATGCCCTATCCCACGGTGATACGCCTGGTATATTATGTAAATGCCCCCTACCGTTCCGTCGCCCTGAGCCGGCGCGCCGTCTTCATCAGGGATGGATATACCTGCCAGTACTGCGGCGCCCGCGCCGAGAGCATCGACCACGTGATCCCGCGCAGCCGCGGAGGAAAGCACGTATGGGAGAACGTGGTGGCCGCCTGCAGGCGCTGCAACACGCGCAAGATGAACCGCCTCCCCTCCGAGGCCGGCCTGAAGCTGGCGCGAAAGCCGGTGGAGCCCCACGACCACATCTGGATCTTCAGCCAGGCGGGGGACATCCATCCCACCTGGGAGCCCTACCTGGAGACGGCCCTGGTGGGATGAACGGCAACGGCGGCGACATCCTGCGGCGGCTGAGCGAGGACGTCTTCCGCATCGAGGTACCCATCCAGCACGAGCTGAAGAACTTCAACCTCTACCTTTTCACGGGAGAACACCCCGCGCTCATAGACGCGGGCCCCTTTCACCCCCTACTCGAGGAGGTGGTGGCGGAGGCGTTGCGGCGTGCGGGAGTGGCGGAGCTGGAGTTCATCTACCTCACCCACTCCCACATCGACCACTTCGGCATGGCGGCACGCCTGCGCGCCCGCACGGGCGGCGCCGTGGCGGCGCACCGCTTCGAGAGACCGCGCATCGAGCGCGCGGGAGCCCGCCTGGAGGAGGAATACCGCTGCTACGCCTCCCTTTCCGAGCGCATGGGCTTCCCGCGCGAGGTGGCGGAGGCCATCTTCTCCCTGGCGCATGTCTGGACCGGCCTCTCGCAGCCCTGCCCGGTGGACGTCCCCCTGCGGGGGGGAGAGCGGGTGAAGGCCGGCGACCGCGAGCTGGAGGCGGTGCATACCCCCGGACACACCGCCGGACACCTGTGCTATTACGAGCGCTCCGAGGGGCTGCTCTTCTCGGGCGACCACCTCATGCGCTCCATCACCCCCAACCCCGAGCTGTACTGTCCGCCGTGGCGGGGGGAGATGACCGGACTGCCGCAGTTCCTCGAGTCCCTGGAGCTGCTGCGCGGCTACGACATCGCGGTGGCCTACCCCGGGCACGGCGGTCCCATCGACAAGGCGTCGCGCAGGATAGACATGAACCTGCTGCACCACCAGCGGCGCCTGGAGAAGACGCTTGAGGCGGTTAAGCGGGGTTGCGTGACGGTGTGGGAGACGGCGCTGCGCCTCTTCCCGCAGGTGAGAGGGAAGCCCCCCCAGGTGGACCACTTCCTGGCCCTTAAGGAGGCGCTGGGCCACCTCCTCATCCTGGAGAAAGAGGGGCTGGTGCGGTGCGACCGCGGGGGAGAGGTCTGGCGCTTCACCTCATCTTGATCGGAGGCCCCCTTTCTCGGGCGCCCGGGGCGCGCGGGCGAAGGGAGGAAAGACCCCCGGGCCGCGCACCCCGGGAGGCGCGGCCCACCGCGCTGCGGCCGCGCCCGCCGGAGAGGGATGCCTCGGCGCCCCGGCTTGCGTTTTCGGTTTGAGAGGATCGGGAGACCGCTTTGTCGCCCCCACGGACCGAACGGGTCAGGCGAGAGGAAAGGGGGAGCTCTGCTGGATGCTCGATCCGGGGAGCAGGGCGTTGCGTCCCGTCCGTGAGGCGAAGGGCATGGAGAAGAAACGGCAAATTGAAAAGCCCCTCTTGCCTTGATAATATGGAGGGGAAATCAGGGTTAACGGTGCCCTTGTAGCTCAGTGGATAGAGCAGTGGCCTCCGGAGCCACGTGCGGGAGTTCGAATCTCCCCAAGGGCGCCATTTTTAAAGGATCGAGGGTGGCCGAGACCACGCGCTGCTTCAACTGCACCAAGGAGATCCCTCTGGGAGTGGACAATTGTCCCGTGTGCGGTTTCGCCCTTTCCGGGGGACGGATAGAGGCCATCAAGGAGGCCACGGAACTGAACTCCCGGGCGCAACTCCACGATTCCAGGGGAGAATGGGAGCAGTCCATCCCCATGTACCGGCGCGCGGTGGAGCTGTACCCGGAGTTCGTGGTGGCCCAGTACAACCTGGGCATAGCCCTGGGGAAGGCGGGGCGTCACCACGAGGCCCTAGAGGCGCTCAGCAGGGCCATCAAACTGAAACCCGACTTCGCGGCGGCCTACTGCGCACGGGGTGATATCCTGGCGTCGGCGGGAGAACACGAGGCCGCGGTGAAGGACTACTCCCTCGCCCTGGAGCTGTATCCGGATTACGCCCAGGCCTATTACAAGCGAGCGCTGGCCTGGATGGAGAGGGGAGGCGTGGAGGAGGCCATCCAGGACCTGGAGGACTACCTCTTCTACAAGCCCCACGACGCGCGGGCCCGCCGGCGCCTGCAGAGACTGAGGGAAGGAGTGTGAGCATGGCCGAATTGGAAGCGCTGCGGCGCGCCTTGGCCGACAAGGCGGGACGGGAACTCATGGTCTGGACGTCGGGAGGGCATTATTTCCGGGGCGACCTGGAGGAGGTCAGCGAGGGCGGGTTCCTGGTTCTGAGGGACGTCAGCTGCACCCTGGCCGGAGAGCGCCACGAGCGCGAGTCCGTGTACATCAGCGTCGCAGCCGTCGACGCCGTATCCTGATCGTGGATGAGGCGGTGAGGCGCGGGAACGCCCACGCGACTCACCGCCTGCGCAGCTGCACGAAGTTCATCTGCAGGTTGGCCAGGGTTCCCCGGAAAGGCCGCAGGAGTTCCTCGGACATCCTGCCCTCGGCCCCCTTGATCATGGCCTCCAGCAGGTCGATGGCCAGCGCCGCCTGTTCGAAGTCGCGGTATTTCAGGTTCACGCTCTCCGGCAGGCCCATCTTGAGATAGCCCATGCTGGCGAGCTGGTTCATCATGGTAAAGGCCACCTCCGCCACGGTGACCTTCTCCAGGCTCTCCTCCACCAGGCGGCGGAACTCCTCCTCGCTCATCTCCTCTCCCGCCTCGCGGGCCTTTTCGGCGTCCACCGCCTTCCCGTCGGCCTCCCCGGCTGCGGCCTCCTCTCGTCCGGCCTCTCTCATCCTGTCGCCCTCATCTTTCCCGACGGCCTCCGCCTCTCCCGCCTCGCGGGCCTTTTCGGCGTCCACCGCCTTCCCGGCGGCCTCCCCGGCCGCGGCCTCCTCTTGACCCGGCGCCGCCGGCCCGCTCTTTCTCTTACGTCCCGCGGCCTCCGCTCCCCCGTCCGGCGTCCCGTCCTTGGCGCCGCCGCGCGCGCGCTTCCCGGAAGCCGGTTTTCGCGCCGCCGTCTTACCGGCGTCCGGGGAAGGACCGCCCTTGCTTTTCGCGCTCGAGCCGGCGGGCTCGTCCCCGCGCGGCTTGCTCACCTTCTTGCGTTCCTCTTTATCGGCCATGTGCGAACCCTCCTTTCAAGGGAGATTATACCAGCAAGGGAGACCTCGAGGAGGGTTCCCCGGCCCCGGCGACCGGGACCGCGCCTCTCGGGCATGACGACGGGAGGGGGACGGGGAGACCCGCAGGGAGCGGCGGAAAGGACATGACCCGCGTCGTTTACCCCGGTGCCGGTATGAGTTATCATGAAGGGCGTGAGGTTTGGGGCCCGCGGGACGAGCGGGTTTGAAAAACGAATAACAAGCATGTAGGGGTGCTCCCGAGCGGGGGCTGAGAGCATACCCTTGAACCTGATCCGGGTAATGCCGGCGTAGGGAACGTGCAAGAGCGCAGCGAGGGCGCCGCATACCGTTTCAGGTGAGCGGCGCCTTTGCTTTCGCGCTGCCGGGTGGAGGGGCGCGGCGCGAGGGCGGAAGGAGCGGGCGGCGGCGCGCCTGGAGCGCCGCATGGCGGATAGAAAGCGAGAGGCGAGGAGAAAAGGAGGGGAGATGGCCCTGGAGGAGACCGCCATCACGGCGGCCATAGTACGTTCTTTTACCGCCGATTTTCTGGAGGACCTGGAGCTGGACGTGGCGGTGGCGGGAGCGGGCCCCAGCGGCCTCACCGCCGCGCGCTACCTGGCGCGGGGAGGAGCGCGGGTGGCGGTATTCGAGCGCAACCTCTACGTGGGGGGCGGCATGTGGGGCGGAGGGATGCTCTTCCCCCGCATCGTGGTCCAGGAGGAGGCGCGTGGGATCATAGAGGAGACGGGGGTGGCCCTCAAGCCCTGCGGGGACGGCCTTTACGTGGTGGACGCGGTGGAGGCGGTCTCCCGCAGCGCGGCGGCCGCCATCGATGCCGGAGCACGCATCTGGATAGGCATGGGCGTGGAAGACCTGGTGTTGAGGGAGGACGACCGCGTTTGCGGCGTGGTGCTCAACTGGATGGCGGTGGAGAGGGCGGGGCTGCACGTCGATCCCCTCGCCCTGAGATCGCGCCTGGTCATCGACGCCACCGGGCACGATGCAGAGGTCTGCCGCACCCTGGCGAGGAAGGCGCCGGGGATCCGCCTGCTCACGACGGACGGAACGGTGGCGGGGGAGAGGTCCATGTGGGCGGAAAAGGGCGAGGCCGCCCTGGTGCACAACACGCGCCAGGTGCACCCCGGGCTCATCGTGGCGGGCATGACCGCCAACGCGGTGTATGGGTCCCACCGCATGGGGGCGGTCTTCGGAGGCATGTTGCTCTCCGGGCGGGAGGCGGCCCGCCTCGCCCTCGAGCTCCTGGGGTGATGGGCCCGGACTCGAGCGAATGCCCCCTCGGCATGCCGCGGAGGGGCGGGGAAAAGGGGCGAGAGGAGAGGAAAGAGGAAGTATATGGGAGGCGGATGTAGATGAGGCGGGTGAAGCTGGGGCTCTACGTGATAACCTGCCGCGACCCCGGGCGGGGGATCGATCATCTCGATGTCGCCCGGGCGGCGCTGCGGGGAGGGGCGGACGCCGTGCAGCTGCGAGACAAGGAGGCGGGGGGAAGGGAGCTGCTGCGCCTGGCCGGAGAGGTGGCCTCCTTGGTGCGGGCCGCCGGGAGGGGCTGCCTTTTCCTGGTAAACGACCGCGTGGATGTGGCGCTTGCCTGCGAGGCCCACGGGGTGCACGTCGGGCAGGATGACCTGCCACCCGCGGCAGCGCGGCGCCTGGTGGGGGAGGACATGGTCCTGGGAGTATCGGCGGGCACGGTGGAGGAGGCCCTGGAAGCTCGCGCGGCGGGAGCGGATTATATCGGGGTGGGCCCGGTCTTCGCCACCCCCACCAAGCCGGATGCAGGCGAACCCGTGGGCATAGAGGGCTTGAGGAGGATCAGGGAGGCGGTCGACCTCCCCCTCGTGGCTATAGGAGGCATCGATGCCTCGAACGCCGCCCGGGTCCTGGAGGCCGGCGCCGACGGTATCGCGGTGATCTCGGCGGTGAGCGCCGCGGATAACATGGAGATGGCGGTGGAGCGCCTGCGCGGGATCGTGGATGCCCACCGCGTAGGGAGGTAGAGACGTGTTAGAGAAGACGCTTTTGGACCGTCTGAGGGCGGGCGAGGAGGTCTCCCTCCTGGAGAGGCTGGCGGCGGAGGAGGGCATGGAGAAGGAAGCCCTGGCGCAGGCCCTGCTGGAGGGGAGGGCGGTGATCCCGGCGAACCGTGCCCGGCCCCTGCGGAGGCCATGCGTGGTGGGCGGCGGCTCCCGCACCAAGGTGAACGCCAACCTCGGGACCTCCAGCGACTACGCCACCATCGGAGAGGAGCTGGAAAAGCTGAGGGCGGCGGTGGAGGCGGGCGCCGATGCGGTCATGGACCTCTCCACGGGCGGCCCCATCGACGAGGTGAGGAGGGCCGTGGTGAGCGCCTCTCCTGTTCCCGTGGGCACGGTGCCCATCTACCAGGCGGCGGTGAGAGCCCAGGAGGAGCGGGGGAGCATCGTGGCCATGAAGGCCGAGGATATCTTCCGCGCCGTGGAGGACCACTGCGCTTCGGGGGTGGATTTCATCACCGTGCACTGTGGGGTCACCTCCGGGGTGCTGGAGGCCCTCAAGGCCAACCCGCGCGTGGCGGACATCGTGAGCCGCGGGGGGGCCTTCCTCGCAGGATGGATACTCCACAACCAGGAGGAGAACCCCCTCTACGAGGACTTCGACCGCCTGCTGGAGATAGCGCGCCGGCACGAGGTGACCCTCTCCCTGGGCGACGGCCTGCGCCCGGGGTGCATCGAGGACGCCAGCGACGCCGCGCAGCTGGCGGAGCTGGTGGTGCTGGGCGAGCTGGTGCGCCGCTGCCGCGAGGCCGGCGTGCAGTGCATGGTGGAAGGGCCCGGCCATATCCCACTCCACCAGGTGGAGGCCAACGTGCGCATGGCCAAGGCCATCACGCGCGGCGCGCCCTTCTATGTGCTGGGTCCCCTGGTCACCGACGTGGCGGCGGGATACGACCACATCGCGGCGGCCATCGGGGGGGCGCTGGCCGCCCTCGCGGGCGCCGATTTCCTATGCTACGTCACGCCGCGTGAGCACCTGGGGTTGCCCACGGCGGATGATGTGAGGGAGGGGGTGGTGGTCACCCGCATCGCGGGACACGCCGCCGACCTCGCGCGAGGTCTTCCCGGCGCACGCGCCTGGGACCTGGAGATGAGCCGCGCCAGGAAAGGGCTGGACTGGGAGGAGCAGTTGCGCCTCGCCCTGGACCCGGTGAAGGCGCGCCGCCTGTTCGGGGAACGCCAGGTGGAGGGAGAGAGGGCGTGCACCATGTGCGGGGATTTCTGCGCCATGCGCTTCATAGCCGAGTACCTGGGACGCGAGGAGGCGCCCGCCTGCGATTGAGGATCGCGCTCCGCGCGAAGCAGGGGTAGCCGGAGGTGGAGAGAATGCGTCTGGAGGAGCTGGGGGAGTTCGGGCTCATCGCGGAGCTGCGGCGCGGGCTTGATTCCGCGCTGGAGGGCATGGTGCTGGGGGTCGGCGACGACGCCGCCGTCTTCGCCGCGCGAGGCGGCGGGAGCTTCGCCTACACCGCCGACGCCATGGTGGAGGGCGTGCATTTCGACCTCGCCTATACCCCCTGGCATTCCCTGGGATACAAGGCGCTGGCGGTCAACCTCTCCGACCTCGCGGCCATGGGCGGAGGGACTCCCGCCTACGCGCTGGTGGTGCTGGGGCTGAGGGGGGACCTGGAGGCCGAGGCGGTGGAGGAGCTGTACCGCGGACTGCGCGACTGCGGAGAGGAGTTCGGATGCGCGGTGGTGGGTGGGGACGTGGTGACCTCCCCGCGGCATCTCTTCATCTCCGTGTCCCTGGTGGGGACCCTACCGGAGGGGAGGTTCCTCGCCCGCGGCGGGGCTCGGCCCGGACAGGCGGTGGCGGTGACCGGTACCCTGGGGGATTCCGGCCTGGGGATGAAGCTGCTGATGGAAGGCGGAGACACGGACGACTTCTGCGCCGTTCGTCACCTCTATCCCCGTCCCCGGCTGCGCGAGGGGAGGATGGCCCTGGAGGCGGGGGCCTCGGCGGCCATAGACATCAGCGACGGCCTACTGCGAGACCTGGGGCATGTCTGCGAGGAAAGCGGGGTGGGAGCCAGGATCGTGATGGATAATATTCCCATATCACCGCAGGCGTGGCAGGCCGCCGGCCGCATGGGCGAGGAGGCGCTGGAAGCCGCCCTCGGCGCCGGTGAGGACTACGAGCTCCTGGTGGTCGCCGACGCGGAGGTCCTGGAGGGGCTGGCGGGCGACGCGGGACTGACGGTCATCGGCGACATCATCTCCGGGGAAGGGGTGGAGTTGGTGGACCGCGAGGGAAGGCGGGTACGCCCCGGGCGATGGGGCTACGAACATTTCCGGGAGCCCGGGGGATGAGGAGCGAGGAGGCGGGGGCGTCGCGTATCGTGCGGGTTGCCTTGCCGCGCGGACAGCGGACGCGCTCTTACCGGAAAGGAGAGCGGTCGCTTCCCGCGGACGCGCGAGCCGAGGCCCATGCACGGCACCGCCGTCCGCCCTCCCGTCCGGGACGTCGAAGAAGCGCGTGTCGGGTGCCCGCCGCCCCCTGGCTCGAGCTGCCGATATATGCGGGAGGCATGCGGTGATCCTTCCCGTGGTGCTCACGGTGGCGGGTTCCGATTCCGGAGGGGGTGCCGGTATCCAAGCGGACCTCAAGACCATCTACGCCCTGGGTGCCCACGGGGCATGCGCGGTCACCAGCGTCACCTCCCAGAACACCAAGGGAGTGCTCGAGCGCTACGACATTCCCGCCCCAGTGGTGGTCTCGCAGATGCTGGCGGTGCTGGAGGACTTCGAGGTGGCGGCCATAAAGACGGGCATGCTCGCCAACGCGGAGGTGGTGCGGGCGGTCGCCACGACCCTGGCGGGCCGGGGCGCGGCGGACCTGGTGGTGGATCCCGTCCTCCTCTCCTCCAGCGGGCATCCCCTGCTGGATGAGGAAGGGAAGGAGGCTTTGGTGGAGCGCCTTCTCCCCCTGGCGGCCTTTTTCACCCCCAACCTCCCGGAGGCCGAGGAGTTCGCGGGTTTCCCCGTCGCGGGCCTTGAGGAGATGCACGAGGCGGCACGGGCTCTGCTCCGCCTGGGGCCGCGCCACGTGGTGGTGAAGGGGGGGCATCTGCCGGGAGGAGAGACGGTGGACGTGTACTACGACGGGAGGCGCATGCTGGAGTTCAGGGGACCCAGGGTTGAGACGTCCGATGACCACGGCACGGGATGCGTGTATTCCGCCGCCCTGGCGACGCGGCTGGCGCGGGGAGAGCCGCCTGACCGCGCGGCGGCGGGAGCCAGGGAGGACACCCTGCGCGCCCTCGCGAACTCCCTGCGCCTGGGGCGCGGGCGGGGCCCCGTCCATCCTTCCCGTTGAGGGAGCCGGCGGCGGGGACGTGGCGGACGCATGGGGCCGGCCGGTGGAGTGGGCGCTGGAACGCGCATAAGATGTAGGGCCTCAGATCATGCACGTAAAAGGGATAAGGGCAACAAGGATGGAATATAATATACCGAGTAGTGTTTGTGGGAGGGACCGTTGACGGGTAGAAGGAGGTAGAGAGGATGAAGAAACTGCTGGTCGCCGGGCTCATCGCCGCGTTATGCCTTTCCACGCTGGCCTTCGTCGCCGGCTGCGGCGGTGACAAGAACAAGGACGAGGCCAAGTCGTACATGAAGAAGGGCGACGAGTACATCGATGCCGTGGAGACCACCTGGGAAGGGCTGGAGGAGAAGCAGACCGAGATAGCCACCAAAGCCATCGGTGGAGATTATTCCGCCTTCACCGGGGAGATGGGGGAGGCCCTGAAGAAGGAGTTCGAGGAGACCTTCGCGGCCATCGGGAAAAACATCGATGCCGCCTATGCCGAGTACAAGAAGATAAACGGCCTGGAAGGCGTGCAGGACTACAAGGACTATGCCGCCAAGATGATGGAGGCCATCGAGCTGATGAAGAAGCAGCTGGCGGCGGCCCAGACCCTGCTGGCTAAGCTCAGCGATACCCTCATCGCCCTGGCCCAGGGGCAGCAGGTGGACCTCATCTCCATGATGATGGAGAGCGAGGAGATGACCATGCTCCAGGAGTTGGGGGACGACATCGATAAGCTGATGAAGGAGGCGGAGCAGATCAAGCTGGACAAGAAGCTCGAGTCCTGACGGACGGCTTCCTACCCTCCGCCGCAGTAGGGATGGCGCGGCGGAGGGGGCAAGGCCTGGCGCAACGGGGGCGGGGCGAAAAGCCGCCGCCCCCGTTGCGTGCGCCGGGCATAGCCGGCATCGCGAGGGCCAAAACCGACCACGGCGGAGGGAGGCCGGGGCGTGCCGATCCGCCCGTCAGAAGGGGCGGTCGCCCACCCGGCACCAGTTGTCCATGGACCTGTCAACCCTGGTGAGGTGGAAGATGAAGTCCAGTAGCCTGGGCATGCACAGGCCCCGCAGAAAGGCCACCAGCCACACGTCGAAGCGGGGCACGCAGACCTCGGCCTTGTTCTTCTTCACCGCCTCCAGCACCACGTCGGCCACCTTCTGGGGGTCCTGCCAGCGGGTGATGATGGGGGGCTTACCGCCCTCGAACATCCCGGTGGCCACGTAGCCCGGGTTGACGATGGTGAAATCGACCCCGCTCCCCCGCAGCTCCATACGGATGCTGTCGGTGATACCGATGTTGGCGAACTTGGTGGCGCAGTAGCCGCCCATCCTGGCGGTGCCCGTCTTGCCGGCCACGGAGCAGATGTTCACCACGTGTCCGCTGGCGCGCCGCACCATGTCCGGGACCACCGCCTGCATCATCCACACGTACCCGTAGTAGTTTACCTCCATCATGCGTCTGACCGCCTGCTCGGAGAGGTCCAGGACGGCCCTGCATTCGGTGACCCCTGCGTTGTTCACCAGCACGTCGATGGGGCCCACCTCGCGAACCGCCTTCTCCACCACCGCGAAGCAGTCCTCGCGGCTCGACACGTCGTGGCGGTAGGCGTAGACCTCCCCGCCCTTTCCCCTCAGCTCTTCCGCGGCGCGGTCGAGCTCGGCCTCGTCGATGTCGGTCATGATCACGCGGCAGCCCTCGCGGCAGAAGTTGGCGGCGTGCAGCTTTCCCATGCCCCGGGCCGCTCCGGTGACCAGGACCACCTTGCCCCTGAGATCCTTCATCCCCTCATCCTTTCTCCCCGCGGACACCGCGCCGCGGCGCGGCGTACTCCTGTTCTTCCTCCCTTGTTCCCATACGGATCATACCTGCCGCAGGTCCGGGTTACCGACCGGGCTCACCACCGGGCCCGTGACCCCGTCCGCGGCAGGCGCCGCCACGATCACCCCGGGTATGGAGGGGGCGTTGCCGGGAGAGTCATCTCATGTGCGCTTTCTTGCCCGCGTTGTCTCCGGCTGCGCGCGGCCCCCCACGGGAGCTGCCGTTGCCCTGAAGTCGTTGTCGAACCCCCCACGGGTGCGCGTGTCTTCTCCATCCCCGCCGCGCGGCCCCCCCACGGGAGCTGCCGTTGCGGTAAGATCGAAGGTCAAAGGCGCGGAACCTGCGCGCCTACCTGCTCACCTTCCCCGCCTTCATGCACTTGGTGCACACGTTGATGCGGGCGGGCTTTCCGTCCACCACCGTCCTGACCTTCTGGATGTTGGGGTTCCACCTGCGCTTGGTCTTGCGGTGTGAGTGGCTGATGTTAAACCCGAAACCGGGCTTTTTCCCGCAGATCTCGCATATCCTGGACATCCATACCTCCTCCGAACATACGGGTGTATGTTAACAGAAGCCGCAGGTGGTTACAATACGACGAATTGACTCATAATAAATCAACACGAAAAGGTTTCGTTGCCAAAAAACAAAAATCTACTCGAAGCGGTGCGCCGAAGGTCCCCTCGAAGAGCGGCGTCGCCGCGCCGGTCGGCCCGCACGCGGCCTACGCCGCGGCGGCAGGCGCCGCCCGCGCCTCCCTTGCGCGGAAGCTGTGGTGCTGCGTCGCCGGCGGTTGCTATAATCTTTCTGTTCCGGGCGGAGGAAGGAGGCTTGCGGGCATGGTCGAGGCGGAACGCGAGAGGGATCGGGAGTCGCTGGGAAAGATAACCATCAGCGACGACGTGCTGGCCGACCTGGCCGGGCTCACCTGCACCCGCTGTTACGGCATCGTGGGCATGGCCAGCCAGAGCTTTCACGAGGGCGTGGCCGAGCTCCTGGGAAGGGAGTCGCTGCGCAAGGGAGTCCGCCTGCGCCGGCGCGAAGAGGGGGTCAGCTTCGACCTCTACGTCATCGTGGAGGCGGGGATCAACATCGCCGAGGTGGCGCACAACCTCATAGAGCAGGTCAAGTACATGGTGGAGAGCAGCACGGGGCTCAAGGTGGAAGAGGTGCAGGTGCACGTGCAGGGGGTAAGGGCAAACTGAGCGCGGCTAGCATGCAGTCGTTGGAGAGCCTGGGGGCCGGGGACCTGGTCGGGCTGGTCGACAAGGCCATAGAGGCCCTGAGGGTCCACAAGGAAGAGATAAACGCCATGAACGTGTTCCCGGTCCCCGACGGGGACACGGGCACCAACATGCTCCTCACCATGCAGGCGGTGAGGGACGCAGTCAGGAGCGCCAACCATCACGACATGAAAGGCCTCTGCCAGGCCATATCCCGCGGTTCCCTCATGGGGGCGAGGGGCAATTCCGGCGTGGTGCTCTCCCAGATCCTCAAGGGGATGACCGAGGTGCTGGGGGAGAACGACCTCGTGGACGTGGAGGTTTTCTCCCGCGCCCTTTCCCGTGGCTCGGAGGTGGCATACCGCGCGGTGATGAAGCCGGTGGAGGGGACCATCCTCACCGTGGTGCGGGAGGCGGCGGAGGAGGGCGAGAAGCTAAGGGGATCCGGAGTCTCCCTGCAGGAGTGGTTGGCCGGCGTGGTGATCAAGGCCAGGGAGACCTTGGAGCATACGCCCGACCTCCTGCCGGTGCTCAAGGACGCCGGCGTGGTGGATGCGGGAGGAAGGGGACTGCTGGCCATCTTCGAGGGCATGCTCGCCTACCTCAGCGGCGAGGAGCTGGAGGCCGTCGAGGAGGAGGTGGCGCAGGCCGTACTTCCGGGGTCTGCGGAAGGGGAGGACTACCGCTACGAGGCCCAGTTCATGCTGCACTGCAAGGATTCACGCGCGAAGCGTTTCCGCGAGGTGCTGCACACCCTGGGCGGCTCGGTTCTGGTGGTGGGGGGAGACAGGCTCTACCGGGTGCACGTGCACACCGACGAGCTGGGGAAGGTGATCGAGGAGGCCTCGGCCGCGGGCCGCCTCACGGACGTGGAGATCACCGACCTCAAGCTCCAGGTGGAGGAGGCGGGGACGGCTCGCTCGGCGGCGCGGGAAAAGCCCATCGGCGTGGTGGCGGTGGCGGTGGGCGAAGGCATCAAGGAGATCCTGCGCTCCATGGGGGTGGACCTCATCGTGGACGGGGGACAGAGCATGAACCCCAGCACGGCGGAGATGCTGGACGCCATCGACAGCCTCCCCCAGGATAAGGTGCTGCTCATCCCCAACAACAAGAACATCATCCCCGCGGCGGAGCAGGCGCGGGAGCTGACCTCCAAAGAGGTGGCGGTGATCCCCGCCGTCTCCATCACCGAGGGCTTCGCGGCCATGGTGGCCTACGATCCCCGGAGCGACCTGGCTGACAACCGCGATAGGATGGGCGAGGCGTTGGGGAGCGTGAAGACGGGAGCGGTGACGGCGGCGGTCCGCGACAGCAAGGTGAAGAAGAGGAAGATACGGAAGGGGGAGTTCATCGGGCTCTTCCGCGGGGAGATCGTCTCCGCCTCGCATGACGCGCTGCAGGCCGCCACGGAGCTCCTGGAGAGGATGGTGGAGAAGGGAGACGAGATCGTCAGCGTGATCATCGGCGAGGAGGCCCGCGGCCTGGACCACGGTCCCATCGTCGATCTCCTGGAGGGCAGGGGCCTGGAGGTGGAGGTGATAGACGGGGGACAGCCCGTATATCACTACATCTTCGGCGTGGAGTAGGCGGCGGTGATCCACGGGGCGGCGACATGTCCGGTCATGAAGAGCGCAGGGTCTCCGTGCTGGAGGGCAACTGGAGGTCGCTGCGAAAGCCGGTGAGCGCCGTCTCCGGCGTGGGAGGGGGTTTCCTGCGCAACCTGCGTGCCATGGGGATAGAGACCGTGGAGGGCCTGCTCTTCCATTTTCCCCGCCGTTACGTCGACCGGCGCAGGGTGTCGCGCATCGGGGAGGTGCGCATCGGAGAGGAGGCCACCGTCCTGGGCACGGTGCGCCAGGTGGAGTTCAACCGCCTTTCGCGCAACCGCAGCGTGCTCAACATCTCCATCTACGACGGCTCCGCGTACCTCAACCTGATATGGTTCAACCAGCCCTATCACGCCGACCGCCTCCCCCCCGGGACGGAGGCGGTGTTCTCGGGCAAGGTCCAGTACCGCTTCGGCCGGCTGCAGATGGTCAACCCGGCCTACGACGTCGTGGGCGACACGGGCGAGGTGGGCCAGAGGACGGTGCATACGGGGCGCATCATCCCCATCCATCCCGCCAGCCAGAAGATGAGTGCCGCCGTGCTGCGGCGCCTGGTCATGCGGGCGCTGGACCAGTACGGGGACCTGCCCGACCCACTCCCGCTCGCCCTGCGCCTGCGCCGCGGTTACCCCCACCGTGCCCTAGCCCTGCGCGAGATGCATTTCCCCACCTCGCAGGGGCGCCTCAACCGCGCCCGGCATCGCATGGCCTACGAGGAGCTGCTGGTGATGCAGGTGGCCCTGGCCTTGCGGCGCAGGCACATGGCCTTGGAGACGCACGGCATCCCCCATCCCCCTCCCGGGGAGCTGGTGGCGTCCTTCATCTCCTCCCTGCCCTTCCGCCTCACGGCGGCCCAAGAAAGGGCGCTGGGGGAGATCGCCGCGGACATGGCCAGGCCCGCTCCCATGAACCGCCTGCTCCAGGGGGAGGTGGGATCCGGAAAGACGGTGGTGGCCCTGGCCGCTCTGCTCAACGCCTGCGAGGGCGGCTACCAGGGGGCCATCATGGCGCCCACCGAGGTGCTGGCGGAACAGCACTACAGGAACATATGCGCCTTGCTCAAGGAGGTGCCGGGGGTGCGCGTGGAGCTGCTCACCGGCGCCACCGCGGCGGCGAGGAGGAGGGAGATCCTGGAAGCGGCGCGCACGGGTGACCTGGACATCCTCGTCGGCACCCATGCCCTCATCCAGGGCGACGTGGAGTTCGCGTGCCTGGGTCTGGCGGTGATAGACGAGCAGCACCGCTTCGGTCTGAGGCAGCGCATGCTCCTAAAAGAGAAGGGGAGCCACCCCGACACCCTCATCATGACCGCCACGCCCATCCCGCGCACCCTCTCCCTCACCCTATACGGCGACCTGGAGGTCTCCACCCTCGACGAGCTGCCGGCGGGGAGGGCCGGCACCCGTACCCTGGTCATCGGCCCCCAGGGTCGGAAGGAGGCCTATGCCCTCGTGGCAGGAGAGCTGGAGAAGGGGCGGCAGGCCTTCGTGGTCTGCCCCCTGGTGGAGGATTCCCCCGCCGTGGAGGCGAAGGCGGCGGAAAAGGAGGCGGGCGAGATACGCCGGGTCTTTCCGGGGGCGCGCGTGGGCCTGCTGCACGGGCAGATGCCCAAGGCGCAGAAGGACGAGGCCATGCGGGCGTTCCGAACGGGGGAGACGGACATCCTCGTGTCCACCACGGTGATCGAGGTGGGCATCGATATACCCAACGCCACCGTGATCATGGTGGAGAACGCCGACCGCTTCGGGCTCTCCCAACTGCACCAGTTGAGAGGAAGGGTGGGAAGGGGAGAGCACCCCGCCCATGCCGTCTTCGTCTTCGAGGGGGAAAGCGAGGAGACCCGGAGGCGCATGCGTGCCATCGCGGAGATCGACGACGGATTCCGGCTGGCCGAGGCGGACCTGGAGATCCGGGGCGAGGGTTCTCTGTTCGGCACGCGACAGTCAGGTATGCCCGATCTGAAGGTGGCGCGGCTGATAAGGGACTTCCGCCTCCTGAAGCTGGCGAGGGCCGATGCCGTTTCTCTGGTGGAAGCCGACCCCCGCCTGTCTAGGCCGGAGAACGCGCTGCTGCGCCTGGAGGTGGCGGAGCGTTTCGGGGAGATCCTGGAATGGCTCTTCCACGCCTGACGGGGTCAGATCTTCGATCTTCGGTCAACAGGCATCATCACGTCTATCCCATGTCATATGGCATGAACATCGGTCTTCGGCTGGCGTGCATCCCTACGTCCACGCCGGGGATGATCGGTGCAACCGGGACGGGAACGCCCCCGTGCCTTGAGTCGAAGCTGCGTCATATGGCATGAACATCGGTCTTCGGCTGGCGTGCATCCCTACGTCCACGCCGGGGATGATCGGTGCAACCGGGACGGGAACGCCCCCGTGCCTTGAGTCGAAGCTGCGTCATATGGCATGAACATCGGTCTTCGGTCGCATGGAAGGGGCGGGGAACAGGACGGCGCTCCTTTCATGGCGAACGGGGATGCGATCTTGCGGAGAACCCACGCCGCCATGCCCCCGGCAAGGCGGTAGCGCTCCTTTTGTGGCGAGCGGGGATGCGATCTTACCTTGACTTTGTCCCGCCTTCGCCCCACTCTACGGAGAAGAGCCCTGACATGGACGCGGTAGGTGAAGGGGGCGGAGAGCGGGCAGGAGGAATCACGCGGTGAGGCCTGCGGCGGGAAGGAAGGCGGTGGCGGCGGTGTTGCTGTGCTGCTTGGCGGCGCTGGCATCGCCCGGGGCGGCGGCGTCCGGTGCATCCCCCGCGGGCGGCCCGAGGCTCATGCGCGTCATGGCGCCTGAAGGCGCGGGGGCGGGCAGGGACGCCGTGATCGCCCTTTCCTTCGACCGGCCCATGGACCTGCACAGACTGGCCGGCGCGGCCTCTTTCGAGCCGGGGATATCCTTCGCGGTCTCGGGGGAATCCGAGGTGCTCGTGGTGCCCGTGAACCTGCTGGCTCCGGGTACCGCATACACCTTTCGCCTACAGGCGGGAGGAGCGCGGGACGCGTGGGGTGCGGTGCTTTCGGAGGGGGTGGAGATCAGTTTCACCACGCGCAGCGACGCCATGCAGATCGAGGTCCCGTCCTTCTCCTACGCGGGGCCGGTGGTCGAGGGCCAGCAGCCCCAGGGGGTGGCGAGCGCCATCGGATTCGGGGTCGGCCATTACCCCGGCACGGGACGCCCCGGGCGGGGAAACCTGGTGCTCATGGCCCATGCCAGCGGCCAGGTGGACTTTCCCTTCAACCGCCTCTTCGACCTCCAGGAGGGTTCCGAGATACGCATATCCTACGGCGGACGGAGCTACCTCTACCGCCTGGAACAGAGCTTCGTGGTCCGTGACACCGACACCTGGATCGTCGACCCCTCGCCCCGCCCCCTGCTCACACTCTTCGTGTGTTGCGCCGAGGACGGGAGGCCGTCCCCCACCTTCCACCCCCCTTACCGCTACGTGGTGAGGGCTGCGGTGCGGGAGGCGATGCCATGACCGCGCGCCGCCTGGCGTAGAATAGGGATATGAGGATCATCGCGGGAGACGCAAGGGGGAGGCGCATCAAGGCCCCCCGCGGCTGCGGCACGCGACCCATGCGGGATTTCGTGCGCGAGGCGGTTTTCAGCATGCTGGGGGAGCGGGTGACGGGAGCGGCGGTGCTGGACCTCTTCGCGGGCAGCGGTTCCCTGGGCCTTGAGGCCTTGAGCCGCGGGGCGGCGGAGGCGGTGTTCGTCGACCGCGGCGGCGAGCCCTGCCGCATTATTCAGGAAAATCTGGATATGCTTGGCATGTCCGGCAGAGGCACGGTGGTGAGGGCTGAGATACTGGATTACCTGCGGAAAACCGCTGGCAGGCGGTCGCCCTTCCATTTGATTTTTATAGACCCACCCTATAGAATTGACTTGCGATACCGTCAGGAGATGCTTAAAAGACTGGCCGCGGGGGGCTTTCTGGCGCCCTCGGCGGTGGTGGTGATAGAGGCTCCACTGCGGAGCGCACCCCCGGCTCCTCCCCCGGGTATGAGACACCGGGAGCGGCGGAAGTACGGGGAGACCGCGGTGGATGTTTATGTAAAAGAGGAAAATGTTGTAAAACCGGAACGGGAGGGGTCCAGCGAACCATGACCGTAGCCATCTGCCCCGGTACCTTCGACCCCATAACCTGCGGCCATCTGGACGTCATCAGCAGGGCGCGCAGGTATTTCGACCGCTTTATCGTGGCGGTGGCCGCCAACCCCTACAAGCGACCTCTGTTCACGCTCGAGGAGAGGGTGGAGATGCTCCGCAAGGTGACGGCGGGGATGGAGAACGTGGAGGTGGAGTCCTTCGACTCCCTGCTGGTTGACTTCGCCCGCGCGGTGGGCGCGACGGCCATCATCAAGGGGCTGAGGGCTATCAGCGACTTCGAATACGAGTTCCAGATGGCCCAGATAAATCAGGCCATGGACGAGAACGTGGAGACCTTCTTCGTCATGGCCAACCCCGAATACACCTTCATCAGCTCCAGCGCGGTGCGTGAGGTGGCCTGTTACGGTGGATCCATTACCGGCCTGGTGCCGGAGGAGATAGAGGGGGAGTTGATGGAGATGTTCGCGAGGAAGTTCAGTGCGTTGAGGAAAGGGGCGGTCTAGATGGACGTCTTTCAACAACTGGATAGGATAGAGGACCTCATCGTCTCCAGCAAGCACGTCCCTTTCTCCTCCTCGGTCATGATCAACGAGACCGAGATCTTCGAGCTGCTGGACGAGTTCCGCAGCTCTCTTCCCGAGGAGCTCAAGCAGGCGCGATGGATGGTGAAGGAAAAGCAGGAGCTCATGGAGGAGGCCCGCAAGGAGGCGGAGAGGATCCGCGAGGAGGCGCAGGAGGAGCGGGCCCGCCTCATCGAGGAGACGGAGATCATAAAAGCGGCCCGCGCGGAGGCGGAGAGGATCGTGGAGGAGGCCCAGGCCCAGGCGAGGGAGATAAGGCTGGAGGCCGAGGACTACGCCGACGAGCGCCTGGCCAACCTCGAGGTCACCTGCTATAAGCTCCTGGAGGTCATCAAGCGGGCGCGGGAGAGGCTGCAGGGCCCTCCGGAGCAGGAAGAGGCCAAAGAGGAGTTCGACCTGGACTAGGGAGTACCGGGACCACCGTCCTTGTTGATATTCATACCGGGGCCTGGCGTGGAGCGGGCGGAAGCGTCCGCAGCATCCGGGCGAGGCCGCGGGTCCCCACCGCAGACCCATCCGGCAGGTCCGCGCCCGGTTGCATACGGCGCCTCGGCATCGCGTTGAAGGCGAGGGAAGAGAGATGACCGGAGAGACACCCTTCGACCGCCGCCTCAAGGTACCTGTTACCAACCTGCAGAAAAAGGTGTTCTCCAGAGAGAAGGTCTCCGTGTCCCTGGATGCCCGCGTGGGGGATGAAGGAGTGGTCTATCTGGGAGAACAAGGCGACTTGAGGCTGGAGGCGTGGATGGAGAGCAGCCCGGATGGCATCCGGGTGAAGGGCAGGATAGAGGGCTCCATCAGCGTGCACTGTACCCGCTGCCTTGAGGAATACCGCCACCGGCTGGATCTGGCGGTGGACGAGTTCTATCGCCGGCCGGGGCTGGGCGCGGTAGGGCCGGAGGGGAGGAGGCTGCGTGATGCCGAGGTCCTGGAGGACGACGACTACGTCATCCACGAGGGAGCCGTGGACCTGAACCTGCTGGTAAACGACAACGTGATGACTGGGCTCCCCATAAAACGCCTCTGCGACGAGGCTTGCCGCGGCCTCTGTCCCAGGTGCGGCAAGAACCTCAACCAGGGCGATTGCCGGTGCGAGGCGGAGGAGACGGACCCGCGCCTGGAGGTCCTCAGGGGCCTACTCGAGGAGGAGGGCTGGGAGTGAGGCGTTCCCGTACGGGGGCGTGTGCCCTCGCTTGACCGTATATGGGCGCACGCTTATACTCTACGGGAATCGAGAAGCAGGAGAGATGGAAAGGTTTACGGAGGCCGGATAATGGCGGTTCCCAAGCGCAAGAAATCGCGTTCACGGACCTCGTCCAGGCGGGCGCGCTGGGGTCTGCAGGCCCCCCCCAAGTCGGAATGCCCGCAGTGCCATTCCCCCAAGCTGCCCCACCGGGCCTGTCCCAACTGCGGCACCTACAACGGCCGGGAGATCCTGGAGACGGAGTGAGCGGGACGCGGCCGCAGCCCGTGCGGACCCACGAAGCGGACCCCTGCAGGCCCATCGGTGAAGAGAACGGGCAGACCCGCTGGAATCCGGGCCTGACCAAAGGTCTACCCAGCACCGCCGTGGAAGGCGGCCTTCTTTTCGGGGAGGCCGTGGCGCGGCGGCGGCGTCCGCTTCGGAGGGGAGCGTGAAGGACGTGGAGGAAGGGAAAGGCGCGCAGAAGCTCACCATAGCGCTGGACGCCATGGGAGGAGATCACGCCCCTGGGGCCACGGTGGCGGGCGCCCTTGACGCCCGGGATGAGCTGGGGCTCGAGGTGGTGCTGGTAGGGGACGAGGCGGTGCTGAGGGAGGCCCTGGCGCGGGAGGGCCGGGGGGAGCTGCCGGTGGTGCACGCGCCGGACGTGGTGGGGATGCACGAAGAGGGTGCGTGGGCGGTCAGGGACCGCGCTGATTCCTCGGTGGTGAAGGCCGCGGAGGAGGTGCGCGAGGGCAGGGCGCAGGCCATGGTCTCTGCAGGCAACACCGGAGCCGCCATGGCGGCGGCTTTCTTCTCCTGGGGGCGCATGAGGGGCGTCAAGAGACCGGCGGTGGCGGTGGTGCTCCCCCCCGCACAGGCGCCCAAGCTCCTGTTGGACGCGGGAGCCAACGCCGATTGCCGTCCGGAGCACCTGCGGCAGTTCGCCCTGCTGGGAAGCGCTTACGCATCGCTCCGGTTCGGGGTGAATGAGCCCAGGGTGGGGTTGCTCAACATCGGGGAGGAGGATACCAAAGGCGACGAGCTTGCCCGGGAAGCATACCGCTTGCTGCGCTCGGACAGCCGCATCAATTTCGTGGGCAACCTGGAGGGCCGGGACCTGGCCTCGGACAGGGCGGAGGTGGTGGTGACGGACGGCTTCACCGGCAACGTGGCCCTCAAGGTGATCGAGGGGGTGGCCTCCATGATCACCAGGCGGCTGCTCGAGAACCTCTCCTCCCTCTCAGAGGAGGAGATGAAGCCCGTGCTGCCCGCGCTGCTATCCCTGCGCGGGGAGCTCGACTATCGCGCCATCGGAGGGGCTCCGCTACTGGGGGTGCGGGGGGTGTGCATCATCGCCCACGGCAGTTCCGACGCGCTGGCGATAAAGAATTCCCTCCGCGTGGCGGCGGAGGCGGTGCGGACGGGGCTGGTGGAGAACACCGAGCGCCTGCTGGCGCTGGACGGCTGAGGCAAGGCAAGAGATGTTCCTGAGGCGCGGGAGAAGGAGAGGGGAGCCCGAGCGGGCGAGGGAACCGGTAGAGGAGCTCGTGGGGGTGACCTTCAGGGACCGAGAGCTGCTCAGGAGGGCCCTTACCCACCGCTCCTATGCACACGAGAACGCGCTCCCCCCCGGCCACACCTACGAGAGGCTGGAGTTCCTGGGGGACGCGGTGCTCGACGTGGTGTTGTCCGAATACCTCTACCGCAACCACCCGGAGCTCGACGAGGGGGACCTCACGCGCATCCGCTCCTACCTGGTGAACATGAACTCCCTGGCGGATGCGGCGAGGAAAATGGGTCTGGGTGAGCATCTCTACCTCAGCCGGGACGAGCGGGCGGACGGAGGTGGGGACAAGTCCTCCATCATCGCCGACGCCCTTGAGGCCCTCATCGGGGCGGTGTACCTGGACCGGGGCCTGAAAGAGGCGGAAAGGGTGTGCCTGCGCATCTTCGGGGACAAGCTGGAGGAGGCGGTCTCGGGAAGGCTGGATTACGATTACAAGTCGCAGCTGCAGGAATATCTGGTGAAGGAGAAGGGGATACTGCCCCGTTACCGCCTGCGGGAGGAAGGTCCCGACCACCGCAAGGTCTTCCACGCCACCGTGTTCGCGGGGGAAAAACGGCTGGGGCGGGGCAGCGGCAGCTCGAAGAAAGAGGCGGAACAGGAGGCGGCGCGGGAGGCCCTGCGCAGGCTGGGGGCCTGCTGACGGCGCCGGCGCGAGACGGAAAAGGGGGTACGAGATGGCTGGAATCGGCTTGGTGACGGATTCGACCGCTTACCTCGACCGGGATTACGCAGCGGAGCACGACATCAAGGTGGTCCCGCTCAAGGTGATCATGGACGAGGTCTCCTACCGCGAGGGGGTGGACATCGACAACGACGAGTTCTACCGGCGCCTGCAGCAGCCCGGGACCTTCCCCACCACCTCGCAGCCTTCCGCGGGAGAGTTCCTGGAGGCCTACCGCGAGATGGCAGAACGGTACGACAGGTTGATAAGCATCCACATCAGTGCGGGCATCAGCGGCACCTGCGAGTCAGCCCGCTCCGCCGCGGCCGAAATGGGAGATTATCCCATCGAGGTCATCGACTCCCGCTTCACCGGCATCCAGCTCATGATGTTCGTGCAGGAGCTGGTGAAGGCCAGGGACGCGGGCGGGGACATGGAGGAGCTGAAGTCGCTGGCGCAGCGCATGATCTCCCGGAGCAACCTCATGTTCTGCGTGGACACCCTGGAATACCTGCACCGCGGGGGGAGGATAGGGGGAGCGCAGGCGCTCATGGGCTCCATGCTGCGCATCAAGCCCATCCTCTACATCGACGGCACCATCGACGCCCTGGACAAGGTGCGCGGAAGCGGCAAGGCCCTCGACCGTCTGGTGGAGCTGGCGGCGGAGAAGGCCGGGGGGCGCAGGGTACAGGTGGGGCTGACCTACGTAAGGGACAGAGACCGCCTCGAGGAGTTGCGTTCCAAGGTGAAGCAGGCCCTGGATTGCGACCCCGAGGCCATCGCGGTGAACGAGACCGGGCCGGTGATAGGGTCCCATGTGGGTCCCGGCACCGTGGGAGTGGGCTTCTTTCCCGTGGAATAGCGGCGCTGACCGGCGGGGATGACGCCGGGCGGTATGCGGGGCCCCTCGGGGCCCCTTTTTGCTGCCGGGGTCGAGGACGGCAGGCCGCGCGGAGGGCGGCGAGGAGGCCTTGGAGAGGAGGTGTGTGCGGGGGAGGAGGCGGCCGGCGGTCGATGTCGAAAGGGGGGTGAGGCGGTCGGTTGCGGAAGAGGGTTTGACGTGATCGCCCGCTTACGGTTTGACGTCGGGAGGTAAGGGGAATGGAATGGTCGGTGGGGAAGGTGAAGGGCCGGGCGAGGAAGAAATATAACTGGAAATGTCCATGAACTTGATGGATGGCGGATGACAGGAGAGCAGGGAAAGAGATGTACTTGAAGACGCTGAGCGCGCGCGGGTTCAAGTCCTTCGCGGAAAAGGTGACCCTGGAGTTCGAGCCCGGCATATCCGTGATCGTGGGGCCTAACGGCAGCGGGAAGAGCAACGTCGCCGACGCGGTACTGTGGGTGCTGGGCGAGCAGAGCCCGCGCAACCTGCGGGGCTCGAAGATGGAGGACGTGATCTTCGCGGGGAGCGCCACCAGACAGCCCATGAGCATGGCCGAGGTGTCGCTCTCGCTGGACAACCGCGACCGTGACCTGCCCATCGATTTTCCCGAGGTGGTGCTGACGCGGCGCATCTATCGCACGGGGGAGAGCGAATACCTTCTGAACAAGGCCCCCTGCCGGCTCACGGACATCCAGGAACTCCTCTCTGACCTGGGGGTGGGAAGGGAGCTCACCGCGGTGATCGGGCAGAACCGGCTCGAGAGCATCCTGCGCAGCCAGCCCGAGGACCGACGCCATTTCATCGAGGAGGCGGCGGGGCTGCGCAAGCACCGGCGCCGCAAGGAGAAGGCCTTGCGCAAGATAGAGGGAGTGGAGCGCAACCTGGTGCGCATCAGGGACATCATGTCCGAGGTGAACAAGCAGTTGAAGCCCCTGGAGAGGCAGGCCAGACAGGCACGGGAATATCAGGAGCTGTCCGCGCGCATCCGGGACCTCTCCATCCGTATCCTGGTGGCCGAGCTCCAGGAACTGAAGGGGCAGTGGGAGAACCGCCGCGAGGAGGAAGAGAAGCTGGCGCGCGACCTCGAGGAGGTCGCCTCGTCGGCCGGCGAGGCGCGCCGCAGGACGGGGGAGATAGAGGCGGAGATAAGGAGGCTGCGCGCGGAGCTGGACGCCACCAGGGACCGCGAGATGCGGCTGGTCTCGCTGGGGGAGAGGCTGCGGGCATGCGAGAGCCTGGGGGAGGAGAGGCTGAAGCTCTACGCCGCCCTCAGCGGCGACGCCTCCTACCGCGAGGGATGGGTCTCTCGGCGTGAGGAGACGGTCCGCCGGGTGGCGGAACTGGAGGAGGAGCGGAAGCGGGCGGAGGAAGAGCTGGCGAGGCTGCGCGAGGAGCGGGAGCGTCTGGGCGGGGAGCGCGCACGGATCGCTGCCGCGCTGGGTAAGGCGCGCCAGGAGAGGGACGCGTGTCGGCGTGCCCTGGAGGAAGCGCGGGAGAGGAAGAGGCGCCTGGAGGGCGAGGCCTCCAGGCTGAGGGACAAGGTAGAGTCGCTGAGGGGAGAGGCGGCGAGGCTCAGGGCAAGATGCGAGGAGCTGGAGGCCGAGCTTGCGAGACTGCGCGAGGAGGAGAGCGAGAGAGCATGCGAGGCGGAGAGACTGGCGGCGCGGCGGGAGGAGCTGTCCGCCGCCATGCAAGAGGTACGGGGGAACATCGCCAGGTTCCGCGAAGAGGTGGAATCCGTGGGGCGCATGCAGAGGCGTTCCTTCCAGGAGGAAGCCCTGGTGGTCGCCAGGCTGCGCGCCCTGCAGGAGGTCTTCTCCTCGCGTATAGATTACGCGGCCTCGGCGTCCAGGGTGCTGGACGAGGCGGGGAACATGCCCGGGGTCGTGGGCATGCTCCTTCACCACATCAGGATCGAGGAGAGGTGGGAGAGGGCCCTGGAATCCTTCCTGGGGCCGTGGCTGTTCAGCGTGGTCACGCGCGACCTGCATTCCGCCCTCCAGGCTATCCGCATGCTGAAGAGGAACGAGGACGGTTACTGCGTCTTCCTGCCCCTCTCGGAACTCGCGCGTGCGGAGGACGCGGACCTGGGGAACCTGGCCCGCATCGCGGGAGGGGTGCCGGCATTGGAGGTGGTGGAGGGGGATCCCGAGATCGCGCCCGCACTCAAGCATCTGCTTGGAGAGGTGGTGCTGTGCTCCACCCTCGATGATGCGGCCGCCGCCGCCGAGGGCTACCCCGCCCTCACCTTCGTGACCCAGGACGGTGACGTGGTGGCGCCGCGGCGTGCCGTGAAGGGAGGCGCCAGGCCGCGCAGTCCCTTCCATGTCATCGCCCGTCGGCGGGAGATCGAGCAGCTGCAGGAAATGCTGGAGCTGTGCGACGAGGAGGCGGTTTCCCTGGAGGTGCGGCGCAAGAGCGCCCTGTCCACCCTGGCGAGCCTGGAGAAGGAGGCCGAATCCCTGGCCGCGGAGGTGGGTGAGGTGCAGGCGAGGCGCCGCGAGCTGGAGCAGGAGAGGAGGATCCTGGCGGGGCGCCTGGAGGAGATGGGGTCCGAGGCTGAGAGCTCCCTGGAACGGGCCGCTTCCCTGGAGGAGGAGGCGGAGGGACTGGAGCTGAAGCTCGGGGAGCTGGAGAAGGACATCGCCGCGCTGGCGGGCGGGGAGGAGGACGGGGCGCGCCGCCTCCGGGAGAGCGAGGAGGAGGTGAGCCGCCTGCGCGAGAAGGAGCGCGGGTGCGATGCGGCGTTGCAGGAAATGAAGGCGGGCATGGCCTCCCTTCAGGAACGCCGCAGCAACCTGGAGGCGAGGACGGAGGAGCTGGGAGCGGAGCTCGCCTCGCCCGCGCCGCCGGGGAGGGAGGAGCTGGCGGAACTGGCGCGCAGGCAGGAGAGGATACTGGAGCTCGCCCGCGCGCTGAGCGACATCCACGGCGGCATGGCCGCTCGTTGCGGCGAGCGCGAGGCGCAAAGCAGAGAGGAGCTGGAGGCGAGGGAGCGCGAGCTGGAGACGTTGCGGGAGAGGCTCGCGGAGCTGGGGGCGCGAGAGGAGGAACTGCGGGAGCGCTCGCACAACCGCGACCTGGTGGCGGCCCAGCTCAAGATGCGCGTGGATATGCTGGTGCAGCGGCTGCTGGACGAGTACAAGATACCCCTGGAGACCGCGGTCACCGATTATCTTCCCGAGAGACCGGTTGCGGAGATGCGGGAGGAATGCGAGGACCTGGAGCGGAGGAGGGATTCCTTGGGTCAGGTGAACCTCATGGCGGTGGAAGAACACCACGCCCTGCAGGAGCGCTACCAGTTCCTGGTGGAACAGGTGGAGGACCTGCGCGAGAGCAAGGCCTCGCTGCAGAAGGTGGTACGAGCCATCGACCGCGAGATCATGCGCATCTTCCGCCAGACCTTCGACGAGGTGAACCGCCATTTCCAGGAGCTCTTCGAGAAGCTCTTTCCCCAGGGCAGGGCGGAGCTCACCCTTTCCGATCCCACCGATCTCCTCAACACCGGGGTGGATATCGAGGCGCAGCCGCGCGGGAAGCGCCTGAAGAAGCTCTCGCTGCTCTCCGGAGGGGAGACCGCCCTCATCTCACTGGCCTTCCTCTTCGCCCTCTTCAAGACGCGCCCCAGCCCCTTCTACTTCCTGGATGAGGTGGAGGCGGCCTTGGACGACGTCAACCTCCACCGCTTTCTTGACATGCTCAAGGAGTTCAGGGGGGATTCGCAGCTCATCGTGATCACCCACCAGAAGCGCACCATGGAGATCGCGGACGTCCTCTACGGCGTGTCCATGCAGGCGACGGGCGTGTCGCGCGTGGTCAGCCAGCGCCTCGACGAGGCGGAACACCTCGCCCGCGCGGGAACGGCTTGAGCGCCCGGCGCCGGCAGTCGAGAAGGATGCCCGGCCGCAAGCCGGCGGTCGTGCGGCCGGTAAACGGGTTCCCGCCAGGCCTGTTGCTGCACGCGTGACGCGCTCCCGAAGAGGGCATGCGGGAGTACGCGGCCGGAGCGAGAAGGTGCTTACGGGAGGCCTCGCCTCACGGGGTGGACTAGCGGCATCATGTAAATATGTGGTAATCAAGCATGTGTTGGCCTGCCCCCGCGGCGGCTTGACCGTTCCGGGCGCTTGGCCCACACTTTCTGGGGAACGGCCTTCTTCCCGGGGATGGGCGAGGCCACGGGGCATCGAGTACATCCCGAAACCGTGGAAGTCCGTGGAAGCGCGGGCGGAGGACCGGGAACAGGAAGGGCGGCCATAGGACGTGAGGAAGTCGGGACGGGGAGCGGTGGAAAGGGCCGCTCCGAGCAAGGGACGGTGACCATGGCGGAGGACCGGGAGCGGAAAAAGCGCGAGAAGGCGGAGAAAAAGGAGCACGCGCGGGAGGAAAAGGAGCGCCTCAAGGCGGAGAGGAAGGCGGAGAAGGAGCGGAGGAAAAAGGAGAAGCTCCAGGCCATGGAGGAGCTTCGGGAGCTCCCCGAGGTCGCGGAGGGCGAGGGGGAGGCCGTGGCATGCGCTCCTCCGGGCGGGGTCCCTGCCGGGGAAACGGAGGACGCCGCCCTAGCCGCCGAGGACGCGGAGAGCCTGGAGCGAGAGACCCCGGTGCCGACGTCGACGGAGCCCGGCGAAGAGGAGCCCTCCGTGCAGCCCCCCCGTCCCGGAACCGAGGAAGCCGCGGAGGCGCCGTGGCGCGGGGAAGGCGAGGAGGCGGGCGAGGAGCGGGAGGGGTGGCTTCCGCGACTGCGCAGGGGACTCAGCAAGTCGCGCATGAACTTCATGGCCCCCCTTTCCAGGGCCCTGGCAGCGCGCCGTTTCGACGACGCCTTCTGGGAGGAGGTCGAGGAGATCCTGGTGGGGGCGGACGTGGGCATGGAGATGACCATGACCATGGTGGACAGGGTCAAAGAGCGCATGGCGAGGGAAAAAGTCAGGGACCCCGACGCCTTCCTGGACCTCTTCCGCGAGGTGCTGGCGGAGTCCCTGGACGTCGGCGAAGCCGGCCTGCGCTTTGCGCGGAGCGGTCCCAGCGTGATCATGGTGGTGGGGGTGAACGGCACCGGCAAGACCACCACCATCGCCAAACTCGCCCACCTCCTGCGCGGAGAGGACAAGCGCGTCATCCTCGCCGCCGGGGATACCTTCCGTGCTGCGGGCATCGAACAACTCGAGGTCTGGGGCGAGCGGGTGGGCGTGCACACCGTGAAGCACCGCCAGGGGGCGGACGCGGCCGCGGTGATCCACGACGCGGTGGAATCGGCGCGGGCGCGGGGCGTGGACGTGGTCATCGCGGACACGGCCGGACGCCTCCACACCAAGGTGAACCTCATGGAGGAGCTCCGCAAGATAAAACGAGTGGCGGAGAGGAACGCGGAGGTCACCGAGACCCTGCTGGTGATCGACGCGACCACGGGACAGAACGGCCTCATCCAGGCGCGTCAGTTCGGAGAGGCGGTGGAGGTCACGGGTGTGGTGCTCACCAAGCTCGACGGCACCGCCAAGGGGGGGATCGTGGTGGCCATCGTGCACGAGCTGGGCATCCCCATCAAGTTCATCGGCGTGGGCGAGGGACTGGAGGACCTGCACGCCTTCGATCCCCGGGAGTTCGCCTCGGCTCTTCTCTCCCCCACGCCGTAGGACGAGGGGATCGCAAAGCTCGGGCAACAAGGAGATAATGCCCAGCTTCCCCGCCTCGGTATGGGGGAATGGCGCGTTTCCCCGCGGGTACGCGCTGCTTGTGCGGTGCGTGGGCGATCCGACGCCGTATCTCAGCCCTTTATGGAAAATATATCTGCGCCATATATGTAGAGGATCCATGTATGGCCTTGCGGGAATGACCCGTGCGGGTGATAACCATTTACTCGCCGTTACGCTATAATAAGGCGCGAATACGGCTCCGGGCGATGGGACCCGGAGAGAAGGGGCGAGGAAAAGCGGCCGCGAAGGGGGCTTCAAGCAGGTTCTCAAGCGCGCTTGGCGCGTATCGGCCTTCCTTTCCCGTTCAGCGGAAGCCTTGAGACGTTGAAGGACGAGAGACGCAACTTCAGGAGCGGAGGGGGATACCGCCGCCGCAAGCACGGAGCAGTCGGCGGAGGCGAAGCACGGGCTGAGGCCGCTCGGGCAGGCGGGGAGAACCGGCCCGTGACGGAATATTTCTTCCTCATCTTCGAGAACCTCAACGACGTCGTGTTCGTGCTCGACGAAAACGGCGTGTTCTCATACGTCAGCCCCGCCATCGAGTCCCTGTCGCATTACACGGCGGAAGAGGTATCGGGGAGGCACTTCACCGATTTCGTCCACCCCGACGACCTTCCCGGCCTCATGTCCAGCCTGGAGCGCACCCTTGAGGGCAGGCTGGAGCCTTACGAATTCAGGGTGCTGGACAAGACGGGAGAGGTGCGCTACGTGCGCACTAGCAGCCGTCTTCTACGGGAGGGCGGCGAGTTGAGAGGGCTGGCGGGAGTGATGGTCGACGTGACGGATATGCGCGCCGCCGAGGAAGAGGCGCGCATGCTCAAGGCCATCTGCGAGCAAGCCAATTTCGGCATCGCGGTGGCGGACTTGGATGGCGACCTCATCTTCGTCAACCAGTACTTCGCTCTCTGTCACGGCTACCGGCCGGAGGATGTACAGGGGAGGAACCTCTCCATCTTCCACAACCGCGATCAGATACGGGAGGTGGAGGAGATCAACCGGCGCCTGCGGGAGGAGGGAAGGTACGACGCACTGGAGGTCTGGCACGCCCGCAGGGACGGGAGCGTGTTCCCCATGCTCATGAACGGAATGGTGATCGGAGGCCTGGACGGGATACCGCGCTACATGGCCGCCACCGGCATAGACATCACCCAGAGGAAGGAGTGGGAGGCGACGTTGCGGGAGTCCGAGGAACGCTACCGCGACCTCTTCGAGAACGCCGGAGTGCTCATCCAGAGCGTGGACCCCGAGGGTCGTTTCCTTTACGTGAACCGCATCTGGCGCGAGACCCTGGGGTACGAGAAAGAGGAGCTGGAGAGACTGACCCTCTTCGACGTGATCCACCCCCGTTACCGCGATCACTGCCGCGAGCTGTTCAAGCGCGTTCTGAGCGGCGAGGAGGTGGAGATCGCCGAGGTGGTCTTCCTGGCCAGGGACGGGAGGGAGGTGTTCCTGGAGGGCAAGAGCAGCTGCCGCTTCGAGGGAGGTCGCCCCGCCAGCACCCGGGGGATCTTCCGGGACATCACCGCGAGGCGGGAGGCGGAGGAGGAGCTGAAGCGGTACCGTGAGCACCTCGAGGAGCTGGTGGAAGCGCGCACCCTGGAGATCATGACCGCAAACGAGAGGCTGCGGGAGGAGATCGCGGAGCGCGAGCGCGTGCAGCGAGAGCTCGAGGAGAAGAACCGGGAGCTGGAGGCCTTCGCCCACACCGTTTCCCATGACCTGCGAGGCTCCCTTTCCCTGATCAGCGGTTTCGCCCAGGCAGCCCGGCGGGCGGCGCGCCGCGGCGACGTGGGGGAGGTGGAGGAATGCCTGGGGTACGTCATGGAGGGAGTGAAGCGCATGGACTCTTTCATGAGCTCCCTCCTGGCCTACGCCAGGGTGGGCGGGTTGGAGGCGGAAGGGGCGGTGGCGAGTGCCGAAGAGGTGTTGCGGGAGGTGCTCCTCGAGAGGGGGTCGGAGATGGAGGAGCTAGGCGCGGAGGTGGAGATAGGGTGGCCGCTGCCCGCGGTGAAGGCCGATCCCGTGCGGCTCTACCAGGTGTTCTCCAACCTGGTGGAGAACGCCCTGAAGTACCGCGCTCCGAGCGGCACGCCTCGCCTGACGGTGGCCTGCGAAGCCCGGGGTGACCTGGCGGTGTTCTGCGTGGGAGACAACGGCATAGGCATTCCCGAGGAGGAACATGAGAACATCTTCCAGCCCTTCACTCGCTGCTGCGACCATATACACGGCGGCCTGGGGATAGGGCTCGCCACGGTGAAGCGCGCCGTGGAGGCGTGGGGGGGCCGGGTGTGGGTGGAATCGGCGCCCGAGGAGGGCAGCTCCTTCTATTTCACCGTCCCCCTCGCATGAGCATGGGCGGGCTCCGGAGCGGGGGGTCCGGCCTCGCGGAGGGCGCCGCGACCACCGACGCGCCGCGTTTGAGCTGCGGGAATCTTTGACATCACCTGGGCTTTCCGATAACTTTAATTATTTAGTGACGGAAGGAGGGAGCCCGCCGCTCTCCGGGCCCGCGAGGCCGGGAAGCGGAAGGGCTCGACAGGCATCGAGAGGAAGCACAAGAGGCGGGGAACCCATGTTCGACAACCTGAGCGACCGGCTCCAGGACATCTTCAAACGCCTGCGCGGCCACGGCAGACTTTCCGAGAAGCAGGTGGAGGAGGTGATGCGCGAGATACGCCTCGCGCTCCTGGAGGCGGACGTGAACTTCAAGGTGGTCAAGGATTTCATCGCCCGGGTGCGGGAGAGGGCGGTGGGTCAGGAGGTGCTGCGCTCCCTCACCCCCGCTCAGCAGGTGATAAAGATCGTCAACGAGGAACTCACCGAGCTCCTGGGGAGCTCCAACGTACGCATCGATTTCGGAAACCGCCTTCCCGCCTCCGTGATGCTGGTGGGCCTGCAGGGCTCGGGAAAGACCACCGCCACCGCCAAGCTCGCGGTGCACCTCAAGAACCAGGGACGCCATCCCATGATGGTGGCGGCGGACATCTACCGCCCCGCGGCCATCGACCAGCTGGAGAAGCTCGGGGAACAGGTGGGGATAGAGGTATATTCCGACCGCGGCGCCCGGCCCGAGGACATCGTGGCGGCGGGACTCAAGAAGGCGGAGAGGGAGGGGCTGGACACGGTGATCATCGACACCGCCGGGCGCCTCCACATCGACGACGAGATGATGCAGGAACTGGTGCGCATCAAGAAGAAGCACCCGCCTAGCGAGACCCTGCTGGTGGTGGATGCCATGACCGGACAGGACGCGGTCAACGTGGCCCAGGCCTTCGTGGAGACGGTGGGGGTGGACGGCGTCATCCTCACCAAGCTGGACGGCGACGCCAGGGGAGGGGCGGCGCTCTCCATCAAGACGGTCACCGGAAAGCCCATAAAGTTCGCCAGCGTGGGGGAGAAGATGGGCGACCTCGAGCCCTTCTACCCCGAGCGCATGGCCTCGCGCATCCTGGGCATGGGGGACATGCTCACCCTCATCGAGAAGGCCCAGGCCTCCTACGACGAGAAAAAAGCGCAGGAGCTGGAGCGCAAGCTGCGCAAGCAGCAGTTCACCCTGGAGGACTTCCTGGAGCAGATGCACCAGCTCAAGAAGATGGGGCCCCTCGACCAAATCCTGGGCATGATCCCCGGCATCTCCTCCTCCAAGCTCAAGGGACTGCAGGTGGACGAGTCCCAGATCAAGCGCGTGGAGGCCATCATCCAGTCCATGACCCCGGAGGAGCGGCGCAAGCCGCAGATCATCGGCGCCAGCCGTAAGCAGCGCATCGCCAGGGGAAGCGGCACCAGCACCCAGGACGTCAACCGGCTGCTGCAGCAGTTCCAGCAGATGCAGAAACTCATCAAGCAATTCGGAAAGATGTCCCCCAGGCGCATGGGGCAGATGTTTCCATTCCAGTTGTAGCGGATCCGCGCAGAGCGGGAAGAGAAGGAGGAAAGGAGAGCGGCGATTTGGTGAAGATCAGGCTCAGACGCATGGGCGGGAAGAAGAAGCCCTATTACCGGGTGGTGGCCGCCGACGCCCGCAGTCCCCGTGACGGAAGGTTCATAGAGGTCCTGGGTCGCTACGACCCCCGCACGGAGCCCTCCCTGATCGAGTTCGACGAGGAGAAGGTCCTCAAATGGCTGCGCGACGGGGCGCAGCCCACGGACCAGGTGCGCAAGCTCCTGGAGGCCAAGGGCATATGGCAGAGGTTCCGGGAGGAGAGAAGTGCAGGCTGACAGGGACACGGGCAGGGGGGCCGAAGTGAAGGAGCTGTTGGAATATCTTGCCAGGTCGCTGGTGGACAACCCGGACGGCGTCGAGGTCACCACGGTGGAGGGAGAGAGGTCCATCATCCTGCAGCTGCGCGTACACCCCGACGACGTGGGCAAGGTCATAGGCAAGAACGGCCGCATCGCCCAGGCCATGCGCACCCTCATCAAAGCCTCGGCCACCAGGGAAGGCCGCAACGCCATCGTCGAGATAATAGACTGATCCCCATGGCTCCCCGCGCCCGCAGGGTATCGCTGGTGGTGGTGGGGAGGGTGCTCAAGCCCCACGGCGTCCTGGGCTGGATGCGGGTGGAAGTGCTCTCCGAGAACCCGCGGCGTTTCACCCCCGGCAACTCCTTCATCCTGGAGGGGAGGGAGGGCGGCGAGCGGCTGCTGCTGGAGGAGGCGGAGAAGGACCGCGAGGGACTCAAGGTGAGGTTCCGGGGTATCGACACCAGGCAGGGAGCGGGGGCGCTCTGCGGCAGGAAGCTGTTCATCACCCCGGATGAGACCGGAGAGCCTCCCCCTTCCGCCATGTGGGAACATCAGCTCCTGGGGCTGGAAGTACGGACCCGCGAGGGAAGGGTGCTGGGCGAGGTGGTGGAGGTCATGGAGACGGGCGCCAACGACGTGCTGGTGGTGCGGGGAGAACGCGAGTTCCTCATCCCCGCCATCGCCCCGGTGGTCAGGGAAGTGGACGAGGTGTCCGGGACCATGGTCATCGAGCCGCTCCCCGGCCTCCTGGAGCTGTAAGGCGGTCTTTCTTTCCGGAGGGGCGAGATGCGCATAGACGTGTTCACCATATTCCCGGCCATCTTCGACTCCCCCCTGAGGGAGGGCCTGTTGGGCAAGGCCATAGCGGGAGGGGTCCTGGAGGTGCGCGTACACGATATCCGCGAACACGGGAAGGGAAAGCACCGCCAGGTGGACGACGCGCCCTTCGGGGGAGGGGCGGGCATGGTCATGAAGCCGGAGCCGGTCTTCGAGGCGGTGACCTCGTCCCTCGGCTACGGCCTGGAGGATATCGAGCGCCTGCGGGAGGAGGTCGAGGTGGTGATGCTCACGCCGCGGGGCGAGAGGCTGACCCAGCGCCGGGTGGCGGAGCTGGCGGCGCTGCCCCGCCTGGCCCTCATCTGCGGCCGCTACGAGGGCATAGACGAGCGGGTGCTGGAGCACCTCTGCACCTCGGCCTTGTCCGTGGGGGACTACGTGCTGTCGGGGGGCGAGTTCGCGGCCCTGGTGGTCATCGACGCGGTGGCGCGCCTCGTGCCGGGGGTGGTGGGGAACCGTGCTTCCCTGGAGGAGGAGTCCTTCAGCGGCGGCATGCTGGAATACCCGCAGTACACGCGCCCCGCTGAATACCTGGGCTGGAAGGTCCCGGAGGTGCTGCTCTCCGGCGACCATGCCGCGGTGGAGAGGTGGCGCCGGGAGGCCGCGCGCGCCTTCACGGAACGGGTACGCCCCGACCTGCTGCGCGGGGATCGTGGCGGCGGCGTGGAGGAGCCGGGTTGAGCGCGGGAGGTGCGTCGCCGCCCTCGCGGATGCAGCGGGTCGGGGAGAGGTCCGGGGCGGGGACGGCGCCGGGGCCGTGATCCTCGACGTCACGCCCGGGGGCTTGCCCTCGGGGGCGGCCTTGGGTTGTAATATAGCGGAAAGGAGGAAGGAAGATGCAGAAGACGGACATGGTGGAGAGCGAATACCTGCGGGATGACATACCGGACTTCCGGCCCGGAGACACGGTAAAGGTCCACGTCAGGGTGGTGGAGGGCAACCGCGAGCGCATCCAGGTCTTCCAGGGCGTGGTGATAGCGCGCAAGGGCGGAGGCCTGCGCGAGACCTTCACCGTGCGCAAGGTCTCGTTCGGGGTGGGCGTGGAGCGCACCTTCCCCGTACACTCCCCCATCATCTCCAAGATAGAGGTGGTGACCCAGGGGAGGGTGAGGAGGGCGAAGCTCTACTACCTGCGCGACCGGGTCGGAAAGGCGGCCAGGATCAAGGAGAAGCGCAGGACCTGAGCGGGTTCCCCATGACCCCTGACACCGACGACGGACCGACCACACCACCGGGAGACCGGGAGCATGTGCCTGTCCCTGGAGAACCCTCGGACCTGAGCTCCGCGAACGACCCGCACGACCGCGCACACTGGATAGGCGTGGTCCTGGAGTTCGCGGTGCTCTTCATCATCGCGCTGGTCATCGCCATCTACCTGCAGGCGTTTGTTACCAAGCCCTTCCTCATCCCTTCCCCCTCCATGGAGCCCACGCTGCGGGAGGGCGACAGGGTGCTCGTGGACAGGATCACCTATCATTTTCGCGAGCCGCGCCGGGGCGAGATCATCGTCTTCCGCTTCGACCCCAACGATACCGCGAACTGGACCCAGGGGAGCAACGGCCTCTCCCGCTCCCTGGACCTGCTGGCCGAGGTGCTCAACATCACCCACCAAGAATCCCTGCCCTTTATCAAGCGCGTGGTGGGGGTGGGGGGCGACACCGTGGAGCTGCGCGACGGCGAGCTCTTCGTGAACGGCGAGCCCTACGAGGCGCATTACGAGTATGTGCGCGACAACGCCAACGGCAGGTGGGAGGTTCCCGAGGGGTGCGTGATGGTCATGGGGGACAACCGCCCCAACTCCAATGACAGCCGGCGCTGGGGCTTCGTCCCCCTGCGGGCGATAATCGGGAGGGCGGTGGCCACATGGTGGCCTCCCAGCCGCTGGTCATCCCTCTAGGCGGGTGGGGGTCTTGAACCCCGAAGGGCTTGCCGCCGAGACATGGGCACACCGCATGGGCTACCGGCGCGTGGCCGGCGCGGACGAGGCCGGCAGGGGAGCCCTGGCGGGACCGCTTGTCGCCGCGGCGGTGATCCTGCCGCAGGGGGCAGAGCTGGGGGGATTGAGGGGGCTGGACGATTCCAAGCGCCTGTCTCCGGGACGGAGGCAGGAGCTCTTCGCGCGCATCCTGGAAAGCGCCGAGAGCTGGTCCTTCGCCTGCGTGTCCGCGGCCGAGATCGACGGGAGGGGGCTGCAGGAGAGCAACATCGCGGCGTTGCGGGAAGCCCTGGCGGGGCTTTCGCCTCCCCCCGACCTGGCGGTGGTGGACTACTACCGCGTGGACGGCCTGAACCTCCCGCAGTGGAGCGTGGTGCACGCGGATCGCAGCTGCCGCTGCGTGGCCGCCGCCTCCATCCTGGCCAAGGTGATACGAGACCATCTCATGTGGCACTGGTGGGTGTGCTGCCCGCAGTACGGTTTCGAGCGGCACAAGGGCTACGGCACCGCCCTGCACCTGGAGGCCATCGCGGAGCACGGCCCGGCGGCGTGCCACCGCGGCAGCTTCCGGCGGGTGGCGCAGATGGAATTGATCCCCCGGGAGTGAAGGCGGGGATGGGGTCGGGGATCCACGAGCTGGGAGCGGCGGGAGAGGAGGCGGCGGCCGCTTTCCTGAGGCGCCGCGGCTACCGTATCATGGAGCGCAATTACCGCTGCCCCTTCGGCGAGCTGGACGTGATCGCGGCCAGGGGGGAGGTGCTGGTCTTCTGCGAGGTGAAGACGCGCCGCGGTGGGGACGTGGAGGAGGCGCTGGGGGCGGTGGACGAGCGGAGGAGGAGACGCATGGCCCGCGCGGCCGCCTTTTACCTGGCGGAGAGGGGCGAGGGAGGCAGGGAATGCCGATTCGACGTGATCGCCTTGCTAAAAACGGGAGGCGGTTGGAGAATAGTGCACGTGCAAGACGCCTTCGAGGTGGGGGAGCCGTGAGGCACAGTCACAACGCATGGTTTCCTCCGTCGAGGGCGTCTGGGTACGGCGAGGGAGGAGGCGTATGAAGCCCTGTCCCTGGTGCGGCAGGAACAACCTGGACAGCGACGAATACTGTTTCAACTGCGAGCGGGACCTCGACGCCGTCCCCGATGATACGGAGGCCTTCGAGCTGGAGGAGCAGATCCGCAGGGTGCGGGTGCAGCGCCCCCCTTCCTTCCTGAGGCTGACGCTCATGTCCCTGCTGCACAAGGTGATCTACGGCATCCTCGCGCTGGGGTTGTTCTTCATCTTCGTGATGGTGGCCATATGGGTCAGCTACGACAACACGGCGGTGGCGTTGGCCGCCCTGGCGGTGCTGGGCCTGTCGCTGCTCGCGGCCCTGTATTATCCCGACGTGAAGATAGCGCGGCGTGCGGGCGTGAGGGGAGTGCTGGTATCCCTGGTCACCAACGCGCTGGCCCTGGGGACGACCCTGCCTCCCGCTCTCTGGTATCTCTCCCGCCGGGGTTACATCTCGGGGGGTTGGGGCGTCATGGCGAGGACATGGTGGGCCGTCCCCGCCCTCCTCTTCCTGGGATGCCTGTTCTCGTGGCTGGCGGGGCGGAGGGCGACGGAGACCGCCAGCCCATGAGGGACCCCGGACACCGAGCCTGTCCTTTCACCGAGTCCACAGGCGGGAGGCGGGCGACGGGAGCCGCCGTTCATTCGATAACCGCGAACATGGGCTTGCCTTACCCTCATCTCGATAGGAATCTGTAATATATTACCAGATTCCCGGACCGGGTCTCCGATCTCCACCCCTTGACCGCCGTGGCCGCGTCGAAAGACGGCCGCGGCCGGTGCGGAAGGCAACGGGCACCCCCGGATCTTCCCCGAGCGGGAAGCTTTTATGTCTGTAAATATATTTGTCATACCCCAGTTGTAAAATATGCTCAACTTATATAGGAGGTGTTGCGATGTACGCGAGGGTCGAGAGCTGCTCCATCCTCGGGATGGAGGTGGTACAGGTGGAGGTGGAGGTCAACACCTCGGGAAGCCTCCCCGGCATCTACATGGTGGGGCTGCCCGACGCGGCGGTGAGGGAATCCTACCGCCGCATCAAGGCGGCGGTGGCCAACTCGGAGCTGCTCTTCTGCCGCCAGCTCATCACCGTGAACCTCGCCCCCGCCCACCTGCGCAAGGAGGGCTCCAATCTCGATCTTCCCATCGCCCTCGCCATCCTCTCCGTATCCGGCGCCCTGGATCCCTCCGCCCTAAAGGGAAGGCTGGTGGTGGGAGAGCTGGCCTTGGACGGGAAGGTACGCGGGGTGAGGGGTGCCCTGGCCATGGCCCTCTGGGCCAGGAGGCAGGGGCGTGAGGAGATAATCCTCCCGGCGCAGAACCTGCGCGAGGCGGCGCGCATCGGGGGCATCAGGGTCACGGGGGTGGAGAGCCTGCGTCAGGCCCTGGATTACCTGCAGGGCGAAGGCGCCCCCGAGAAGCAGCCGGTCCAGGAAGAGGTCCGAGAGGAAGAGCCTCCCTGCCTCTCCGAGGTCAAGGGGCAGACCCACGCCAAACGGGCCCTGGAGATAGCGGCGGCCGGCTTTCACAACCTCCTCCTGGTCGGCCCCCCGGGGTCCGGGAAGTCTATGCTGGCCGAGAGGCTTCCCGGCATCATGCCGCCCCTGGAGGGAGAGGAGGTGCTGGAGGTCGCGAGCATCCACAGCGTGGCGGGCATACTGGACCCGGAGCGGCCGCTCTCCACGCGGCCGCCCTTCCGCTCCCCACACCACTCCATATCCCACGTAGGCCTGGTGGGCGGGGGCAAGAACTTCCCCCGCCCGGGCGAGATCACCCTCAGCCACCACGGTGTCCTCTTCCTGGACGAGCTGCCGGAGTTCAAGCGCGACGCGCTGGAGGTCTTGCGACAGCCCATGGAATCGGGAAAGGTGAGCATCTCGCGCTCGCTGGTCTGCACCAGCTTCCCAGCGCGCTTCCTCCTGGTGGCGGGCATGAACCCCTGTCCCTGCGGGTACCTGGGAGACTCGAGGCGCGCCTGTTCGTGCGCGCCCTCCCGGGTGAGGAGCTACTACGGGCGCGTGTCGGGCCCCCTGCTGGACCGCATCGACCTCCAGGTGGAAGTACCTCGGCTTGGCCCCAGGGAGCTGGTGGAACTTCCCGCCGGCGAGAGGTCGGAGGCGGTGAGGGAGAGGGTCATCAGGGCGCGCGAGAGGCAGAGGGAGCGCTGGGGCGGGAAGGGCCTCACCAACGCGAGCGTAGGGCTGGCCGCCCTGCGGGCCGCATGCCGACTCGGCGAGGAGGAAAAGCGCTTCATGTTCACGGCCTGCGAGCGCCTGGGGCTCACGGCGCGCGGTTTCGACCGGTGCCTCAGGGTGGCGAGGACCATCGCCGACCTTGCGGGACGCGACCGCGTCGGGGTCTCGGACCTCGCCGAGGCGGTGCAGTACCGGACCCTGGAGAGGCTCTGGGGCTCGTTCATGGCCGGGGAGGTGCGGGTTGGAAGCGGCATATAAGATCGCCATCGGGTACCGTAGCGCACGGGACAAGCGCCCCGCTGCGCCGAAGGGGGAGATGCGATACGTGATGCTCAACAAGCTCTCGCAGATTTGTTCCTATGGGGAGGTGCGGGTTGGAAGCGGCATATAGGGCGGCGCTGGCATGCCTTCCCGGCATGAGCGTGCTCTCTCTTTCAAAGCTCATGGCGCTCGCGGGAGGCGCAAAAGAGCTGTGGGAGGTGCTGGCCCACGGCGGTGGGCGTGCGGTCGCCCTTGTGGGAGGGGCGAGATCGGAGGCCTGGGCGGAAAGGTGCGCGTCGGTTCGCCCCGGGGAGGTCCTGGAGGAGCTTGCCCGCGCGGGGATCAAGGTCCTTGTGCCCGGCGACCCCTCGTACCCGCGCCTGCTCGCCGCCATCTACGACCCCCCGGCCGTGCTCTTCGTGCGGGGAGAGATGCCGCCGCGGGAGCGGCCGTGCGTGGCGGTGGTGGGCTCGCGAAAGGCGTCGAGCTACGGCAGCTTCGTCGCGCGTACCCTGGGGGAGGAACTGGCGCGCCTGGGCATCACCGTGGTATCGGGAGCGGCATACGGGGTGGATGGAAAGGCCCACCAGGGATGCCTTAAGGCCGGAGGGCATACGGTGGCCGTGCTGGGATGCGGGGTGGACCGCGTCTATCCTCCGGGGCACGCCTCGCTGCTGCGGGAGATAGCGGAGCGGGGATGCATAATAAGCGAGTTTCCCCCCGGCACGGAACCGCTCCCGTGGCATTTCCCCTGCCGTAACCGCATAATAGCCGGTCTGAGCCATGCCGTGGTGGTGGTGGAGGCTTCACGGAAGAGCGGCGCCCTAATCACTGCGGAGATCGCGCTGGAGGAGGGTAGGGAGGTCATGGCCGTGCCCGGGCCCATCGGCAACCCCCTCTCTCTCGGGACCAACGGCCTGATCCAGAAGGGGGCGAAGCTGGTCATGGAGGTCGCCGATATCTGCGAGGAGCTGCCCTGGGAGGTCGCGAAGGGCCTGGACCTCGCGCGGCGTGAGGGAACGGCCGCGCCGGGGGGAGAGGCGGAGGAGAGGGAGGCGCTCACCGCGGAGGAGGCGGCCTGCCTCGAGCTGTTGCGGGGTGGGCCGTGCGGCCTGGACTGGCTGGCGGCGAAGACCGGCAGGCCGGCGGGAGAGCTGCTCGCGCGGCTGTCGTCCCTGGTCCTGCGGGGTCTGGTGGCGGAGGAGGCCGGGGGCAGATACCGCGCTCTTCCCCTGCTGTGAGTGAGCCGCTCGATCGGATGTCGGGGTGCCGCACGCAAGGACAGCGGAACCTTACGCGGCCGCCACGGGGCGGGCGGCGGGGTTTCTCCTCCGGTCTCCATGATGAAGCGTAGGTAAGTCGGAAGATCGCCGCGGCGGTTTCCGGCCCTCCTTCGGCGGGATTTGAGCGCTCGCGCGAACATCGTCGACCGAGCTCCCGCGGGCGCGGACAGCCGTGAAATCCCCTCCGAGGGTTGAGCTCGCCGGGAATACGGGTCGGGTCGCACGTCACCTCTCCGCCGGCTCCGCCACCACCCTCCGGCCAATATGCCCTCCGGCATGGCCGGGGGGCTTTCCGCATCTCTCCGTAAAACCCGCCGTCGCCGCGGCCGTGGACTCCGGAGAGAGAGGGGGATGCGGGTTGCGGGATGTCGGCCGTATCCCCGAAGAAGGCGGCGCCGTCGTCGCCGAGAAAAGTGCCGGTGCATTTTTATAACAATAATTAAAATCATCAACAATAAATTCAACTATTGACAATAATATCGTATAGTATAAAATCATATAAGGTTTCAACAGAAAGGCTTGCGCTCGAGGGGGAAGATGGACTCTCTGGTGGAGGAATACCTGCGCTTTCTCGAGGCGGAACGCAACCTCTCGCCCGAGACGTTGCGGGCGTACCGCGAGGACCTGCGGGTCTTCGAGGAGTTCTGCCGGCGAGCGGGTGCGGAAGAGCCGGCGGAGGTGGACCACCGTCTCCTCCGCCGCTACCTCGCCAACCTGCAGACCAGGGGTTACGCGCGCTCCACGGTGGCGCGGCGCGCTTCTTCCGTCAAGGGGTTCTTCCGGTTTCTCACCCTCAGGGGCTATCTCCGGGCCGATCCTTCCCTGGCCCTTTCCCCTCCCAGGCGGGAACGCAGGCTTCCGCGCGCGTTGCGGCTGGAGGAGATAGAGGGTGCGGAGGAGAAACATGCATTGCATGTCTACCGCACCTCGTTGAGGGATATGGCGGTCATAGAACTGCTTTACGCGACCGGTATGCGAGTGGGGGAACTGTCGGGTCTTGACCTGGAAGACCTGGATATGAGGAGAGGGGAGGTGAGAGTTCTCGGTAAGGGTCGCAAGGAGCGCGTCATCCCCGTGCATGACGCAGCGCTACAGCTGGTGGGGAGGTACCTGGAGAAGGAGAGGCCGGCGCTGGCCGCCAACTCTCCCGACGGCGCCGCCGAGCGAGCTCTGTTCCTCAACCTACGCGGGGGCAGGCTGAGCGACCGGGGTGTGCGCCGGGTGGTGGAGCGTTTCTTCCGGGAGCTGGAGGGGGGCAGGAGGGTCAGTCCGCATACCCTCCGACACTCCTTTGCCACCCACATGCTGCAGGGTGGGGCGGACCTGAGGACGGTTCAGGAGCTGCTGGGCCATGTTGATTTATCAACCACCCAGATTTATACTCATCTTGATAAAGGTCAGCTGAAAGAGGTCTTTTTCCGGACCCACCCTCGCGCGTGATGCTACTGCAAAGGCCCAGCATCTGATTACCGAGATGGGGAGAATGTTGAACACGGCAGACTTTTACAAAAGAGGAGCCAGGTTGGACGGAATAGAGGATGTAAGCGATATCTGGAAGCAATTCAAGGAAGAGGGCTCGCAGGAAGCCCGCGAGAAGCTCATCCTCAACTATGCGCCCCTGGTCAAATACGTCGCGGGGAGGGTCTCCTCGGGGCTTCCCCCCAACATCGAGTACGCCGACCTGGTCAGCTACGGCATCTTCGGGCTCATAGACGCCATCGAGAAGTACGACCCCGGGCGCGGTATCAAGTTCGAGACCTACGCTATCTCCCGCATCAAGGGGGCCATCATCGACGAGCTGCGCTCCATCGACTGGGTGCCGCGCTCCATACGCTTCAAGGCCCGCGAGCTGGAGAAGGCCTACATGGTGCTGGAAAACGAGCTCAAGCGCCTGCCCACCGACGAGGAGGTGGCCCAACACATGGGGATGTCGGTGGACGAGCTCAACCAGCTCCTGCAGCAGATGAGCTTCATCTCCCTAGTGGCCCTGGACGAGCTGTGGAGCATCGGCGGCGACAAGGGCGACAAGGTGAGCCTGGTGGACACCCTGGAGGACTCGCGCGTCAAGGACCCATCCCAGACCTACGAGATCGAGGAGATGAAGCGGATCCTCGCCGAGGCCATCAACCGGCTCCCGGAGCGGGAGAAGATAGTCATCTCCCTCTACTACTACGAGGGTCTGACCCTGCGCGAGATCGGCGAGGTGCTTGGGGTGACGGAGTCGAGGGTGTGCCAGATGCACACCAAGGCCATCCTGCGCCTAAAGGGCCGCCTGACCAGCGCCAGGGGCGCGCTGGAACTGTGAGGCACGGGCGCGACCGCAAGTAACGCTCGAGGGCCGCGGCGTGATCTCCAGAGGATCGCGGGCTGCATGTCCGCGTGGGCGAGCGGAAGAAAACGCCGGCCGGGAGAGCGGCGCGCAATCGCTCGCATCGTCTCCGACTCCATTCAAGATGGCTGGCGGCGGAGAATGCCGCGCGAGGGCCGTGGCGTCCCCCGCCGAGTTGCCCGACCGGGCGCTTTATGTTAACTTTCTCTTTGGCGCCTAAAACGACAGCGGAGGAGGTGGGCCTGGAGATTCGCTTATCGCGACCTGGATGAGAGGCGCCGCGAGGCCCGCCGCAGGCGGGATTTTTTTTGGCCGTCATCACGCACGCCCGCGGACCCCTTGACGGGTGCCCCGAGGGGACGTCGAGGGGGTGGATGCGGGCGGAGGAAAAACCGGGAGGAAAAATGACCGTAGTATCCATGAAACACCTGCTGGAGGCGGGGTTCCACTTCGGTCACCAGACCCGTCGCTGGAACCCCAAGATGAAGAAGTACATCTTCACCGAGCGTAACGGAATCTACATCATCGACCTGCAGCAGACGCTTGCCCTCATCGAGGAGGCCTACATTTTCATCCGCGAGATGGTGGGTAGGGGCGGCACCCTACTCTTCATCGGCACCAAAAAGCAGGCACAGGAGGCCATACGGGAGAACGCCATCCGCTGCGGAATGCCCTACGTCACCAACCGCTGGCTGGGCGGCACCCTCACCAACTGGGTGACCATCAGGCGCAGGATCGAGAAGCTCAAGGAGCTGGAGGAGCTGGAGTCCTCGGGGGAGATCGAGGCCATGCCCAAGAAGCAGGCCACGCAGGTGAGGCACCAGCTGGCCAAGCTGCGCCGCAACCTGGAGGGGCTGCGCAACATGGAGAGCCTTCCGGGCGCGGTCTTCATCATCGACCCGCGCAAGGAGAACATAGCGCTCATGGAGGCGCGCAAGCTGGAGATACCGGTGATCGCGGTGGTGGATACCAACTGTGACCCCGACCTGGTGGATTACGTCATACCAGGCAACGATGACGCCATCCGGGCGGCCAACCTCATCAGCAGGGTTATCGCCAACGCCGTTCTGGAGGGATACCAGATCCGGGATGCCCTGCAGGCGCGCCGCAGGGAAGAGGAAGAGAGGCCGCGCGAGCCCGTTTCGGTGGCCGCCTCCGACCGGACCGGAGAGGAAGCCGCGGAGGCCGGGGCGGGGGAGTGAGGCGCGGAGCGGGCGCGCCGCAGGGAAGAGGAAGAGAGGCCGCGCGAGCCCGTTTCGGTGGCCGCCTCCGACCGGACCGGAGAGGAAGCCGCGGAGGCCGGGGCGGGGGAGTGAGGCGCGGAGCCGACCGAGACTTAACCAAGAGGAGGAGAGATGGATATAAACGCAGCGCAGGTAAAGGAACTGAGGGAGTCCACCGGGGCCGGGATAATGGACTGCAAACAGGCGCTCCAGGAGGCCGGGGGGGATATGGAGAAGGCGGTGCGCATCCTGCGCGAGAAAGGCCTGGCGGGCGCCCAGAAGAAGGCCGGGCGCAGCGCGGCGGACGGGATCGTGGACGCCTACATCCACCTTAACAACCGCATCGGCGTGCTGCTCGAGGTGAACTGCGAGACCGATTTCGTGGCGCGCAACGAGACTTTCCGGGCCATGGTGCACGACATCGCCATGCACATAGCGGCGGCCAACCCCCTCTACGTGTCCCCGGAGGACGTTCCCGAGGAGCTGCTGGATCAGGAGAGGGAGATAAACCGCAGCCGGGCCCTCAAGGAGGGAAAGCCGGAGAAGGTGGTGGACAAGATCGTGGAGGGACGCCTCAAGAAATATTACGAGGAGGTGTGCCTGCTGGAGCAGCCCTTCGTGAAGGACCCGGAGATCACCATCCGGGAGCTGGTGCAGCGTACCATCGCCGCGACGGGCGAGAACATCGTGGTAAGGCGCTTCGTCCGCTTCCAGGTCGGCGAGACGTCCGAATAGGACGGCGGGCGGAGGGGAAGGTATCCGGTCGGAGGGAATAGAAAACTTATCGGGACGTCGGACGGGACCGTCTCCGAAGAACCGCGTAAGGGGAAAGGACAGCCTTGGCCGAGGGAGAGAGACCCACGCCCCTTTACAGGCGGGCGCTCATCAAGCTCAGCGGCGAGGCCTTCATGGGCCGCCTGGAATACGGCATAGATCCCGAGACGGTGGGGGTCATCGCCGACGAGCTGGCGGAGGTGAACCGCCTGGGGGTGCAGATAGCCGTGGTGGTGGGGGGCGGCAACATCTTCCGGGGCATGGCCGCGAGCGCCAGGGGCATGGACCGCGCGGCGGCCGACTACGTGGGCATGCTGGCCACGGTGATGAACTCCCTGGTCCTGCAGGACGCCCTGGAGAAGCGGGGCGTCTTCACCCGCGTGCAGTCGGCCATCGAGATGCAGGCGGTGGCCGAGCCCTACATCAGGCGCAGGGCCATCCGCCATCTGGAGAAGGGAAGGGTGGTCATCTTCGCCGCCGGCACGGGAAACCCCTATTTCACCACCGACACCACCGCCGCCCTGCGCGCCCTGGAGATAGGCGCCGAGGCCATCCTCAAGGCCACCATGGTCAACGGGGTCTACGATTCGGACCCCATGCTCAACCCGGAGGCGGTGATGTACGCCTCCCTGGATTACATCGAGGTGCTGCAGCAAGGGCTCAGGGTCATGGACGCCACGGCGGTGTCGCTGTGCATGGACAACCGCCTCCCCATCATCGTGTTCAACATGACCGTGCCGGGCAACATCACCCGCGTTCTTTGCGGCGAGAGGATCGGGACCATCGTTGCCGACGAGAAGGACAAGGGGGAGAAACAGTGTTAGACGAGGTGTTGCAGGACGCGGAACGCCGCATGAAGAAGGCCGTGGAACACGTGAAGGACGAGTTCGCCTCCATCCGCACCGGGAGGGCCAGCGCCTCGCTGCTCAACCGGGTGAGCGTGAACTACTACGGCACGCCCACCCCCCTCAACCAGATAGCCTCCATAGGGGTGCCCGAGCCCACCCTGCTGGTCATCTCTCCCTACGACAAGAGCGTGATCCCGGAGGTGGAGAAGGCCATCCTGCAGTCGGACCTGGGTCTCAACCCGGTCAACGACGGCAACGTCGTCCGTCTTCCCATACCCAAGCTCAACGAGGAGCGGCGCAAGGAGCTCACGCGCCTGGTGCGCGCCAAGGCCGAGGAGGGCAGGGTGGCGGTGCGCAACGTGCGTCGCGACGCCATCGAGGACCTGCGCTCCTTCGAGAAGGAGGGGGAGATCACCAAGGACGACCTGCGCCGGGGACAGGAGGAGGCGCAGAAGCTCACCGACCGCTATGTGGCCGAGATCGACGAGATGCTCAAGGTCAAGGAAAAGGAACTCATGGAGGTCTGAGTGGCGGGCGGCGCGGCGGGAGCGGGGGCGGGCGGCGGCGGCAAGGCTCCGCTGGCGGCGCGTTTCCGCGGGCTGGCGGCGCGCGTGGTGAGCGCGGTGGTGTTGGTCCTGGTGGTGGTCATCCTGCTGTGGTGGGGCGAGATCCCCTTCACGGCGGGGATATCCCTCATCGTCCTGGGCGGCCTCTGGGAGCTCTATTCCACCTTTTCCCGCCACCGCTACCGTCCTGCCGCTCTCCTCTCCGTCGCCGCCGGATGCGCCTTCCCGATCATCGCCTATTTTCTCCGTGAGAGCCAGGACCTCACTCCCCTGGTGGTGGCCATGGCTTGCTACCTGCCGCTGCTCTTCGCGTGGTGCATCGCGCGCGGGGGCTCCGATTCCCCCACCGTAGATATCGCCGTCTCCCTTCTGGGGGTGGCCCTGGTGGGACTGTGCCTGGCCCACTTCGTGCTCATGTTGGGATTCGACGACGTGCCCTGGACGGCGCCCTTCGCGGTGATCGTGATGGTATGGATATACGACTCCATCGCCTACTTCGCGGGGTCGGCTTTCGGCCGCCACAAGATGGTGCCGCGCATCAGCCCTGGGAAAAGCTGGGAAGGGACGGCGGCGGGAACCCTGGCCTCCTTCGTCGCCGCCTACGTGCTCTACCTCACCTTGAACCGCGACTGGCTCAGCCTGGGGGTGGCCATGTCCCTGGCGGGGGTGGTGTGCGTGTTCGGCCCCCTGGGAGACCTCTCCGAGTCGCTGGTGAAGAGGGAGCTGGGCATCAAGGACATGAGCTCCCTCATCCCCGGCCACGGCGGCATCATGGACCGTTTCGACTCCATGTTCTTCACCGCCGTGGTCTCCTACTACCTGCTGCGTTACCTCGTCCTCAAGCTGTAGCCGGCCCCGGGGGGACCGCGACGCGCCGGCCGGCAGCGGAAGGATATGGAAAACGGAATGCGCGCGATATGGCATAGACTGCCAGGTCAACGACAGGCACACATATGCCCCGTATGCCCCCGATCGCCGTTTGTGGCCGACCTGACACACGGTGCCCGCTCATGATGGGAGCGCCGTGTCCGGCATGCCGCAGCGGTTCCGGGACCGCAACCCGGGGGAAAGGCGGGCGTATGCATTGACGGGTGACGACACGGGGAGCGCGTCGACCGACCTCATTCCAGGATCTTCCTCCAGCTAGGGATAGCAGTCGGGAAGGCGGCATCGCGTGGGGAGCATCGGCCGATGGTTGCACTCGACGAGAGGCCCAGGTGGAAACGGTGTGGATGCTATGATCGTGGCGAGAGAGGTGGCGGTGTTGATGATAGGCGAAGAAATGTTGGAGAGAAGGCGCCGCTTGTTGTCACGGGAGCTCTCTCGGGCGGTCGAGGAACTCAGGCGCATGGGGCCGAGAAAGCGATCCTCATCGGATCCTTGGCCGAGGGCAGGATCGGCCCTTTCAGCGATATTGACCTTATGGTGGTCCCGCGGACGGACAAGAGGTTCCTGGACCGCCTCAAGGATGTGCAAGGCAGGATCCGGCCGAGGGTGTCCATGGATATCCTGATATATATCCCGGAGGAACCGGAGGAGATGGAAAGGATCAACCCGTTTATCCGCCACGCCATGGGCAAAGGGAAGGCGTTGTATGCGGTGACGCCCTAGTTCCTCCGGGTCGTCCGGGATAAAACCCTCCTTTATGCGCCGCTCTCGATCTCCGGTCTTTTCCGCAGGCCGCGACGGCATCGGAGGTCAAGGCACTCTCGTACCCAGGACTACGACCTGGCCTCCGGCAAAATCGACTTCCGCAGGCCGCGACGGCATCTGGGTTAAGGAACTCTCCCGCCGTACCAAGGCGGTGAGGCCGACGCGGACGGGCGCCGAACCCACCCCAACCCTTATAATTGTCCCATGGCAGCTTACAAGGAGACGCGGGGGCTGGCGGTGCTCGGTTCCACGGGCTCCATCGGCACCCAGGCCCTGGAGGTGGTGGACGCCCACCCCGACCGCCTGCGCGTGGTGGCCCTCACGGCGCAGCGCAACGTGGACCTGCTGGAGGAACAGGCGCGGAGGTACCGGCCTCCCCTGGTATGCATGGCGGAGGGGGAGGCGGCGGAGGAGCTGGCGCGCCGGCTCCGGGGCACGGGCGTGGAGGTGGCGGCGGGACCCGAGGGCCTGCTGGAGGCGGCGGCCTATCCCCTGGCGGACACGGTGCTCAACGCCATCGTGGGGTCTGCGGGCCTCCCTCCCACCCTGGCGGCTCTGGGGGCCGGCAAGAGGTTGGCCCTCGCCAACAAGGAGAGCATGGTGGCGGGCGGGGAGCTGGTGTTGAGCGCCCTGCGTAACGGGGGCGAGCTCATCCCCGTGGACTCCGAGCATGGCGCCGTCTTCCACTGCCTGCGGGGCGAGGACCCGGGCGACGTGGAGGCCATCGTGCTCACCGCCTCGGGAGGACCTTTTTACGGGCGCTCGCGGGCAGAACTGGCGGAGGTGACGGTGGAGGACGCCCTCGCCCACCCCACCTGGAGCATGGGTAAGAAGATCACCGTGGACTCCGCCACCCTCATGAACAAGGGGCTGGAGGTCATCGAGGCGCACTTTCTTTTCGGGGTGCCCTACGAGAGGATAAAAGTGTTGGCGCATCCCCAGAGCGTAGTGCACTCCCTGGTGGAGTTCCGGGACGGCTCCCTAGCGGCGCAGCTCAGCGTGCCCGACATGCGACTACCCATAGCGCTGGCCCTCTCCTATCCCGAGCGGTGGGGCCCGCCCTTCCGGCGCACCGACCTGGCGGAGCTGGGAAGGCTCACCTTCGGGGAGGTGGACCGGGAGACCTTCGGCTGCCTGGAGCTCGCCTACCGGGCGGGAAAGAGAGGGGGGACGGCCACCGCGGTGCTCAACGCCGCCAACGAGGTGGCGGTGGAGGCCTTCCTGCGGGGGAGGGTCGGCTTTCTGGACATAGAGAGGATCATAGGGGAGACTCTGGAGGCGCACGTCCCCAAGCCGGTGCGCTCACTGGACGACGTCCTGGCGGTGGAGGAATGGGCGCGCGCGAAGGCCTCATACCTCGTCGATGGGGAGGAGACCTAGCGCCCGACCTGGGCATACACCTGTTGAAGGGATTGAGATGGGGAGCGGCCGCGGGATCGAGGAAGGCGCCGGCGTCGCTGGGTGACCGGATATGAGGTAGAAGAGGTCCGGCAAGGGAGGGCGGCGGACGCAGGAGGCGCCCGACGCCCATGGCGGGATCGGACGGGCCTGAGAGGGAAAGGGCGGAAGGAACATGGCATCGGTAGGCGGTGTGATCACCACGGTCCTGGCGACCATCGCCGCCGTCATCGTGCTGGTGATCGTGCACGAGCTGGGGCACTTCATCGCCGCGCGCCTGGCGGGGGTGAAATGCCCGGAGTTCTTCGTGGGCTTCGGGCCGCGCATCTGGAGCACCCGGCGGGGGGACACCGAGTTCGGCATCAAGTGGATCCTGGTGGGGGGCTACGTGAAGGTCCTGGGCATGAACCCCGAGGAGGAGGTGAGCCCCGAGGACTTCCCCCGCTCCTACCGGGGTGTCTCCTACGGGAGGCGCTTCTGGATCATCTTCGCAGGCTCCCTCTCCCACGTGCTCCTGGCCTTGGTCATCATGTTCTTCACCATCTGGACGGTGGGATATCCCGACGTCAACAGGCCCACCAACACCATCGCTTCCGTGGGTATGTACATGGACGAATCGCAGGAGACAGAGACCCCCGCCTACGCCGCGGGCCTGCGCGTGGGCGACACCATCATGGCCATGGACGGCGAGGAGGTGGGGGACTGGGAGGCGGTGCGCTCCTTCATCAAAGCGCACCCCGGCGAGGAGGTCACCCTCCTGGTACGCCGGGACGGCGAGGAGTTGGAGGTGACGGTGCGCCTGGCGACCCTGAAGGACGGCACCGGCTACCTCGGGGTGTCGCCAGGCATCTACATGGAAGACTATTCCTTCCTGGGGGCCGCCGGGAAGACCTTCTCCTGGTTCGGAGAGGCCACCTACGGGGTGGGCTACGGCATCTACCGCGTCTTCAACTGGTCCACCATCAAGCAGCTCCTGGGGCTCGCGGAGCCCACCATCGAGAGGCCGCAGACGGTCTACGGCATCGCGCGCACCGCGGGCCGCATCGCCGAGGAAGGCACCTTCTACTTCCTCAACTTCTTCTCCTTTATCCTCCTCTTCCTGGCCTACATCAACCTCCTGCCCCTGCCCCCCCTGGACGGGGGGCACCTGGCGGTGCTCCTTTACGAGAAGGTCACCGGACGCGAGGTGGACCTGCGCAAGCTGTACCCGGTGGCGGTGGCGGTGCTCGCCTTCTTCGCCCTCCTCTTCATCCTCACCCTCAGGCTGGACATCACGAGCCCCATCAATTTCCCATGAGCGTGCGCAGACTTACCCGCCGCGTGATGATCGGGGACGTCCCCGTGGGAGGGGGCGCCCCGGTGAGCGTGCAGTCCATGACCAACACCCCCACCGAGGACGCCCGTGCCACCCTGGAGCAGATCTCTCGCCTGGCGGAGGCGGGCTGCGACATCGTGCGGGTGGCGGTGCCCAACCTGCGGAAGGATCACCTGCTGCGGCGTGCCCTGCGCTCGCTGCGGGAGATCGTGGAGGGCTCGCCCATCCCCGTGGTCGCCGACGTGCATTTCGACCACACCCTGGCCCTCGCGGCCTTGGAGGCGGGGGTGCACGGGCTGCGCATCAATCCCGGGAACATCGGGGGTCCCGAGAAGGTGCGGGAGGTGGCGGAGGCGGCGGGAGAGCGCGGGGTCCCCATAAGGGTGGGGGTGAACGCGGGCTCGCTGCGCCGCGACCTCCTGGAGAGGTACGGCCACCCCACCGCGGAGGCCCTGGTGGAGAGCGCCCTGGAGGAGATAAGGGTCCTCGAGGGATGCGGTTTTTATGATATAAAGGTCTCCGTGAAGGCGTCCTCGGTGCCCCTGACCGTGGAGGCCTACCGCCTGCTGTCCCGTGAGGTGGATTACCCCCTGCACGTGGGGGTGAGCGAGGCGGGGCCGCCCTGGACGGGGACGGTGCGCTCCGCGGTGGGCATCGGGACCCTGCTCGCGGAGGGCATCGGGGACACCATCCGCGTATCCCTGGCCGGGGACCCCCTCCGGGAGGTTCAGGCGGGGGTGGCCATACTCAGAGCCCTGGAGATGAGGCGCGAGGGCGTGGAGGTGGTGGCCTGTCCCACCTGCGCCCGCACCCGCATCGACGTTGCGGGCATCGCCGCGGAGTTGGAGGAGCGGCTGGCGGGTTGCCGGGCGCCACTGCGGGTGGCGGTGATGGGTTGCGCGGTGAACGGACCCGGGGAGGCCAGGGAGGCCGACCTGGGGGTGGCGGGCGGCAGGAACAGGGGCCTGCTCTTCCGCAGGGGAGAGCCGGTGGGGTGGTACGCGAAGGAGGAGCTCCTGGCGGTGCTCCTCGCCGAGGTAGAGAAGATGGAAAGGGAATATCTGACAGATAAGGAAGGGGAAGAAGAAGGAAGATGAGGCAGTCCAGGGCGTTCATCCCCACCCTCAAGGAGAGCCCCGCCGACGCGGAGACAGCCAGCCACCGCCTGTTGCTGCGCGCCGGGTTCCTGCGCAGGGTGGCGGCGGGCATCTACGAGTTCCTGCCCCTGGGGACGCGGGTGGTGCAGAAGATATCGCGGGTGGTGAGGGAGGAGATGAACCGCGCGGGGGCGCAGGAGGTCATCCTCCCCATCATGCAGCCCCGGGAACTGTGGGAGGAGAGCGGGCGCTGGGCGAAATACGGACCGGAGATGATGCGCCTCAAGGACCGCGCGGAGCGGGATTTCGGCCTCGGCCCCACCCACGAGGAGGTCATCACCGACCTGGTGCGCAACAACGTGTCCTCGTGGCGGGACCTGCCCCTGAACCTCTACCAGATCGGCACCAAGTTCCGCGACGAGATCCGGCCCCGCTTCGGGCTGCTGCGCGGCCGGGAATTCATCATGAAGGACGCCTACAGCTTCGACCGTGACGAAGAGGGAATGCGGCGCTCGTACCGGGAGATGTACGACGCCTACGCGCGGGTGTTCACCCGCTGCGGGTGCGCCTGGCGTGCGGTGGAGGCAGCCACCGGGCTCATCGGCGGAGACGTTTCCCACGAGTTCATGGTGCCGGCGGCGGTGGGGGAGGACCTCATCGCCTATTGCGAGAAATGCGAGTACGCGGCCAACCTGGAGCTGGCGGAGTACCGGCGCCCCTCGCCGCCGCGCGGAGAGGGGAGACCCCCGAGCCGCGTGCATACCCCCGAAAGGCGCACCATCGAGGAGGTGAGCGCCTTCCTGGGCATGGAGGCGGCCCGTTTCGTGAAATGCCTGATGTTCCTGGTGGAGGACAGGCCGGTGGCGGTGCTGGTGCCGGGGGACCGCGAGGCCAGCGAGACCAAGCTGGGGCGCGTCCTGGGCACCGACGAGTTCCGCCTCTTCAACGAGGAGGACTGGAAGAGGTTTCCGGAATACCTGCAGGGGTTCGTGGGGCCCGTGGGACTGGGGGCGGTGGAGGTCATCGCGGACGAGGCCCTGAGGGGCGCGGGCGGGCTGGCCTGCGGGGCCAACCAGGCCGACTACCACCTGGTGGAGGTGGAGGAGGGAAGGGATTTCGCCCCCGGCCGTTTCGCCGACGTGACCTCCGCAAGGGAGGGGGATGCCTGCCCGCGGTGCGGCGGAACCCTGCACGTGGAGGCGGGGATCGAGGTGGGACAGGTCTTCCAGCTCGGCCTCAAGTACTCCGAGGCCATGCGCTGCACCTACGACGACGAGCGCGGGCAGACCAGGCCCATGTACATGGGGTGCTACGGCATCGGCATCACCCGGCTCATGGCCGCGGTCATCGAGCAGCACCACGACGAGCGCGGCATGATCTGGCCCCTGGAGATCGCCCCCGCCGCCCTGCACATCATCCCCCTCGACTACCAGCGGGAGGCGAGGCGCGCCGCCGCCGAGGAGTTGTACCGGCGCTGCCGGGAGAGGGGCTGGGAGGTGCTGCTTGACGACCGCGAGGAGAGCGCGGGGGTGAAGTTCGCCGACGCCGACCTCATCGGCATCCCCTACCGCGCGGTCATCGGCAGGACCTTCGACGCCGAGGGACTGGTGGAGCTGCAGGAAAGGGCGACGGGAGAGAAGACCCTGCTGGGAAGCGAGGAACTCCTCTCCCACCTCGAACATACCATGGGGTCAGCCCCGGACATGGGACAAAACCAAGAGGAACCATAGAGATGTGAAGGGCCAAGGATCACGGAGAGTCCGCCCTTTCCTGGATCTGACGGGCGCCGTCATATGGCGGTGGGGGTGGCGGGAGGGATCCGGCGAACGCTGACGGCGGCGGAAAGGAGAGGCATGGACAGGTTCGTGGTGCACCAGGACAACCTGGAGTGGGTTCCGGCGGATTTCCCCCGGGCACAGATGAAGGTGCTGTACATGGACCCCCGGGGCGGCGGACAGATCATGCTCATCCGCTTCGAGCCCCACTGCGAGATGCCGGGACATTCCCATATCTCCTCCGACGAGGCGGCCTACATCCTCGAGGGTGAGCTGAGGCAGAGGCTGGAGGGCGGCGAGGAGGAGGTCTACCGCGCGGGCCACTTCGCCTTCTTCCCGGCGGGAGCGGCCCACGGGCCTTTTCTCACCGGCGACGAGAGCTGTACCATCATCAGCGTCTTCTACGGTCCGCTGACCTGATGGAGGCGGGCGTCGCGCCGGCCGTCGCCGCCGGAGTGCGACGGCGGGGGCACGGGCGGGCAGGAAAGGAGCGCTACGTCGGGGACAGCGTATCGCGGTTATCGAAAGGGAGGGAAGAATTGGAGAGGACCTGGAGCGTCAACGAGGGCCTGAGGCGCTTTTCCAGCGCCGTGTTCCATCCCCTGGGCTGGGTGCTGGGGCGCGTGTTCTCGCCCAACCTCATCACCACCCTCTCGGTGGTGGCGGCGGGCTTCTCGGGCTATTACTTCGCGGTGGGCCGCTTCGTGCTCGGCGCCTGGCTGCTCTTCCTGGCCGGCCTGCTGGACATCTGGGACGGGCAGGTGGCCAAGCTGACGGGGCGCGTCAGCACCTTCGGCTCCTTCTACGACTCCACCGCCGACCGCGCGGCGGACTTCTTTTTCTCCCTCGGCGCCCTGTATTACTTCGCCCACCGGGAGATCTACGACATCGCCTTCATGGTGGGGGCCTACATGGTGCTCTCCTCCCTGATATCCTACGTCAAGGCGCGGGCCGAAGGGTTGGACATCGCCTGCAACGTGGGCCTGCTCGCACGTCCCCTGCGCCTGCTCTTCTTCGGGCTGGCCCTGTTCGTGTACGGCCTGACCTCGAACCCCTGGGTCTTCAGGGGGCCCCTCTACGTCGTGCTGGCCTTGGCGGTGGAGACCCTGGCCCATCGCGTGGCGGTGGTCTATGCGGGGGCGCGCGAGAAGGACGCCTCCGGGGAAGGGCTCTGAGGGAGAGGGTGCCATGGCGGAAGACAGAGAGCGCTCCTGGGACGACATCCCCGGTTACCTGAAGTACTATTTTTTCCGGGGATCCTGCGCAATGGTGGGCATGCTGCCCGCACGCGTGAGCCACGGCGTCGCGGTGGGGATCGCGGAGGTCGCCTACCGCCTCTCCAGGAGAAAGCGCGCCGTGGTCTACGGGAACATGCGGCGCGTCCGGCCCGAGGGGTCTCGCCGTGAGTGGAAGGTCATGACCCGCCGCAGCTTCCACAACTACGCCCGTTACTGGGTGGATTTCCTGCGCTGTTACCATCTCTCCCCCGAGGAGGTGGACCGCCTGGTGGTCCCCCACGGCACGGAGTGGTTCGACCGGTGCCTGGAGAAGGGAAAGGGCGCGGTGCTCGCCCTTCCGCACTACGGGAGCTGGGACCTGATAGGCGGTTGGGTGGGGCATAAATACCCCTCATTCTGGGCGGTGGCGGAGGTGCTCAAGCCGCGCCCCATGTACGAGTTCCACACCGAGCTGCGCAGGCGTATGGGTATCCGCATCATCCCGCTGGGGGAGAACACGGTGGAGAAGGTGATAGAGGTGCTGCTGCAGAACGGCATGGTATGCCTGCTCTCCGACCGCCTCATCGCCGGGAGCGGGGTGGAGGTGGAGTTTTTCGGGGAAAAGGTCCTCATGCCCATAGGTCCGGCGCTGCTGGCGGTGAAGCTGGGCACGGCGGTCATCCCCTGCCTCACCATCCGCAAGGACGGCAGGTACCACGGCTACGTGGGTCCCCCCCTGGAGGTGGAGGTCACCGGGGACACCCGCAGGGACGTGCAGGTTAATACCCAGAAACTGGCAAGGGTTCTTGAGGATTTCATCCGAGAGGACCCCACGCAGTGGCACATGTTCCAGCCCATATTCAGGTCCGAGCCGGACGCCGCGGCGGACAAGCGTTGAGCCCGGGGTCGGCCATCGCGCGTCGCGGTGGGAAGCGCCGTGTGGCCGGGGTCTTCCGGGCGAGGCGGGCCTCCACGTTGTGCGGCTCTCCGGGTCGCGGGACGGGACGGACGCAGGATGGACGGTGAGTCAAGGAAAGGTCCATGCGCATAGCGATGGTGTCGCCGTATGACTGGGACATCCCGGGTGGGGTGAACCGCCACGTCGAGCAGCTCTCCGAGCTACTGCGGCGCCGCGGGCACGCGGTCACGGTGGTGGCTCCCGGCGGAAGGGACGGCGAGGGCTTCCGCTCCGCGGGAGGGTCCTTCTCCGTACCGGCCAACCGATCGCGGGCCAACCTCTCCTTCGGACCCCGCACAGCGGCGCGGGTAAGGCGCATCCTGGACGGGGAGGACTTCGACCTCCTCCACCTGCACGAGCCCCTCATCCCCAGCGTCTCCATGCTCGCCCTGCTCTTCTCGCGTTGCGCCGTGCTGGCCACCTTTCACGCCGCGCGGGAGAAAGGCAGCCTGGGATACCGCCTCGCCTCTCCCCTGTTGAGGCGGCTGGCGGCGAGGATAGACGTCAGGGCAGCGGTCAGCCAGGCGGCCCTGGACCTGGTGGGGCATTATTTCCCATCGCAGTACCACATACTGCCAAACGGCGTCGATAGGGAGGTCTTCCGGCCTGGAGGACCCGCCCTGGAGGGACTGGATCCCGGGGCGTTTCATATCCTCTTCGTGGGACGGGACGAGCCCCGCAAGGGGCTGGGGGTGCTGCTCGAGGCCCTTCCCGCCGTGAGGGCGAGGCGGCCTGAAGTACGCCTGCTGGTGGTGGGCGCCGATGACCCGGGAAGGGGAGACGAGGGAGTGGTATGGTTGGGGAGACTCAAGGACGATGCGGTCCCCGCGGCCTACCGCTCGGCGCGCATCATGGTGGCCCCCTCGCTGGGCATGGAGAGCTTTGGCATCGTGCTCATCGAGGCCATGGCCTGCGGGGTGCCTGTGGTGGCCTCGGACATCCCCGGCTACCGGGCTGTGCTGCGAGGCGGCGTGGATGGCGTGCTGGTCCCGCCGGGGGACGCGGCGGCGCTCTCCGATGCGCTGCTGGCGTTGGTGGAGGATGCGGGAAGGAGAGAGGCCATGGCCCGGGCGGCGCTGGAGAGGGCGCGGGAGTTCTCCTGGGATAATCTGGTAGAAAAGGTGGAAGAGGCGTACCTGGAGGCGGTGGAGATTAGGAGGGAAAGAGAGAGGAAGGAAGAGCGCCATGCGCCTTGAGGAGGTCATGGAGGTATGCCGTGAGCTGTCCGCCGAGGTGCGGGAACTGGTGCGTCCCCACCTCGGGGTGAAGGCGGCGCGGCGCATGGAAGGAAGGGGAGCCAGCGGAGACTCCACCTTCGCCATCGACGAGGTGGCGGAGAGGAGGGTGGAGGAGCGGGTGGCGGAGATGCCCGAGGTGGCCTATTTCTCGGAGGACCGGGGGCTGGTGAGCGGAGGGCGTCCGTCCTGGGTGCTGGTGGTGGACCCCATCGACGGCACGCGTCCCGCGGCGGCGGGGCTCGAGGCATGCTGCGTGTCCATTGCCGCGGCGGCCTACGACCCAGGCGCGGAGAAGGCGCTCACCCTGGGCGACGTGGTCTACGGCCTGGTGCGGGAGATCAAGAACGACGCCCTCTTCGAGGCGGTGCGGGGGAACGGCGCGCGCATGCTCATCGAGGGAGTGGAGAGGGAGATCGTCCTCCACCCCCACCACGACCTCTCGACCCTCTTCTGGACCCTGGGTTTCAGGGGCCGCCCCGCCCTGCCCACTGCCCTGGTGCTGGAGGAGCTCATCGACACCTCCAGCGTGGACGGAGGCATATTCGACCTCGGCAGCGCCACCTTCTGCATAACCCGCCTGCTCACCGGGCAGCTCGACGCCTACGTGGACGTTGGGGACCGCATGATACGCGAGGTCCCCCAGGTGGAGGGCATGTTCCTGCGCGCCGGGCACGGCCACGTGCTCAACAATTCCTCCTACGACCTCGCGGCGGCGGGACTCATCGCCCGGGAGGCGGGGGTGGCCATAGGCGACGCCTTCGGTCGCCCCCTGGAGGGATATCCCCTGCTGGCCTCGGGGAGGGAGGGTCACCTCTCCTGTGTGGCCGCCGTCTCCCGGGAGCTGTTCACGGCCCTCATAGAGCGGATCGATGCGGGCATGGAGCGCATGCGCGCGCACTACGGGTGGTGAGGGATGAGCCTCGTCGCCATCTTCTTCATCTCTCTGGGGGTGGGACTTTCCGGGGCCCTCATGCCGGGCCCCCTGCTCACGGTGACCATCAACGAGTCGTATCGCCGGGGGTTCGTGGCTGCGCCCCTGCTGGTGGCGGGGCACGCGGTACTGGAGGCGACCCTCATTGTGCTGCTGGTGCTGGGCCTCGACCGGGTGGTGGGAAACGACCTCTTTTTCGGCGTGGTGGGGGTGGCGGGAGGGGCCTTCATCTTCTGGATGGGGCTGGGCATGGCCGTCGACGTGAGGGACGGAAAGCTCCACGTCGACCTGCACGCCACCGACCAGCGGCGCATGGGGCCCTTCGCGGCCGGCCTCACCACCAGCCTCTCCAACCCCTACTGGTCGCTGTGGTGGGCCACCTTCGGGTTGAGCTGGCTGCTGAGGTCCATGGAGCGCGGCGTGGCGGGAGTCCTCTCCTTCTACACCGGGCACATCATGGCCGACGTGCTCTGGTATTTCATGGTAGCCACGCTGGTGGTGACGGGCAGGCGCTTCCTTTCCGACCGCGCCTACAACCTCGTCATCCTGGCCTGCGGGGCCTTCCTGGTGGTGCTCGGAGGGCGCTTCATGGGCGACGGGCTGGCGCACCTGCTCGGGTAGGAGGAACCGGGGTCCGGGTCCGGGGATACGGCGGTCGCACCCTTGCTCACGCCGGAAAAAAACGTGCAGGTGTCCGGGGATGTCGGCCTCCGCCGGTCGGACGCCTTCCCCATCCGCGCGGAAGCGGCTTCGTATACGCGCACTCGCCTCCGGCGAGAAAGGCGGAAAACGGAGGTTAAGCCGCGCGCGGGGGGGAACGATAAACGAAGTGACCGCGGAGCCGCAGCCGCGGCGCCCGGGTGCGGCGCGGGGGAGCCTGGGCAGTAAATGGGCGGCGAGAGCGCGGAGCCGTTGTGCTAGAATGTCCCTGGAGGAAAGGAGGAAAGGTCATGGTATGGGCCCTTGTGATCATCGGGGTTCTGGTATTCCTGATCATCGTCTCGGTCATCGGCATCTACAACAAGCTGGTGAGGGATCGCAACCGGGTGGACAACGCCTGGCACCAGATCGACGTGCAGCTCAAGCGCAGGTACGACCTCATCCCCAACCTGGTGGAGACGGTCAAGGGTTACGCCAGCCACGAGAAGGAAGTCTTCGAGAAGGTAACCCAGGCGCGCAACATGGGCATAAACGCCCAGACGGTGAAGGAACAGGCGCAGGCGGAAAACATGATCACCGGGGCGCTGAAGAGCCTCTTCGCGGTGGCGGAGGCCTACCCGGAGCTCAAGGCCAACCAGAATTTCCTCATGCTGCAGGAAGAGCTCTCGGGGACGGAGTCCAAGATCGCCTTCGCGCGCCAGTTCTACAACGACAGCGTGATGACCTACGACACCAACCGCCAGCGCTTCCCCGCCAACATCATCGCGGGCATGTTCTCGAGCACCTTCCAGCCTCGCGATTACTTCGAGATCGAGGTGGCGGCGGAGCGCGAGGCCCCCAAGGTGCAGTTCTAGGATCCGGGGAGGACCGGCGCGGGTGAGGGGAGCGTAAGGCCGTGACCTTCTACGACCAGATCTCCAAGAACAAGATGAAATCCGCCCTGCTGGTGAGCGCCTTCATCGTGGTGATCCTCATCATCGGGTTCTCGGTCGGTTACGTGTGGGGTTTCGATTACGCCATCACCGGCCTGGTGATCGCCGCCATCATCGCCACCGTCACCTCGCTGGTGAGCTATTACAACAGCGACAAGATCGCCCTGGCCTCGGCGGGGGCGAGGGAGGTCACCAAACAGGAGTTCCCCTACTACGTGAACACCGTGGAGGGACTGGCCATCGCGGCGGGACTGCCGCCGCCGCGCACCTACATCATCGACACCCCGGCCATGAACGCCTTTGCCACCGGCAGGGATCCGGAGCACGCGGCCATCGCCGTGACCACGGGACTGCTGGAGAACTGCAACCGCCTGGAGCTGGAGGGGGTCATCGCCCACGAGATGTCCCATATAGGCAACTACGACATCCGCTACATGTGCATGGTGGTGGTGCTGGTGGGGCTGCTGGTGATCTTCGCGGACATCGTGGTGCGCATGATCTTCTGGGGTGGCATGTTCGGGGACCGCGACCGCGGCCGGGGGGGAGGCGGAGAGGGAGGGGGAGCCTTCGCGGCCGTACTCCTGGTGATAGGCCTGGTCTTCCTCATCCTCTCCCCAATCATCGGGCAGCTCCTGCAGCTCTCCATCTCGCGCAAGCGCGAGTTCCTGGCGGATGCCACGGGGGCGAAGCTGACGCGGTATCCCGAGGGGTTGGCGAGCGCGCTGGAAAAACTATCCACCCAGGCCAAGCCCTTCCCGCGCACCAGCAAGGCCACCGCCCATCTCTTCATCGTGCAGCCCTTCAAGAAGGAGGCCCGGTCGGGACACTTCTCGCGCTCGAGCATCTGGGATACCCACCCGCCCGTCGAGGAGCGCATCCGGCGCCTGCGGGCCATGTCCGGCATGGAGGGGATGTACAACCAGGCCATGATGGAGGCCAGGCTGCGCGAATAGCACTTCCCCGACCTGGATGTACCGACGGGGGGCGTAGGCGTCCCCGCGACCCCCCTCTCTTACCGCTGGAGAGGGGGCTACCCTCAACCGCACATCGCCCGAGCCCTTCCGAGCGGGCTCAGGGATCCCCGGCTGTGGACGCCCGCTCCTTCCCTCCGGGAGTGCGGGCAGGGGCGGGCGGGGCGGGACGATCTCTTCGCCGCCCCCGCGCCAAGACGATGCAGGAATCGGTGGCGCTCGCGCCCCGGTCATCGGTGACCGTCAGGGTGACGGTATAGGTGCCGGCGGCGGAGAAGATGTGAGACGCACGCAGCTTGTTCTTTGATTGCGCGGGGTAGGTGGCCGCCAGCAGGGGGATGATGTAGTGATTGGTCACGGCTGCCAGGTCCGGGAGGGTCTCCCTCTGCAAGTTGATCGGCCCGCATACCGGTTCCGTCACTCCGAGCGGCAGGTAGCGCATCCCCAGGCCGGACAGCCATTCCGGGTCGAGGTAATCCGAGGCCCTGACCATCACCCCATGTCGAGCTCCGGGCATCGCGGATCGGCCGCGAGCTCATCCATTCCCCCGGGACGATGGGGAATCCCCGGTACCCCGGGCTGCTCCGCCTCCACGAGCTCTATGCGGGCGGGGTCCCCCCGGTCAAGGGCGGGAGAGGGGAAGAATATTCCGAGGAGGCCCTCAAACGGTCGGGAGAGGTAATAGTTGAGGTTCTTCTCTGGCGGCAACAGGCTGCCGGCCGCGGCCTCCAGCAGCGCGGCATCCGGCGCTTTTCCGTCCGCCAGCAGGTACAGCCGGGGAACCGCCCGGTCGGCCTGCTTTATCATCCCTATCCCCTCCTGCAGGTAGCCGGCATACTTCACCACCTCACGGCACAGGAGAAGGCGGCCTTCCCCGGTGACCAGTGGCCTGGTGAGCATGGAGCGGGCCACGTCCACGGCGCAGTTCACCCCCTGGACATTAAGGCCGGTGGGGATGCCCACCATGCCCGGGGCGGCTGAGGCGATGAAGGGGTTTCCCTGCGTGGGCCTGGGCACCATGAACATGGCCTCGTCGGAGAAGACGCCCCTCCGGTGGGGAACATGAAATCGCGCGCGTGGTAAACCGCACCACCCTGCGTGGCCCCCCCCGAAGACCGCGAACTGGTTGCAGAAGACGGCCTCGAAACCGACCATGACGCTCTGCAGGACCTCAAAGCCGGCGTTCAGGGTCAGGAGGTCCTTCATGGAGACGTCGTACCCCAGCTCGCGGCAGGCGTCGCACATGCCCCTCATCTCTTCCATGAACTCGAGGGGTATGGTGTCCCGGTTGGCGGCCACCAGCGTCTGTAGAAGCGCCCATATCAGGTTCCAGAGAAAGGGGTTCGCCCTCAGATCGACCTCCGTGCCCACGCCCGCCAGGAAATCGAAGACCGTGTTCTGGGGGAACTCGCGCGTCATCCTGTAGACGCCGGAGGGGCGCAGCCGCCCCTCGGCGTAGCCTCTCTGGTAGGCTTCCCCCTCCAGGTAGAGAAATCGTTTCCGGGAGTATTCTAACACCCCGTGGAAGTCGGCATGCGACTCCGCGGTCAACGTCGCTGACGCCCCGGCGAAGGCGGTGGGGACGTGGCGGGCGCGCGCATTCGGAGATTACCGCAAGCGTACGCGGGCCCCGTGGCCGCCTGCCGCAGACGGGCGTACGGTATCCGTTTGGCCGCGGAAGGCGCGCCTGGGAGCTCGATTGATAGGGGTCAGTGTATGAGATATGATGAGTTCATGGGAGCCCGCAGGGGGCTTTTTATAGTGGTGGTGGTCTGGAGGGACCGGAAAATGGAAGAAAAAGGGACGTTACGGGTGAAGACCGGCCTGGCGGAGATGCTCAAGGGCGGGGTGATCATGGACGTGACCACCCCGGAGCAGGCGATGATCGCCGAGGAGGCCGGAGCGGTGGCGGTGATGGCCCTGGAGCGGGTGCCGGCGGACATCCGCGCCGCCGGGGGGGTGGCGAGGATGGCCGACCCCGGGGTCATCGAGGCCATCATGCAGGCGGTGACCATACCGGTTATGGCCAAGGCGAGGATCGGGCATTTCGTGGAGGCGCAGATACTCGAGGCCCTGGGGGTGGACTACATCGACGAGAGCGAGGTGCTCACCCCCGCCGATGAGAAGAACCACATCGACAAGTGGCGCTTCACCGTGCCCTTCGTCTGCGGGGCTATAAACCTGGGCGAGGCCCTGCGCCGCATCGGCGAGGGGGCGGCCATGATCCGCACCAAGGGCGAGGCGGGCACCGGAAACGTGGTGGAGGCGGTGCGGCACATGCGCACCATAAACGCAGAGATAGCGCGCCTCACCGTGACCCCCCGGGACGAGCTCATGAGCGTGGCCAAGGAGATGGGCGCCCCTTACGACCTGGTGTGCTGGGTGGCGGAAAACGGCCGTCTCCCGGTGGTGAACTTCTCCGCCGGAGGCATTGCCACGCCCGCCGACGCCGCGCTGATGATGCAGCTGGGGGCGGACGGGGTCTTCGTGGGCTCGGGGATATTCAAGTCCGAGGACCCGGCCTCGAGGGCGCGCGCCATCGTGCGCGCGGTGACCCATTACGACGACCCCAAGGTGCTGGCGGAGGTCTCGCGGGGGATCGGCAAGGCCATGGCCGGGCTGGAGATAGCGGAGATCGGCCACGAGAACCTCATCCAGTTCCGCGGCTGGTGAGGGGCGTGAGCGCCCGGGAGGTGTATGCTTCCGCGGCCCTTAGCGTGTCCCCTGCAGTGAGGCGCGGGGAGGGACGGGACGCGGGAGGCGGAGGCCGGCCCCGCGGGCAGCGCCCGGTTTCGGAAGGGGCGCGGCGGGCGGCAAAGGAACGTAAGACGCGCTCGCGGAGGGACCTGTCCCCGCGGGCGTATGCGGATGCCGGAGAGAAAGAGGGATGAAGAAACCTACCATAGGCGTGCTCGCGCTGCAAGGAGCGGTACGCGAGCACCTACAGATGCTGGATAGGACAGGAGCTCGAGGGGTGGCGCTGAGGTATCCCGCCGAGCTCCATCTCTGCTCGGGGCTGATCATCCCCGGTGGGGAGAGCACCACCATCGGAAAGCTCATGATCGCCTGCGGGTTTCTCGAGGAAGTGAGGGAGCTGGTGCGTCAGGGCATGCCGGTCTACGGCACCTGCGCCGGCCTGATCATGCTCGCCAGCCGCCTGGTGGAGGGCGACCAGCCCCTGCTGGGGCTGATGGACATCACGGCGCGCCGCAACGCCTATGGGCGCCAGGTGGACAGCTTCGAGGTGGACCTGCACCTGAGGGGGATAGAGGATGCCGGACGGCCTTTCCGCGCGGTGTTCATCCGGGCCCCGTGGATCGAGGAGGCGGGCCCGGGGGTGGAGGTGCTGGGCGAGCACGGCGGACGGGCGGTGCTCGCCCGCGAGGACGGTATGCTGGTGTCCGCGTTCCACCCCGAGCTCACGGGGGACGACCGGGTACACCGCTTTTTCCTGCGCATGGTGGAGGGAGCCGCCCGAGGATGAAGGCTCCAGGGACAGGAGGATGAGATGTCAGGACATTCCAAGTGGTCGACCATCAAGCACAAGAAGGGAGCCCAGGACGCCAAGCGCGGGCAGCTCTTCAGCAAGCTCTCCCGCGCCATCATCGTGGCGGCGCGCGAGGGGGGCGGAAACCCCGAGATGAACATCGCCCTGGCCAACGCCATCGAGAAGGCCAAGAGTTACTCCATGCCCAAGGAGAACATCGAGAGGGCCATCAAGCGGGGCACGGGGGAGGGCTCCGCCGACAGCTTCGAGAAGATAGTCTACGAGGGGTACGGGGCCAACGGGGTGGCCATCATGGTGGACGTGATGACCGACAACCGCAACCGCGCGGCGGCGGACATCCGGCGCATCTTCTCGCGCACCGGCGGCAGCCTGGGGACCTCGGGCTCGGTGGCCTGGATGTTCGAGAAGAAGGGCAACATCATCGTCAACAAGGACACGGGCATAGATGAGGACCTGCTGCTGGAGACGGCCCTGGAGGCGGGGGCCGAGGACATGGTCACTGAGGACGACCACTGGGAGATCGTCACCGACGCCGAATCCTTCCGGGGCGTGCTGGAGGCGCTCAAGGAAAAGGGCTTCGAGCCGGCCTCGGCGGAGGTGACCATGCTGCCGAAGAACACCGTGAAACTGGACAAGGAGGCGGCGAAGAAGGTTCTGCGGCTGGTGGACGCCCTGGAGGAATACGAGGACGTGCAGGAGGTGTACGCCAATTTCGACATCCCGGACGAGATCCTCGAGGAGCTCTCAGAGGAATAGGATGCGGCGCGCGCGATGATCATCATGGGCATAGACCCCGGCCTCTCCTCCACCGGCTACGGGGTGGTGGAGAAGAGGGGGGATACCCTAAAGGCCCTGGGTTACGGCGGGATCGAGACCTCGCCACGCGAGAGCATGTCGTCACGCCTTGCTAAGATATACCGCGAGGTGAGCGAGCTCATAGCGCGCTACCGGCCCGACCTGGTGGTTCTGGAGGAGCTGTTCTTCAGCGCCAACGCCCGTAGCGCCATGGCGGTGGGCCAGGCCAGGGGAGGGATCATCCTGGCGGCGGCCCATGCCGGCGTGGGGGTGGAGGAATATACCCCCCTGCAGGTGAAGCAGTCGCTGGTGGGTCACGGGCGGGCGGACAAGAAGCAGGTGGAGTACATGGTCAAGGCGCTGTTGCGGTTGGAGGACGACCCGGGATCCTCCCACGCCAGCGACGCCCTGGCCCTCGCCATCTGCCATGCCCACAGCGAGAGGATGCTCGGCCGCATAGAGGAGAAGAAGCGGAGCGCGGGCTCCCGCAAGCCACCGCACAAGAAGAGGGAATGCGGATGAGCCTCCCTCCGCGGGTCGGCGGGTCGCGGTGCCCCGGGATGCCGGGCGCAGGCGGGACATGCGCGTGCCGAGCGGCATGTCCGTCCCGGGATGGCGGGGACCGGAAAGGAAGGACGCGTTGATCGATTACGTGCAGGGAGTGCTGTCGGAAAAGAGCGGCGAGGGGGTGGTGATCGACGTGGGCGGGGTGGGGCTCTGGCTCTTCGTGTCCGGCTACACCCTGCAGGGCCTTCCCGCGGTGGGGGAGAGGGTGAGGCTCTACGGCTACCTGCACGTCAAGGAGGACCTCCTCCAGCTCTACGGCTTCTCCGGCCGCGCGGAACGAGAGGTCTTCCAGAAGCTCATCACCGTGACCGGCATCGGGCCCAAGGTGGCCCTGGCGGTGCTCTCCGCCTACGACCCCGACACCTTCGTGCGGCTGCTTGCCGCGGAGGACCTGGAGGCCATCACCTCCGTGCCGGGGGTGGGCAAGAAGAGCGGACAGAGGATGATCGTGGAGCTCAAGGACAAGCTGGTTCCGGAGGGCATGGAGGTCGCCTCCCCCGCAGCAGGAGCGGGGGGAGACATGCTTCGGGAGGCCAGGGAGGCCCTGAAGGAGTTGGGATATTCAGCCCAGGAGGCCAGGCGCGCGCTGGAGGGCTACGCCGCCGACGAGCCGAGCCTCGAGGACCTCCTGCGCTACGCCCTGAAACGCCTGGGAGGAGGCTGAAGCGCATCTTGCGGGAGGCGCCGCGCCGGAGAGGAACGGGGAGCCCATGGAAGAGGACAGAGAGGAGATGGCCGGGGACCTGGGAGTGGGCGACGGTAGGCTGCTGGATCCGGAGCCCCTGGAGGACGAGGGCGACCTCGACCTCACCCTGAGGCCGCGCTGGATCTCCGAGTTCATAGGCCAGGACCGCATCCGCGAGCACCTGGAGATCTTCATCTCCGCCGCGCGGGGGCGCAGGGAACCCCTGGATCACGTCATCCTCTCCGGTCCGCCGGGCCTGGGGAAGACCACCCTGGCGGGGATCATCGCCAACGAGATGGGCGTGACCTGCCGCCAGACCTCGGGCCCGGCCCTGGAGCGCGCCGGGGACCTGGCCTCCATCCTCACCAACCTTGAGCCGGGAGACGTGCTCTTCATCGACGAGATCCACCGCCTGAACCGGTCGGTGGAGGAGGTCCTCTACCCCGCCATGGAGGATTTCAAGCTGGACATCATCGTGGGCAAGGGTCCGGCGGCGCGCTCCATCCGTCTCGATCTCCCTCCCTTCACCCTGGTGGGAGCGACCACCCGCGCCGGGTTGCTCACCTCCCCCCTGCGAGACCGCTTCGGGGTGCAGAGCAGGCTTGATTATTACACCCGGGAGGAGCTGCAGGCCATCATCATGCGCTCCGCGCGCATCCTCGCCGTGGATATCGACGAGGGGGGAGCGTGCGAGCTGGCGCGGCGCTCGCGGGGGACCCCGCGCATCGCCAACCGCCTCCTGCGCCGCGTGAGGGACTATGCCCAGGTGAGGGCGGGAGGCAGGATAACCTTCGAGGTGGCGTGCGAGGCCCTGGCCCTCTTCGAGGTGGACGAGATGGGGCTGGATAAGGTGGACAAGATGATCCTCCTCACCATCATCGAGAAGTTCGGGGGCGGGCCGGTGGGGGTGAACACCCTGGCGGTCTCGGTGGGGGAGGAGATCGACACCATCGAGGAGGTCCACGAGCCCTACCTGCTGCAGATCGGATTCATGCAGCGGACCCCGCGGGGCAGGGTGGCCACGGACAACGCCTACCGCCACCTGGGACTGGCGAGAAGTGGGGAAAACACTCTTTTTTAAGCCGGGGGGGCTGGTACCGCAACCCCTCGGGCGACCCCGAAAGGCCGACGGGAGGTGAGGTCTGTGCGCGGACTGCTGGTGGACGCGTGCTGCGGCCCATGCGCGCTGTCGGCCCGGCGCGAGGTCGCCGTTCCCTCGCGGGACCCGCATTTCCTCTTCTATAACCCCAACGTGCACCCCTACCGCGAGTACCGCAGGAGGCTGGAGAGCTTCGAGGAGCTGATGATGGGGGAGGGGCTGGTGTACACCGTGCTCCCCTACGAGCCCGAGGAGTGGATAAGGGCGGTGGCCTACCGCGAGGAGACCCGCTGCGAGATCTGCTACCGCCTGCGGCTGCGGCGCGCCGCCGACTTCGCCCTCGAGGAGGGATACGCGACCCTCACCACCACCCTCTTTGCCAGCCCCTACCAGGACCACGAGCTCCTCTCCCGCCTGGGAGCTTCCATATGCCGCAGCCGCGGCCTGGATTTCGTGGTCTGGGACGGAAGGGAGAGCTACCGTTCCTGCCTCGAGGAGGCGAGGAGGAGGAAGCTCTACACCCAGCCCTACTGCGGTTGCATCCTCAGTGAGCGCGAGCGCTACGACCGCCGCAGGGGGGGCGGCGGGCAGCGCGGGAGCTGAAGGGACGGCGGGGAGCCAGATGAGGACCGACCTCTTCGACTATCACCTCCCCCCCGAACTCATCGCCCAGCATCCCGCCGAGCCGCGAGGGGCCTCCCGCCTGCTGGTGGTGGACTGCGAGAGTGGAAAGATCTCCCATCGCCGCTTCTCCGACCTCCCGGAATACCTGGAGCGAGGGGACTGCGCGGTCTTCAACCGCACCAGGGTGAGGAGGGCGAGACTGCGCGGGAAGAAGGCGGGGACCGGAGGCGGGGTGGAGCTGCTCCTTCTCTCCCGCGACCGGGGCGGCGAGTGGGAGGCCTTAGCCAGGCCGGCGCGCAGGCTGCGGCCCGGCGCCAGGGTGGTCTTCGGGCGGGGCGAGCTGGAGGCCGAGGTGCTGGAGGTGAGGGAGGAGGGGAGGATAAGGGTCCGCCTGAGCCCCGGGGAAGCGGAGCTACAGGAGGAGCTGGTGGAGCGGCTGGGGGAGGTTCCTCTTCCTCCCTACATCAGGGAAAAGCTCGCGGACCCCGAGAGGTACCAGACCGTTTACGCCGCGGAGACGGGTTCAGCGGCCGCCCCCACCGCCGGTCTGCATTTCGACCACCGGGCCATGGAGGAGCTGGAACGCAGGGGGGTGACCCTGGCCTTCCTGCGCCTGGACGTGGGCCTGGACACCTTCCGCCCCATAGCCACAGAGGAGCTGGAGGGACACCGCATGCACCGCGAGGAGCTGGAGGTGGACGCCGCCGCCTGCGAGGCGGTGAACGCGGCGCGCGGGCGCGGGGGGAGGGTGCTCGCGGTGGGCACCACGGTGGTGCGGGCCTTGGAGAGCGCGGCGGGGGAGGGCGGGCTGGAGCCCTACCGCGGCCCCACGGAGTTGTTCATCGCCCCCGGCCACCGCTTCCGGGCCGTGGACCTGCTGCTCACCAACTTCCACCTGCCGCGCTCCACCCTGCTGGTGCTGGTGTGCGCCTTCGCGGGAAGGGAGCTGGTGCTCAAAGCCTACCGCGAGGCGGTGGAGGCGCGCTACCGCTTTCTGAGCTTCGGGGACGCCTGCCTCTTCCTCTATCCTCACGGCTGGAGGGAGCCCCCGTGTTGCTCCCCTCCCGGCCCCTGTTTATGATATGCGGCATGAGATCTGGAGGCGAAAGAGGCGGGGAGCGGGACATCGGCTTCCGGGTGGTGAAGCGCGACGCCGCGACCCGCGCGCGCGTCGGGCTACTGCGCACCGCCCACGGCGAGGTGGAGACACCCGCCTTCCTGCCCGTGGGGACGCGCGCCACCGTCAAGGCCATGGCGCCCTGGGAGCTCGAGACTTTGGGGTACCGTATGCTCCTCGCCAATACCTACCACCTGCTCCTGCGGCCGGGAACGGTGCTCATCCGGGAGATGGGCGGCCTGCATGCCTTCATGGGATGGCCGTATCCTCTGCTGACCGACAGCGGGGGCTTCCAGGTGTTCTCCCTCTCTCCCACCCTCCGCGTACAACCGGAGGGGGTCGAATTCCGCTCCATCTACGACGGCAGCCGTCACCTGCTCAAGCCGGAGGGCGCGGTGAAGGCGCAGGAGGAGCTGGGGTCCGACGTGGCCATGGTCCTCGACCAATGCGTGGCCTATCCCGCCGCGAGAAGGGAGGTGGAGGAGGCGGTGGAGACCACCCTGGAATGGGCGCGCAGGTCCCTGGCGGCGCGCACCCACCCCGACCAGCTTCTCTTCGGGATAGTGCAGGGCGGGGTCCACGAGGACTTGAGGGAGAGGAGCGCCCGCGAGACCGCGGCCTTGGGATTCCCAGGGTACGGCATCGGGGGGCTTTCGGTGGGGGAGCCCCGGGAGGTCATGCTGGCGTGCCTGGAGGTGCAGGTCTCCATACTTCCCGAGGACAGGCCCCGACACCTGCTGGGGGTGGGGGACCCGGAGAGCCTCCTGGAGGCGGTGGCCCTCGGGGTGGACCTCTTCGACTGTGTTCTCCCCACGCGCATGGCCCGCAACGGCGTGGCCATGACCCGGGAGGGAAAGCTCAATCTGCGCAACGCGCGCTACCGCTCCGACGTCCGTCCCCTGGAAGAGGGATGCGAGTGCCCGGCGTGCGGGCGCTTCACCCGCGCCTACCTCAGGCACCTGCATACCCTGAACGAGATCCTGGCTCACCGGCTTATCACCTGGCATAACCTGGCCTTCATGCGGCGCCTGATGCTGGATTGCAGGGCGGCGATCGAGGCTGGTAGAATGTTTGAGTTGGTCCGGGAATGGAAGGGCTGGGAGGAGCGCGTTCCCGGCGGGTGAGGCCGCGGAGAGCGGTCTTTTCCCGGCGGTTGACAGAGTAAAGGAGTGGCCCCGCGCTGGCGGGGCCGGGTAGGGACGGTCCGAAAGGCAGGCTGATATGGAAGGCAGCAACCAGTGGATATCCATCTTGCTCATCGTGGGCTTGATCGCCATATTCTACTTCATGCTCATCAGGCCGCAGCAGAAACGCATGCGCCAGCAGATGGAGCTCATCAACAGCCTCCGGGCGGGCGACGAGGTCATGACCTCCTCCGGCATCTACGGCACCATCACCGAGATCGAGGAGGACACCGTGCTCCTGGAGGTGGCCGAGGACGTGGAGATACGCGTGGCCAAGAGCGCCATAGCGCGCACCTTCACCTCCCGCGAGGGGCCCGGGGACGAGGAGGAGCCGGAGGAGGACTCCGCGTCCGAGGAGGTCTCGTCCGGGGAGGAGGCGGCCGGAGAAGAGGAAGAGGGCTGAAGGCCGCCGTAGAGCCGCGCATGTCGCGCCGCACGTGCGGGCACGGGGATGGGGCACCGGCTTATCGCGAGCGCCAGCTCGTGCCGGAAAGCCGCCAGGTCTCGCCGGTGAGAGGAAATCCGCGGCCCGCCTGCAGGGAGTCATCGGCGCGTCAGGCGGCCTGAGGCCGCGAGCCGCGGTGGGGGCGTGGGACGCATGTCGTACGGGTCAAGGGTGACGAAGACGAGCGGAGGTTGAGATTGAAGACCGGAAGGGCGCTTGGTCTGCTCGCGGTGTTGCTGGCGGTCCTGCTGGGTATCTATCTTCCCGTGCTCATCGGCGGATACGAGCCCCAGCTGGGTCTGGACCTGCAGGGAGGGGTGAGCGTCACCCTGCAGGCGCTGGGAGAGGCGTCCGGCGAGCAGATGGCCAAGGCCGCGGACATCGTACGCAACCGCGTCAACGCCCTGGGGCTGGCCGAGCCGGTGGTGGCGCCCCAAGGGAACAACCGCATCCTGGTGCAGATCCCGGGCATACAGGACACGGAGCGGGTGCTCTCCATCATCGGCAGCACCGCCCAACTCCAGTTCCGAGAGGTGCTGGAGGTGATCTACCCCGGTGACGAGGCCTACGAGAGCACGGAGATAACCGTCCCCGACCCCGAGGACATCGAGGCCTACCAGGCCCTCAAGGACCAGGAGATAGTGTTGCTGTACCGCAAGGCCGATACGGAGGAGAAGCCCAAGGTGCGCATGGGCCCTACCCGCCTCACCGGGGACATCATCGCCTCGGCGGAAGCGGCGGTGGACGAGCAGAAGGGCGGTTACAAGATCGATTTCACCCTCACCGACGAGGCCACTCCCCAGTTCGCCTCCCTCACCCAGGAGCTGCTCCAGAAACAGCTGGCCATCGTCCTCGACTATAACCTGGAATCTTTTCCCACCGTGCAGTCGGCCATCGAGAACGGTAAAGGGGAGATCACCGGCAGCTTCACCCGCGAGGAGGCGCGCGACCTAGCGCTGGTGCTGAAGATGGGGGCGTTGCCGGTGGAGTTCGAGCCCGACCCCCTAGTGGAGAACATCAGCGCCACCCTGGGGAGGGATTCCCTGCGCCAGGGGCTTTGGGCGGGGCTCTTGGGGCTGGTGCTGGTGGTGCTGTACATGGCTTTTATGTACCGGGGATTGGGAGGAGTGACCACCGTAGCCCTGGCCATCTTCGCCCTGCTCGTCTACGGTATCGTGTGCCTGCTAGGCAGGTTCCTCGACTGGAAGCTCACCCTGGCGGGGATCGCCGGCGTGGTGGTGTCCATCGGCATCTCCGCCGATTCCAGCGTGGTGTATTTCGAGCGCCTGAAGGAGGAGGTGCGCGACGGCAAGACCCTGCGTTCCTCCGTGGACCGCGCCTACAAGTCGGCTTTCCGCACCATCATCGCCGCCGACGCGGCCACCTTCATCACCGCCTTCATCCTCTGGATACTGGCCATGGGCGCGGTGAAGGGCTTCGCCTTCGCCCTGGGGCTGGCCACCATCCTCGACGTCTTCATCTCCTATTTCTTCACCCACCCCGCGGTGTCCCTCCTCTCGCGGCTCAAGATCTACAACCGGCCGCGCTTCGTGGGGGTGGGCCGGGAGGTCACGGGGGGTGAGGGCTGATGTTCGTACGCGGCAAGGAGGTCAAGTTCAACCTGGTGGGCGCGCGGGCCTTCGCGCCTCCCAACCTCTACTGGTTCGCCTTCTCGGGGGCGCTCATCGTCCTCTCCCTGGTGGCCATGTTCGCCGTGGGCCTCAACCTGGGCATAGAGTTCAAAGGCGGGTACCTGCTCAAGGTGAGACTGGATAGGCCCGCGGACGTGGAGGAAGTCCGCGGCATCCTGGGAGATTACTCCGGACAGGGCCTGGAAAAGAGCATCGTGCAGACGGGAGAATCGGACGCGGGGCCGGTGCTCATCCTGCGCATGCCCTATATCCAGGACGCCCAGGCGCGCAGGGACACCGTTACCGAGGTCACCTCCCGCATCGACGACCTCTACGGCATCGAGGAGAAGTTGCAGGAAGAGCAGGTGGGCTCGGAGTGGGGACGCGAGGTGAGCGTAAAGGCCCTCGTGGCCCTGGCGGTCTTCCTGGTGGTGATCCTGGTCTATATAACTCTGCGCCTGGAGTTCAAGATGGCGGTGACCGCCATCGCCGCCCTGGTGCACGACACCGTCATCACCGTGGGCATCTATGCGCTCTCGGGCAGGCAGGTGACGCCGGTGACGGTGATCGCCTTCCTGACCATCCTGGGTTATTCCCTCTACGACACCATCGTGGTCTTCGATCGCGTGGAAGAAAATGCCAATCTGATGGCCCGTTCCGGCAGGATCTCCTACGCGGACATGGTGAACGAGAGTGTAAACCAGACCCTCATGCGCTCCATAGGAACCACCCTCACCACCCTGTTGCCCATCATCACCATCCTCGTCTTCGGCGGCGAGACCCTCAAGGACTTCGCCTTCGCCCTCTTCCTGGGGGTTCTCCTGGGCGCCTACTCCTCCATCTTCGTGGCCTCGCCCCTGCTGGCCCTATGGAAGGAGAGGGAGCCGCGCTACGCCGCTCTGCGCGAGAAGGTGGAGGCCAGGGGAGCGCGCGAAGCCATCCTCATAACCACCCCCGGGAACGCCGTCTCCGCCGCGGCCGGTAAGGGCCAAAAGCCCGCGCCGGCGCGGGAAGGAGCGGCCTCTGAGGCCGGCGAGAGCGCGCCTTCGGAGGGAGAGGCGCGGGGCGAGAAGGGCAAGCCGGCGCCCGCGGCGGCGAGGAAGCCGGCCCCAGCCCAGAGGAAGAAGGCCACCACCAAGGGGCCCTCGGGCGGCAAGAAGAAGAAAAAGAAGAAGAAGTAACGCCCCGGGAGGAGCCCGGCCCGGCGGGGGGCCGCCTCTCGCCCGCGACTCCGCGGGCGGCGGACGCCTTCCCACCCCCGATTCACGCCCGATGCCGCAACGTCGCAGCAGGCGCTGATGCTGTAACGTTGCGGTAGGCGCTTTGGGTTGAAAAAGTTTGAGAGACCACCCTATCATCCTGACAAACCAAGCAGATTCGACGAGAAAAAGGGGCGGTCTCCCGCCCGTTTCCCTGGTCAGCGCCGTGGCGGATATGGCAATATCATCTATATAGGCTCCCGCGTGCCGGTTCCCCGGCGGAGAGGACCGGAGCGGCGGACATTCCGGAGGCATGCCTTGTCGCAGTCCATAGAAGCGCTACTGCAGAAGGTCAAGTCGTACAACGGGAAGGGCGACACCAAGCTCATCCGCGAGGCCTACGAGTTCGCCCGCATCCACCACGCAGAGCAGTTGCGCCGCAGCGGCGAGGAGTTCATCCTGCATCCCCTGGGAGTGGCGCACATCCTGGCGGACATGCAGATGGACGAGACCACGCTGGCGGCGGCCCTCCTGCACGACGTGGTGGAGGACACCGAGATCACCCTGGAGGAGGTCAAGAAAAGGTTCGGCCCCGAGGTGGCGGAGATCATCGACGGCGTCACCAAGCTGGACCGCATCACCTTCCGCAACCGCCAGGAGGAGCAGGCGGAGAACTTCCGCAAGATGATCGTGGCCATGGCCCGGGACATCAGGGTGGTGATCATCAAGCTGGCGGACCGCCTGGACAACATGAAGACCATCGGCCACCTCTCGGAGGAGAAGCAGCGCGAGAAGGCGCGGGAGACCCTGGAGATCTACGCCCCCCTCGCCCACCGCCTGGGCATATCGCAGCTGAAATGGCAGCTGGAAGACCTCGCCTTCGCAACCCTCTATCCCCTGCGCTTCCAGGAGATCGTGCAGATGGTGAACCAGCGCAGGCCGGAGCGGGAGGGGTACATAAAGAAGGTGGAAAAGGAGCTGGGGGCGGTGCTCAAACAATCGCACATCAAGGCGGAGATCGGCGGGAGGGTCAAACATTACTACAGCATCTACTCCAAGATGAAGGAGCAGGGCAAGCAGTTCGACGAGATCTACGACCTCTTCGCGGTGCGCGTCATCGTGGGCACCAAGGAGGAATGCTACACGGTGATGGGGATCATCCACTCCCTGTGGCAGCCCGTCCCGGGGCGCATCAAGGACTACATCGCCAAGCCGCGCTTCGGTATTTATCAGAGCCTGCACACCACGGTCATCGGCCCCCAGGGAAAGCCCCTGGAGATACAGATACGCACCCACGACATGCACCGTACGGCGGAATACGGCATCGCGGCGCACTGGCGCTATAAGGAGGCGCAGCGCTCCCAGGAGCGCGTCCGCGAGAGGCTGGCCTGGATAAAGCGCATCGTGGAATGGCAGCACGACCTCTCGGACCCCCAGGAGTTCATGGAGAGCCTGAAGATCGACCTCTTCCAGGACGAGGTGTTCGTATTCACCCCCAAGGGGGACGTCATCGACCTTCCCCGGGGGGCGACGCCGGTGGACTTCGCCTATGCCATCCACACCGAGGTGGGGCACCACTGCGTGGGGGCCAAGGTGAACGACCGGCTGGTGCCGCTGGAATACAGGCTGCGCAACGGAGATATCGTCACCATCATCACCTCCAACACCTCCCCGGGGCCCTCCAAGGACTGGCTGAACATAGTGGGCACGGCGCGCGCCAGGACCAAGATCAGGCAGTGGTTCACCAGGGAGAGGCGGCAGGAGGACGCCCACGAGGGCAGGGAGACGCTGGTGAAGGCCATGCGCAAGGCGCGCCTCCCGGTACAGAAGATCCAGGGGAGCGACATGCTGGAGTCCATCGCCAAAGAGGAGTACGGTTTCGTCTCCCTCGAGGACCTCTACGCCAGCATCGGGGCGGGCAAGACCAGCGCGCAGCAGGTGGTGAACGTGGTCACCGCCAGGCTGGGTCCGGTGGAGGAGGAGCCGGAGCGCCCCGTACCCTCCCGGCGCCGCAAGCCCCCCGCCTATACCAAGGGGGTGAGGGTGGAGGGGGTGGAGAACGTGCTGGTGCGCATCGCCCACTGCTGCAACCCCGTGCCCTACGACACCATCATCGGCTTCGTCACCCGCGGCCGCGGCGTCTCCGTGCACCGCGCTGACTGCCCCAACGCCCTGCACATGATCGAGCAGCAGTACCGCAGCATCGAGGTCAGCTGGGACACCCAGCAGCCCACCTCCTTCCAGGTGGAGATATGCGTGGAGGCCATGGACCGCCCCCGCCTGCTGCGGGATATCACCACGGTGATGGGCGAGTACCACGTGAACATCCTCTCCGCCACCATGAACATCAACCGCGAGCGGGTGAACGTGAGCCGCTTCTCCTTCGAGCTGTCCAATATCGCCCACCTCGAGGACATCCTGCGCAACATCCGCAAGGTGGACTCCGTTTACAACGCCTACCGCGTGGTGCCTCGGAGGATGAAATGACGGCGGGGATCGCAGCGGCGGAGAGGGAGGTCGCCTGGGGGAGGAGGGACACGTGAGGGCGGTGGTGCAGCGCGTCTCCTCGTGTCGCGTCCGCGTGGACGGAGAGGAGGTCTCCGCCATCGGCAAAGGCCTCCTGGTGCTGCTGGGGATAGCCCGGGACGACGGCGGGGAGGACGTCGACTTCGTGGTCAACAAGGTGGTCAACCTGCGCATATTCGACGACGGCGAGGGACGCCTCAACCTCTCCCTCCGGGACGTGGGGGGAGAGCTTATGGTGGTCTCCCAGTTCACCCTCTACGGGGACGCGCGCAAGGGGCGCAGGCCTAGCTACGTCATGGCCGCGCCGCCCGAACGGGCCCAGGAGGTCTACGAGATGGCCTGCGAGGCCTTCGCGCGCGCGGGATTCCCCCCTGCCAGGGGGGTTTTCCAGGCCCACATGGAGGTGGAGCTGACCAACGACGGCCCGGTGACCATCATCCTGGAATCCCCCTCCACGCGGGGCGAGGCGTGGGAGGGCGGCGCCTGAAGGTCCCGCGGGGCGCGCTTCCCATGCCGGTCTAAAGGGCACACGGGAGGTCGAACCGAGCGACGACGGCCCGGTGACCACCAGGCTGACAAAATATGGCAGGAGAGGGGAGCGTGCGGTGAGACGGAACCCCCGCGCATGCGGCTCCCTGTGGAGACCCTTCCGCTCCAGGGGTTATAATGTCCTGAAAAACCGAGGGAAAGGCGAGCCATGTTCATCGACGCCCTCAGCCTGGGCATGCTGGCGACCAACTGTTATATACTGGCGCCCGACAGACGTTCTCAGGCGGTGGTCATCGACCCGGCGGGAGAGGTGAAGACCATCGTCTCTCGCCTGCACCGGGCGGAGCTGGAGTGCGTGGGCATCCTGTGCACCCATGGCCACGTGGATCACGTAGCGGGCGCGGGGCCGCTGAGCGATGCCGTGGGGGCCCCCGTGTACATCCACGCCGACGATGCCGGAGCCCTCGCCAGCCCGCGCACTAGGCTCATAGGCCTGGCCGGAGGAGTGCTCTCCACCCGCCCCCGCCAGGTCCGTTATCTGGAGGACGGCGACCGCGTGGAGGCCGGTGACCTGGTGTTGGAGGTCCTGCACACCCCCGGGCACACCCCCGGCGGGCTCAGCTTCTACCTCCCCGGCTATCTCTTCTGCGGCGACCTCATCTTCCAGGGCTCCATAGGGAGGACGGACCTCAAGGGCGGCTCCCTGCAGACCCTGCTGCGGTCGGTGGCGGAGAAGGTCTGGGGACTGCCCGACGACACGCGCATCATGCCGGGGCACGGTCCCGCCACCACCCTGGGAGAGGAGAGGGCCCATAACCCCTTCCTGAGGGGACTGGGCTCGAGGGGGGCGGGAAGGCCGTGAGGGACTGGGAGAGGGCCGCGCGCATGGAGGCCAGGGCGCCCAGGGGCACCATGGACATCCTCCCGCCCGAGAGCGGCAGGAGGCGGAGGGTCGTGGAGGCGGCCACCGCCCTCTTCCGCGCCTACGGTTACCGCGAGATCGAGGTCCCCGTCTTCGAACACACCGAGGTCTTCGCCCGCGGCATCGGCGAGGGGACGGACATCGTTCAGAAGGAGATGTTCACCTTCACCGACAAGGGGGGCCGCAGCCTCACCCTGCGTCCCGAGGCCACCGCGGGGGTGGCGCGCGCCTTCGTACAGCACCGTATGGACGCCTCGGGGCTGCCGGTGAAGCTCTATTACCAGGGACCCATGTTCCGCCACGAGAGGCCGCAGGCGGGACGGTTCCGCCAGTTCGGCCAGCTGGGCGTGGAGCTGATCGGTTCTGCCCTCCCGGGGTGCGACGCCGAGGTCATCGCCCTCTGCGCGCACTGCCTGGAAAGCCTGGGCGTGAGGACGGAACTGGTGATCAACAGCGTGGGGGAAGGGGAATGCCGGGCCGCTTACGCGGCGGCCCTTGCCGCTTACCTGGATAAAGACCGGGAGGGTCTGTGCGAGGACTGCCGGCGGCGCGCACGCACCAACCCCCTGCGGGTGCTGGACTGCAAGGTCGAGAGATGCTCGCGCGTGATCGCGGAGGCTCCGGAGCTGGAAGGGTACCTCTGCCAGGCTTGCCGCGAACACCTCGCGGCGGTGGAGGAGTTGCTTGCGACGGCGGGCGTGGCCTTCCGGCGCGACGGGCGCCTGGTGCGCGGGCTGGATTATTACACCCGCACCGTCTTCGAGTTCCGCGATCCCGAGCTGGGGGCGCAGAACGCTCTGGCGGCGGGGGGCCGCTACGACCGCCTGGTGGAGGAGCTGGGCGGGAGGCCGACCCCGGCGGTGGGGTTCTCCATCGGTCTCGAGAGGGTGATGCTCGCCGGGGCCGAGGCGGGAGAGGAGGAGGAGAGAGGGGTCTTCGTGCTCGCCATCGGAGCGGAGGCACGGGTGAAGGCCTTCAGCCTGGCGCAGGAGCTGAGGAAGGCTGGATTGCCCGCGGACCTCGACCACCTGGGCCGCAGCCCCAAGGCCCAGATGCGGGAGGCCGACAGGGAGGGGTTCCGCCTGGTGGCCATCGTGGGCGAGGAGGAGATGGCGGGCGGGTTCGTCACCCTTCGGGACCTGGAAGCGGGCGCCCAGGAAAGGGTCGAGGAAGAGCGCCTGCCGCGGACGGTGAGGGAGCGGATGCGCGGAGGGTCAGGCCTGGGGGGAGGACGCCCGGGCGGCATGGAGGTCACCGACGGAACGGAGCTGAGCCCATGAGCACGGATCGGGGAGAGTGGAGAAAACGCGACCGCTGGTGCGGGGAGCTGCGCCGCGAGCACGCCGACAGCGAGGTCATCCTCAACGGCTGGGTGCAGAGGCGTAGGGACCACGGCGGGGTGGTGTTCATAGACCTGCGCGACATAAGCGGGCTGGTCCAGGTGGTGTGCAACCCAGAGGTGAGCGCAGAGGCCCACGCCGTGGCCGAGGGGGTGCGGGGGGAATACGTCCTCTACATCCGGGGCAGGGTTAGGATGCGTCCCGAAGAGGCCGTAAACCCCAGGCTCTCCACGGGCGAGGTGGAGGTGATGGCCGAGGAGGTGGGGGTGATATCCACGTCCCTCACCCCGCCCTTCGAGATCCAGGAGGAGAGCGAGGTGGACGAGGCCCTGCGCCTGCGCTACCGCTACCTGGACATCAGGAGGCCGGACCTCCGCGAGGCCCTGGTCCTGCGCAGCCGGGTCACCGAAGAGGTGCGCGGCTTCCTCTCCGCACGTGGCTTTCTGGAGATCGAGACCCCCATCCTCACCAAGAGCACCCCCGAGGGGGCAAGGGATTTCGTGGTGCCCTCAAGACTGCAGCCGGGCAAGTTCTACGCCCTCCCCCAGTCTCCCCAGCTCTTCAAGCAGCTGCTGATGGTGGCGGGACTTGACAGGTATTACCAGATAGCGCGCTGCTTCCGCGACGAGGACCTGAGGGCGGATCGTCAGCCGGAATTCACCCAGATAGACCTGGAGATGTCCTTCGTGGAACCCGAGGACGTCATCTCCCTCATGGACGAGATGTTCGCCCACCTCTTCCGGCGCTTCCTGGACGTGGAGTTGCGCATCCCTTTCCCGCGCCTCACCTGGCGCGAGGCCATGGAACGTTACGGCACCGACCGCCCCGACCTGCGCTACGGCATGGAGATAAAGGATCTCTCCCCCGTGTTTGCTGGCAGCGGGTTCAAGGTCTTCCGTTCCGCACTGGAGGCGGGGGGCCGCGTGCGCGGCTTCAGGATCGACGGCCTGGTGTCGCCCCCGCGCCGCGAGCTGGACGAGATGGTGGAGGAGGCGCGGCGTCTGGGCGCCTCGGGTCTGGTGTGGATGGTGCGCGAGGGCGAGGGCCTGAAGTCCCCGGTGGCAAAGTTCCTCTCCGAGGAGGAGAGGAGGGCGCTGATAGGCGCCTCGGGACTGCGGGAGGGGGAGGTGCTGGTGCTGGCGGCGGGCGGCGAGGAGACCGGCGCCCTGCTGGCGGGGATGCGGGATTACTGCGCCCGCCGTTTCGACCTCCCGCGCGGCGAGAGGTTCGCCTTCGCCTGGGTCACCGAATTCCCTCTCTTCGACTGGGACGAGGAGGAGAAGCGCTACAGGAGCAACCACCATCCCTTCACCGCGCCGTCCCGGGACAGCCTGGACTTCCTGGAGGAGAGGCCGCTGGAGGCGACCTCTCTGTCCTACGACATGGTGCTGAACGGAGTGGAGCTGGGCGGAGGGAGCATCCGCATCCACGACCCCGAGGTACAGGAGAGGGTGTTCGCGGTGCTGGGGATATCCCGGGAGGAGGCCCGGGACAAGTTCGGTTTCCTCCTGGAGGCACTGCGTTACGGGGCTCCTCCCCACGGCGGCATCGCCTACGGCCTCGACCGCGTGGTCATGCTCATGGCGGGGAGGGATTCCATCCGCGACGTCATCGCCTTCCCCAAGACGCAGTCTGGAAGCGACCCCCTCACCGGGGCTCCGGACGCGGTGTACCCCGAACAGCTGAGGGAGCTGCGCCTGCGCCCGGTCTAAGGGGTGGCGTATATGGCCGGGGGATGAGGGGATGCTCCGGGATGGAATGTGGGAGGGCGGGCGCGCTGCCCGAGGCGGCCGTGCGTTGGTCGAGAAGGGGCCTGTTCGGCGCGGATATCGGGATGTCGGATGGGCCGACGGCCCGGGGAGCGGGAGGTGGGAGGAGCCCCGGAAGGGAAAGATAAGGGTGGATAAGGAGAGACGAGAGCAAGGCGGGGAGCGGCCGCGGCGAGGACGCGGAGGATAAGATGGAGGTCATCGTAGCCAGGTACGCGGGGTTCTGCCCCGGCGTGAGGCGCGCCGTGAGGATGGTGGAGGAGACCCTGAAGGCATCCGACCGGGTCTTCTCCCTGGGGCCGGTCATACATAACCCCCAGGTGGTGGCGGAGCTGGAGGCGAAGGGGCTGCGAATCCTTCCCGAGGACGAGGGGTCCTGGGAGGCGGTGGGACTCCGCGGGGCACGGGTGGTGGTGCGCTCACACGGCATACCCCCCTCCCAGTCGGAATCCCTGCAGCGCATGGGGGCCACCCTGGTGGACGCCACCTGCCCCACGGTGAAGAAGGCGCAGCGGGCGGCCATGCGCCTGGTGGGGGAGGGCTACAGGCTCTTCGTGATCGGGAACGCCGACCATCCCGAGGTGGAGGCGATACTGGGGCATGTGGGCGGTGACGCGGTGGTCATCAAGGAGATCCAAGAGCTCAAGGACTGGTGGGAAGCCTGGCCGCGCAAGATCCGCAAGGTGGGGTTGATCGCTCAGACCACCGTGGACCTGTTCATGTTCCGGTCCCTGGTGGACGGGCTCATCAACGAGGTCCCGGAGCTCATCCGCGAGGTCATGGAGCTGAAGATCATCAACACCCTGTGCCGCAACACCCTCTCCCGCCAGGCGGAGGCCCTGCAGCTGGCGCTGGCCAGCGACCTGGTGGTGGTAGTGGGGGGCAGGAACAGCTCCAACACCGAGTTCCTGCGCCGCATCTGCGAGATGGCCGGCGCGCGGGTGTTCAAGGTGGAGACGGCGGAGGAGCTGGACATCCCCGTATCGGAAGGGGCGCGGAAGGCGGCGGTGCTGGGCGGCGCCTCCACGCCCCTGCGTATGGTGGAAGAGGTGCGGGATCGGCTGGTCTCTGCATAGGCGTGAACGTGTGGGGTGAGGAGATGTCGCAGGTGATCATGCCATCGCAGGAGAGCGCCGCCAGGTCCTATATCGGGGACATGGGGCGCTACCGGGAGATGCACCGCCGTTCCCTGGAGGACCCCGAGGGCTTCTGGTCGGAGCAGGCGGAATCCCTGTCCTGGTCCAGGCGCTGGGAGAAGGTGCATACCTGGGATCAGGAAGGTTATCTCTGCAGGTGGTTCGAGGGGGGGCGGCTGAACGCCTCCCACAACTGCCTGGACCGCCACTTGGAGGAAGGCAAGGGCGAGAGGACCGCCATCATCTGGGAGCCGGACGAGCCGGGTCCCGGCGAGACATACTCCTATTCCCGCCTCCACGGGGAGGTCTGCAGGTTCGCCAACGTATTGAGAAAACACGGCATCGGCAGGGGAGACCGCGTGTGCATATACCTGCCCATGGTCCCCGAGCTGCCGGTGGCCATGCTCGCCTGCGCACGCATCGGCGCCGTGCATTCCGTGGTCTTCGCGGGCTTTTCCTCCGACGCCCTGCGGGGCCGCATCCTGGACAGCGGCTGTCGCGCCCTGGTCTGCGGCGACGCCGTGAGGAGGGGAGGCAGGATCATCCCCCTGAAGGAGAACGTGGACGAGGCCCTCGCGGAGCCCACCGGGGTGGAGAGGGTCTTCGTGGTGGGGCGCGCCGGGACGGAGGTGGAGATGGCCTTGGGGCGCGACCTGTGGTGGGAGGAGGAGATGGGGGCGGAGGACATCGGGCCGCATTGCCCGCCCGCGGAGATGGAGGCCGAGGACCCCCTCTTCATCCTCTATACCAGCGGCAGCACCGGCAAGCCCAAGGGGGTCCTGCACACCACCGCCGGCTACCTGCTGCACGCCTCGCTCACCCACCGCTGGGTGTTCGGCATCCACGACGACGACGTGTGGTGGTGCACGGCGGATATCGGATGGGTGACGGGACACAGCTATATCGTCTACGGCCCCCTCGCCAACGGGGTCACGCAGGTGATGTTCGAGGGCGTGCCCACCTACCCTCAGCCGGACAGGTATTGGAAGATTGTGGAAAAATACGGGGTCACCGCGCTCTACACCGCTCCCACCGTGCTGCGTTCACTCATCCGGGAGGGCGAGGAATGGACGCGCACCGCCGATCTTTCGTCTCTGCGCGTCCTGGGCTCGGTGGGGGAGCCCATCAACCCCGAGGTGTGGCTATGGTATCACCGGCGCATCGGGGGAGGGCGCTGCCCGGTCATCGACACCTGGTGGCAGACGGAGACGGGAGGGGTGCTCATCACCTCCATCGCCGGCACCACCCCCATGAAGCCGGGCTCCGCGGGCTTCCCCTTCTTCGGGGTGGATGCCGTGGTGCTGGACCCGGAGGGCAGGGAGTGCGCGCCGGGCGAGAGCGGGACCCTCTGCCTGCGCAGGCCTTGGCCGGGGATGATGCGCACCGTCTACGGCAACCACGACCTCTTCGTGAAGAACTACTGGAGCGTCTATCCCGGACATTACGTCAGCGGCGACGGCTGCCGGGTGGACGAAGACGGTTTCTTCTGGATGGAAGGCCGCATCGACGACGTGATCAACGTCTCGGGTCACCGCATCGGCACCGCCGAGGTGGAGAGCGCCCTGGTGGGACACCGCTACGTGTCCGAGGCGGCGGTGGTGGGAGTGCCCCACGAGATAAAGGGGCAGGGCATCTACGCCTTCGTCACCCTGAAGGCGGAGTACGAGGACCTGGATGGAGAGGAGGTGAGAAAGGAGCTGACCGCCCACGCCCGCAAGGAGATCGGGCCCATCGCCACGCCGGACGTGATCCAGTTCGCGCCCGCCCTCCCCAAGACGCGCAGCGGAAAGATCATGCGCCGCATCCTGCGCAGGATAGCCGAGGGGTCCGGGGGCGAGGACCTGGGAGACACCAGCACGCTGGCCGATCCCTCCGTGGTGGAGACCCTGGTGGAGGGGAGGAGGCTCCAGGAGAGAAGACAGTGACGGCCGCGTCGCAGCATCGTTGGCAACAGGGCAGGGAGTAAAAAGGAGAGCAACAATGACAGAAGAAAAACTCGCCAATCCGGCCGTGCTGGGGCTGACCTGTTTCGGCCTCACCACCATCCTGCTGAACCTGCACAACGCGGGCCTCTTCAAGCAGGACGCATCCATACTGGCCATGGGCCTCTTCCTGGGCGGACTGGCCCAGATCATCGCCGGGGTGATGGAGTTCAAGAAGGGCAACACCTTCGGCACCACCGCCTTCATCGCCTACGGGTCCTTCTGGCTCACCCTTGTCTTCATCATCGTCGGCAAACCCTTCCTGGGGGAGCGGCTGGGACTGGAGGCGAGCAACCGGGGCCTGGCCTGGTACCTCTTCATCTGGGGCGTGTTCACCACCTTCCTTTTCATCGGCACCTTCAAGGTGAACCGGGTCCTCCAGGCGGTATTCGCCACCCTCATCGTGCTCTTTTTCCTCCTGGCCATCTCCTTCGGCTGGGGCAACGGCGGTCTGCTGAAGGTTGCGGGGGTGATCGGTATCGTCTGCGGGTCCCTGGCCGCCTACCTGGCGGTGGCGGAGCTGCTGAACGAGATGTACGGCCGCACCCTCTTTCCCATCTGGCCGGTGGGAGAGAAGGAGAGCTACAAGCGCCCTGAGGACCTCTGAAGACGCCCGGGCCACGCGGGTCGCGAAAACGATATGTACGGCCGCACCCTCTTTCCCATCTGGCCGGCGGGAGAGAAGGAGAGCTACAAGCGCCCTGAGGACCTCTGAGTCTGCGACGGCATCGCGGGACGAGAGGCGTAAACCCTTAAAGCGCGCCCACTCCGGGCGTTGTCAGAGCGCCTCTCTTCCGCCCTGCCCGCGGGGGCGGGGAAGATGTGTCCGCGTCAGTGAACGCGGCGGGCGGTTGTGGTAGCATAAAGGCCAGGAGAGGAAAATTGGGCCCGACCCTGTGCGTCGAAGCCGTGCGTTATCGTTGAGCCAACACTTCGATCGAGGGAGCCGCTTTCCGAGGGAGGACGCAATGCCCCGATCCCGGGTAGGGGACTGCGGAGACCCGAGGTAGGTGCCCACCTGCGAGGGCGCAGGTTCATAGATAGCGGTGGGGACGGCAGGGTGGAGCCCATCCTTTTTAATGACTCCGCGGCCCGTCCTCCACGGCCGCTTTCCCACCCTCCCCGCGATCATCTTCGGACCCCGCGTGGAGGGCGGCGGCTTTTCCGTGAGCCGATGTCCAGCCGCGCGTTTATAATGGCCTTGAGGCAGGAGGATGGCTTCGCCGGCGGAGGCTCCGGGGAAGGGACGGACATGGACCTCTTCACATACCGCAGGGAGGAACTGGGAAGGGAGCAGGCCCCCCTGGCCACGCGTATGCGCCCGCGGACCCTGGAGGAGTTCGTGGGACAGGAGAAGGTGGTGGGAGAGGGCACCTACCTCAGGAGGGCCATCGAGGAGGACCGCCTCCAGACCGCCATCTTCTGGGGTCCCCCGGGCTCGGGCAAGACCACCCTGGCGGCCATCATCGCCAACCTCACCCGAGCTCACTTTCGGCAGCTCTCGGCGGTCACCAGCGGGGTGGCGGAAGTGCGCGCGCTGATCAGGGAGGCGGAGGACAGGCTGGCCATGGAGGGCGCCAGGACCATCCTCTTCATCGACGAGATCCACCGCTTCAACAAGGCGCAGCAGGATGCCCTGCTTCCGGCGGTGGAACAGGGGACCGTGGTGCTCATCGGAGCCACCACCGAGAACCCCTACTTCGAGGTGAACTCGGCCTTGGTCTCGCGTTCCAAGATCTTCCGACTCGAGCCCTTGAGTGAGGAGGAGATAAGGACGGTGGTGGAGAGGGCTCTAACCGACGCCGAGAGGGGACTCGGGTCCGCGGGACTGGCGGTGGACGAGGAGGCCCTGGAGCATATCGTGCGCACGGCGGGGGGCGATGCCAGGTCCGCCCTCAACACCCTGGAGGCAGCCGCGCTCCTGGCCTCGGAGAAAGGGGGGAGGCGGCACGTGGACCTGGCGGTGGCGGAGGAGGCGGCGCAGCGCAGGGCGCTGCTCTACGACAAATGGGGAGATTCCCATTACGACACCATATCGGCGTTCATCAAGTCCATGCGCGGCTCCGATCCCCATGCTGCGGTCTACTGGCTGGCCCGCATGCTCAAGGCGGGAGAGGACCCGCGTTTCATCGCCCGGCGCATGGTCATCTTCGCCAGCGAGGACGTGGGGCTGGCGGACAGCCGCGCCCTGGTGGTCGCCGATGCCGCGGCGCGGGCGGTGGAATACGTGGGCATGCCGGAATGCGGTCTCAACCTGGCCCATGCGGCCCTTTACCTTGCCCTCGCTCCCAAGAGCAATTCCGCCACCCGGGCCATAGCGGCGGCCTCTCGTGAAGTGGAGGAGGGGGCCGCAGCTCCTGTGCCCCCCCATCTCAGGGACGCGCATTACCGGGGGGCGGCGGAGCTCGGGCACGGAGTCGGATATCTATACCCGCACCACTTCCCCCGCCATTATGTGGAGCAGGAATACCTCCCGCGGGGCATGGAGGGCAGGAGATACTACGAGCCGGGCGGCGAGGGAGAGGAGGCCGAGCTGGCCGAGGGATGGATGGAGCGCCTCCGGGGAGCTACGGAAGGAGGGCGCCGCGGATCCGGAGGCGATGAGCGCGGCGGGACCGGGAGCGGTTCCCGGGACGGGGAGGGACGCCAGGGGGGCCCAACAGGGAGATGAGGGTGTACCTCCCGGGTTGCCGCCGCCGGCCCCGGGACCGGGGTTGCCCCACCCGCACGCCCTGCGCCACGGGGGCCTTTGTTGACACCCTGAAAGAGCGGGTGCTATGCTCGGGAACGTCGAAATTACCTGCATAAACAGGAGAAAAGGCATGTACAGCGACAAGGTCATCGAGCACTTTCAGAATCCCCGCAACGTGGGCGAGATACCGGACTGCGACGGCGTGGGCAAGGTGGGAAGCCCGGTATGCGGGGACATGATGGAGGTATATATAAAGGTCGAGGACGGCCGCCTGGTGGACGTGAAGTACAAGACCTTCGGATGCGGAGCGGCGGTGGCCTCCGGCAGTATGGGCACGGAGATGGTGAAGGGAAAGACCATCGAGGAGGCCATGCGCATAACCGACCAGCAGGTGGCGGAGGCACTGGACGGGCTGCCGGAGGAGAAGATGCACTGCTCCAACCTCGCGGCGGACGGCATTCGGGCGGCCATAGAGGATTATCTCTCCCGGCGCGCCGGGGGCACCGGTACGTCCGGGGAGGCAGTCTGAATTGGGCGGCGTGGCGGCCCTGGTCTGCGCCATCTCCTTCGGCCTGTTCATGATCGCGGCCGCCCTGGTTACCTTCAAGCTGGCCCGCACCATGAGCATCACCAACCGCATGCTGGACGACATCCGCAGGCAGGTCATTCCCCTCATGGGAAAACTGCAGACCACCATGGACCACGTGAACACGGAGATGGGCTACGTGGACGGTCTCCTGGCTGCTGTGCAGAGGCTGGCGGAGCGGGCCGATTCCATGACCAGGGCGGCGCAGTCGATCTTCAGCTCCCCCCTGGTGAAGGTGTTGACGCTGGGGATGGGCGCCAGGAGGGCCTTCGCGAGGCCCGAGGACGGGGACGGAGTGGAATCCCGGACCCCGGCGGAAGAGGACGGGTAAGGGGTCGGGGATGCACCCGCCCATCCCGGCAGGCTGAATCGTCTCCGGCATGGGACCTCCCCCCGCGGCGCGAGAGCTGGAAAGCCACCGCGCCGGCATATATCCTATAACGCAAGGCGTGACGTGTCTTGCCCGTACGGCATGCCCGCCGCGCCGGGCGGCGAAAAGGCCGCTTCGAGGCGCCGCGTAGGCCTCCCAAGGCCTTCGGGCAGCCCGAGTGGACGCCCTGGCGTCCAAGGGCGGGGCGGGACCTGACGAGGAAGGGGTACGACTTGAGGAGCGAGGAGATAAGGAAGAGGTTCCTGGAGTTCTTCCAGGCGAGGGACCACCGGGTGGTGAAGAGCTCTTCCCTGGTGCCCGACGACCCCACCCTGCTGCTCACCAACGCCGGGATGGTGCAGTTCAAACCGTACTTCCTGGGAAGCGCACGTCCGGAGTTCACCCGCGCCACCACCTGCCAGAAGTGCGTGCGCACCACGGACATAGAGAAGGTGGGTCATACCGCGCGTCACCTCACCTTCTTCGAGATGCTGGGGAACTTCAGCTTCGGCGATTACTACAAGGAAAAGGCCATACCCTGGGCATGGGAGTTCCTCACCGCCGAGATGGGGCTGGACCCGGGGCGCATGTACTGCTCCGTGTACGAGGAGGACGACGAGGCCTACGACATCTGGAAGGATGTGGTAGGAGTCCCCCCGGAGCGCCTGGTGCGTCTGGGGGCGGAGGACAATTTTTGGGACATGGGCACCACCGGTCCCTGTGGCCCCTGCTCTGAGGTGCTCTATGACCAGGGGGAGGATCACGGCTGCGGGAACGCGGACTGCCGTCCGGGGTGTGACTGCGACCGCTTCCTGGAGCTCTGGAACCTGGTCTTCATGCAGTTCGACCGCGACGCGGACGGGAACCTGCATCCCCTGCCCGCCAAGAACATCGACACCGGCCTGGGTCTGGAGCGACTGGCCTCGGTCATGCAGGGGGTGGCGAACAACTTCGAGACCGATACCCTGGCGGCGGTGCTGGAGGCGGCGGCCGACCTGAGCGGGGTCGCCCGCGGCGGCGAGAAGGACATTTCCCTGAAGATCGTGGCCGACCACTCCCGCGCCATGACCTTCCTGGTGGGAGACGGGGTCCTGCCCTCCAACGAGGACCGGGGCTACATCCTGAGGAGGATCATCCGCAGGGCGGTGCGCCACGGCAGGTTGCTGGGCATCGAGGACCTCTTCCTCCCGCGCATGGCGGAGGTGGTCATCGAGACCATGGGCGGCGCCTATCCGGAGCTCAAGCAGAACGCGGCCTTCATCACCGCCATCGTGCGCAGCGAGGAGGAGCGCTTTTCCCAGACCCTGCGCAGCGGCCTGGCCTATTTCGAGGAGGCGGTGGCGGGGATTTCGGACGGCAAAGAGAAGGAGATCCCGGGAGAAGTGGTGTTTCACCTCCACGACACCCTGGGGTTCCCCCTCGAGCTCACGCGCGAGCTGGCGCGCGAAAAGGGTCTTTCCCTGGACGAGGGGGGTTTCGAGGCCCTCATGGAGGAGCAGCGCCGGCGGGCGCGGGCGGCGCGCGTGGAGGAGGGCTACGCCGCCGCGGTGCCGGAGGTCTATAACGAGGTGCTGGACAACTACGGCCAGAGCCTGTTCACGGGATACGAGAGGACGGAGGAGAGGGCCCGGGTGTTGGCCCTGGTGAAGGGGGGCCGGGTGGTACCCGAGGCCGGCGAGGGCGAGGAGGTGGAGGTCATCCTGGACCGCACCCCCTTCTACGGGGAGATGGGGGGACAGGTGGGCGACACCGGCACCATCTCTTCCGGGGCGGGCGAGGCCGAGGTCACGGACACCCGCAGGCCGGCGCCGGGGTTGGTGTCCCATCACTGCCGCGTGGCGCGGGGGGTCCTGCGCGCAGGCGACGAGGTGGAGGCGCGCATCGACGTGGAGAGGCGAAACGCCATTCGCAGGAACCACACCGCCACCCACATCCTGCACTGGTCGCTGCGGCAGGTGCTGGGAGAACATGCCAAGCAGGCGGGCTCCCTGGTGGAGCCGAGGCGGCTGCGTTTCGACTTCACCCACTTCGGCCCCCTGTCGCGCGAGGAACTGGCGCGGGTGGAGGAGCTGGCCAACCGCAAGATACTGGAGGACCTCCCCGTCCGCGCATACGTCACCACCTACGAGTACGCCACCAGCATCAACGCCATCGCTCTCTTTGGAGAGAAATACCAGGAGCACGTGCGGGTAGTGGAGGTGGACGAGATCAGCCGGGAGCTGTGCGGCGGGACCCACGTGGGGAGGACGGGGGAGATCGGGCTGCTGGTGCTCACGGCGGAGAGCGGCATCGGCGCCAACATGCGCCGTCTGGAGGCGGTAACGGGCATGGAGGCGTACCGCCTCTTCCGGGAGCGCCGGGAGATGCTGGAGGAGGTCGCCGTGGCCCTGAAGACGGACGCGGGGAGAATACCCGAACGCGTGGCCAGGTTGCAGCAGCGCGTCAAGGAGCTGGAGGGGGAGCTCAGGAAGCGCGAGCGCGGGGAGCTCTCCGCCCTGGCCAAGGAGGGCGTGGAGTGGCGGGAGGAAAAGGTCCCCCTGGGGATGGTGCTCTCGGCCTGCGTGCCCGACCTGACGCCCCAGGAGCTGCGGGAGCTCGCGGAGCGCGCCCTTTCCGACCGCGGAGCGGCGGCGGTGGGCGTAGCCACGGTCAGAGAGGGCAAGGCCAACCTGGTGGTAGCGCTGGGAAAGGACGCCCTGGAGGCGGGACTGGACGCCGTGCAAGTGGTGCGGAAATGCGGGCGCCTCCTGGGCGGCGGGGGCGGCGGCAGGGCGGACATGGCCGTGGGCGGAGGGGGACGGCCGGAGGGCGTGGAGGAAGCGCTGGCGCTCTTCGTGGAGGAGATGAAGTCTGCTCCCGAGGGACGAGATGCGTAGCATGGGCTTGGATATCGGCCGGCGCCGGATCGGGGTCTCCATCTCCGACCCCCTGGGGATGAGCGCTTCGCCGCTGGAGGTGTTGCGCGACCTTGATCCGGAGGCCCTGCGCCGTTACGTGGAGGAGAAGGCGGAGAGCGAGGGGATAGACACGGTGGTGGTGGGGCTGCCCCTGACCCTCTCCGGCCGCGAGGGCGAACAGGCGCGGGAGACGCGCCGCTACGCACGGGAGCTGGCGGAGGCGAGGGGGATCCGGGTGGTGCTCTGGGACGAGCGCCTCAGCACCGTGGAGGCCAGGCGGAGGCTGAGCGAGGCGGGGAAGCGGTCGCGCGGCGGCGCGGATGCCGAGGCCGCCGCGGTGATCCTCCAGGCATTCCTGGAGCGGGAGCGCTCATCTAAGGCGGGAGAGGATATTGCGGGAGACGAAAAAGGCACGCAGAAGTCCGCGGAATAGGCCTGGGATAAAGAGGAAAGCGCTCATAGCATCGATATGCGCCGTGGCGGCGCTGGCGATCCTGGCGGGTCTGCTGGCGGACCACTACTTCTTTCCCACTCGTGGCGATACGCCGGTGAAGATAACCGTCGAGGAAGGGGATACGGCCGCGCGCATCGCCGAGAAGCTGCACCAGGAGAAGGTGGTCACCTCGGCCACCATCTTCCGCCTCTTGGCCTGGATGCAGGGCCGGCAGGCGAGGTTCAAGCCGGGCCGTTATACCTTCTTCACGGGCATGCGTTACGGAGATGTGTTCGCCATGCTCGAGGCGGGACCGCAGTACCAGGTGCGCCTGACCATCCCCGAAGGCCTCACTGTGGACCAGACCGCCGCCAGGGTGGCGGAGGCACTGGGGGTGAGCGCGGAGGATTTCCTGCGCGCCGCCGCGGAAGGGGGGTTCGAGGTCCCCTTGCTGCCGCCGGAGAACGAGGACAACCTGGAGGGCTTTCTCTTCCCCAAGACCTATGACCTCGCCGCCGACGCCTCGCCCCGGGAGGTCATCGAGACCCTGCTGGCGCAGTTCAGGGCGGAGACCGCCGGCCTCGACTGGGACAGGGCGCGAGAGCTGGGCATCACCCCCTACCAGGCGGTCATCGTGGCCTCGCTCATCGAGCGCGAGGTGGTGCTGGACGCGGAGAGGCCGCTGGTCGCGGCGGTGGTGTACAACCGCCTGCGCAGGGATATGCCTCTCCAGATCGACGCCACCGTGCAGTACGCGCTCCCGCAATGGAAGGAAGTCCTCACCTACGAGGACCTCAAGGTCAACTCGCCCTACAACACCTACCTCCACAAGGGGCTTCCCCCCGCTCCCATCTGCAGCCCAGGCCTTTCCAGCATCAAGGCAGCCCTGGATCCGGCCGGGGTGGATTACCTCTACTACGTGGCCACGGGCGACGGCGGCCACTTCTTCACCGCCGACTACGACGAGTTCCTGCGCGTGAAGGAAGAGGTCCAGGGAGACTGAGGGGACCTCTTGGGGTCCGCTTGCCGGTCACTTGCGCGGCAGCGGGCGACGGCGGCCACTTCTTCACCGCCGACTACGACGAGTTCCTGCGCGTGAAGGAAGAGGTCCAGGGAGACCGAGAGGACCTCTTGGGGTCCGCTTGCCGGGCTGGGGGAGCGGGGAGCGGGGCCGAGTCCTGGCCCCACTGGCGGCGAGAAAGCGGTTCATGTTTAATTGGAATCAGCCGAAGACATCTAGGGAGCAAAAGGGTAGAGAGGAAAGACCGGCGTGGCGACTCCCGGCCGGGTGGCCGGGGCGCGTTACGGCGGAACCCGCCTCCGGAGCCAGGGCGGCGGCCGGAGTGAGCGAGATGTGGCCCGAGAGGGCTTCGATCCCGAAAGGTGGAAGATGCTGGAGGAAACGGAGGTCTTGCTGGACCGCCTGCGCGCCCTTTCCGAGGCCCTGGCCGTTTTCGACCAAGCGGGGGGAGAGGTCACCGGGAGGTCCACCCCCCAGCTCATGTACTTCGCCGGCAAGGACCTGGGGAAGCGTGAGGCCTCCGCCTACGACGCCACCGACGACATAGAGAAGGCGCTGAAATGGGTCTTCCGGGGCTCACCCGAGGTGTGGAAGGTCTCTCTTTGGAAGAACAAGGAAGATGACGATTTCTGGGTATACGAGGTGGAGGAGATGTTCATCCGCCTACTCTTCGAGCGCTGTCCCATCAGGACCGCCTGCCTGGGAGCAGGAGTGGCGCTGGGAGGGGTCGCCTGCCAGACCATGCACGGCTACGCCGCGGGCATGTTGGAGAGCGTTTTCGGGCGCAGGGTGGACCTGCGCACCGAGCACGCGGGTCCGGCCTCCTGCCTGGTGATGCTCAAGACGACGCTGGAGTGACAGATGCGGGTTGCGGTGCTTTCCCTGAGTTCCTGCCTGGGGTGCCAGTACGTCCTCCTCAGCATGGAGGAATATTTTTACACCTTCATCGGCGAGAACGCCATCCCCTACGCCCCCTTCCTGCTCGACCAGAAGGAGCTCCCGGAGGTGGACCTGCTGCTGCTGGAGGGAACGGTGAGGCACGGAGACGATTTCCGCAGGCTGAGGGAAGCGAGACAGAAAGCGGATAAGCTGGTAGCCCTGGGGACCTGCGCCTGTTTCGGCGGGGTGCCGGGGCTGGCGGACCTCCTGACAGAGGAGAGGATGATGCGGATGCGATACGGGGAGGGGGCGGTTATCGAGGGTGCGCCGCAGGGGGTGAAGCGCCTCCTGCCCGTGGACGCCTACGTGAGCGTGGACGCCTTCCTGCCTGGGTGCCCTCCCCCGGAGGATCTCTTGCAGGGCTTTTTAAAACTGGCTCTCTCGGGAACCCTTCCGTCGCGCCTGGGAGCGACGGTGTGTTCCGAATGCGGGGTGACCTCGCCGCCGCGGACGCGGGAGGGGCTCCGCAGGCTGCTCTCCTCGGTGCCCGAGGCCGGCAAATGCCTTCTGGAGCAGGGCTTCATCTGCATGGGCCCCCTGACCAGGGACGGGTGCAATGCGCTCTGTCCCAGTTCCTACGGCGTCCCCTGCGGAGGGTGCAGGGGTCCCTGTGACGAGGCGCTGCTCCCGCCCTTTCAGGACCTTAAGGGGGAGACCTTGCGGAGGATGGAGAGGGCGACGGGGGAGCGGAAAGAGGTGCTGGAAAGGGAGATAAAGGATACCGCGCACAGCTTTTTCAGGTACTGCCTTGCCGAGCCGCTCCTGCGCAGGCGGCGTCCGGGAGGCACGGCCACCCTGCTGCGACGCCTGGGCGGGGAGGGAAGGCGCTAGCGGGAGCGAGGACGTCATGAAGGATCGAATTGGCGGCGTGGAGAGGATGTCGGGCGAGGGCGTCCGGGCGCCGCGATCCGGGAAGGGTGACATATGGCGGACCTGGTGATAGATCCGGTGACCAGGATCAGCGGCAACGCCTCCATAAGGCTGGTGAGGGACGAGGGGGGCAGTCCAGGAGAGGCGCGGCTGCAGGCCTTCGGCTACCGGGGATTCGACCTCTTCGCGAGGGGCTCCCACGTGGACAACCTTGTGACCCTGGTGTCGCGGATCTGCGGAGGGGACTCCGTTTTTCATCAGGTGGCGGCGGCCAGGGCGGTGGAGGCGGCACTGGGCATCGAGGTACCAGCGGCGGCGGGACTCCTGCGCGAGCTGTGCATGTGGGGACAGTTGCTGGAGCGCCACGCGGTATCCCTGACCGTGCACAGCCTGCCCGACCTGCTGCTGCCGTCCTCCGACCCCGGCCTGCGCAACATCATAAGCATCCACCGCGTGGACGAGGAGGTGGTGCGCAGGTTCATGGCCCTCAAGTCTTTGGGCACGCTGGTGCTCCGCGAGGCGGGGGGCAGGGCGGTGCATGCCGTGAACGTGCTGCCCGGAGGAGTGGTCAGACCCATGGGAGAGGAGAGGAGAAGTCGGCTGGCGGAGAAACTGGGCGAGGCCAGGTCGCTGCTGGTGGAGACGGCTCGGCTGATCAAGCTCCTCCTGCGCCGTAACGAGGAGGTTGTGGAATCCCTAGGAGAGGAGACGTCGCCGTGCCTCGCCCTGCGCTCGGAAGGGGAGATGGGGCTGCTGGGCGGCAGGGCGGTCCTTTTCGAAGAGGGGGCGGGGGAGCGCGCCAACCTCTCGCTCGAGGAGTTGCAGGCGAGCATCGAGGAGCGGAACAGCCCTCACTCACATATCCGGGTGGCGGAGATCAGGGAGGTGGGCAGTGTGCGCGTGGGCCCCCTCGCCCGCGTGAACGTGTACGGCGGGTACGGAAGCGAGCTGGCTGACGCCGAACTCGAGGAGCTCAAGACGCAGTGGGGATTTCCCTTCCGGCGCAGCATGCTCGCCCATGCCGCCAGGATACTGGAGATGATCCACGCCTGGGAGATGATCACGCGGCTCCTGCGGGCATCTCCCGGCGAGGGATCGAGGGCCACGGCGTCCCCGGGCGGGGGCGCGGGGACGGGGGCGGTGGAGGCCCCGGAGGGGATGCTGGTCTACGGTTTGGAGCTGGACGCCGAGGGGACGGTAAAGACCCTTTCCATCACCGCCCCCCTGCAGTTCAACGTCGGAGCTCTGGAGCGGTGCCTGCTGGCGGGAGCCCGTTCCGCGGGGGAGGGACCGGAGGGGGACAGGCGGGCCGCGGTGCTGCTGGAAACGGCGGCGCGCTCCTTCGCCCCCTGCATCCCCTGTGCCCTGCACTAGGATCGTGTCCGGAGGTATGAGATGGAAGATAAGGACCTTACGGCCTCGCATATCCGCGTGGACGAAGAGAGGTGCGTGGCCTGCCGTGAGTGCATGGAGATTTGCCCTCAGACGCGGGGAGCGCAGTATCCCGTCTATGAGTGGGGTGAGGAGGGAATGCCCCAGGTGGCCAATCCCGAGAGCTGCATAAGGTGCCTGAGCTGCGAGCTGGGCTGCCGCGCCCGGGCCATCACCGTGGAGGTGGAGGATGACGGGTCGCGGCGGCCGGACGGCGATCCCCGGGCGGAGATGAAATGCAGGGCCATCTTCTAGGGCGCCGCGGCTCCCGCCGCATACCGGGGCGGCGAGGAGGGACGGCGCTCCGTGGCCGGAAGCCGGATGGGAGCGGGAGCCTCGCGCCTGCATGGAAAAGGAAAGGCGTTAACCTGTAATATGGGGTGGGAGGTTCGCCCCACCCTGTATGGGGGAGGCGGGGTTATCCCGGCCTGAGGTGCGGAGCCTGAGTCGAGACCCGGTATGCCCACGCATGAAGGCCTCGCCGCGGGTCAAGTAAATACTCGAAATGACGATATGTATGCATTAGAGCGGCGCGGGGGACAGGAGTCCAACCGTCCGGGGATGGCGGTATCTGCGGCGCGCCGAATGGAGGCGGAATGGGAACGGTATCGTCGATGAGGAACGGGCGATGAAAGAGGTAGGAGAACGAGCATTTCTCCCCGGGGCAGGAGGTGGTGTGGTTTGCCCGATCTGAGGAAGGTCCTGGAGGAACTGGTGGCGACCGGCACCGTGCGCGCCGCGCTGGTGGTCGGGAGGGACGGGTTCATCATCGAGACCGCCGGCGAGGACGCCAGCCAGCTCGAGGCCGTGGGGGCCATCGCTCCCAGCTCACTTGGCGCGGCCGAGGTGATCGGCCTGGAGCTCGCCCAAGGCCCCATGGCGCAGGCGATGTTCGAGTTCGAGAAGGGGGCCATACTGATGAGCGCCGTGGGCGCGGACGCCATACTGGTCTCCATCCTGCCGGCGGGGGCCAACCTGGGAAAGGCCAGGTACGATATCCGTAAATACCTCCCGGCCATAGAGGCCGCGCTGTGAGTATGGGGCGGGTCAGCCCGGCGCTGACCGCGCCGGCACGCGGGCGTTCTTACAGGAGGTAAGGGTGGCTTCGGAAAGAATCGAGAGGATGAACGCCGTCCTCAGGAACCTGAGATCGAATCTGCAGGAGATAGAGGCCGCGGTGTTGATAAGCTCCGATGCCATGGCGCTGGCGTCGGATATCTCCGACGAGGCCGACGAGGAGATGATCGGCGCCCTCTCGGCCTCGGTGCTCAGCATGGGGGAAAGGGCGGCCCGCGACCTCAAGCGGGGCAACCTGGAACAGGTATACATCAAGGGAGACCAGGGATACCTGCTGCTGGTGCAGTGCGGCCCGGACGCCCTGCTCTCGCTGCTGGTGAAGCCGGAGGCCAAGATGGGGGTGGTGTTCATGGAGGGCAAGCGCACCGCCGAGGAGCTGGCCAGGCTTTTCGAATAGGGAAGGCGAGGGTGAGTCTGAGTCAACGGTCACTTCGGATACTCGGTTAGGAGGTCTGATACTTGGCGGAATCCAGGGAGGAGAGACTTCGCAACGCCCTGAACGAGCTGGTCTCCAGGTCGGCGGAGGTGGACGCGGCGGCGGTGGTGAGCATGGACGGCCTGGTCATGGCCTCGGTGCTACCCAACACCCTGGAGGAGGACAGGCTTGGCGCCATGTCGGCCGCCCTCCTGAGCCTCGGGGAGAGGACGTCGGAGGAACTGGGAAGGGGCGAGCTGGCCCAGGTCTTCGTGGAAGGCAACTCCGGATACGTATTCCTCATGGCGGCGGGAGAGGATGCGGTGCTCACGGCCCTGGTGCGCAAGGGGAGCAAGCTAGGGCTGGTTCTGTACGACGTGAAGGGAGCGGCGAAGAAGATCGCCGAGATCATCAAGTCGGAGTTCCGTATAGAGTATGAATAACACGTGGGCGCAGGCTCTGGAGGCCGGCGTACGTTGTCCTCCGGCGCTCGGGGGACGGGCGGCGGCGGCACCGGACAGTAAGGTAATCAAAAACGGCGCGGTTAACGAAATATATATATTGAATGTATGGAGCGGCGCGGCACCTGCGGCGCGCCCGCGGAGCGAGATGAATAAACGGGAAGGAAGATGGCGCTCAAGGGAAGCCTGAAGGACTTCAGTATCCCCGATCTCTTCCAGCTGCTCAACTTCGGCAAGAAGAACGGGACGCTGAACCTCACCCGCGGGCAGGCGAGGGGTTATATCTGTTTCCGCAACGGCGAGGTGTTCTTCGCAACCACCAACTGGAAGCGCCAATCCCTGGGCCTGAAGCTACTCAACGCGGGGATAATCACCAAGGCGCAGCTCGAGGAGGCCCTGCAGCTCCAGAAGACCACCGCGCGGGGGCAGAGGCTTGGCCAACTCCTCATCCGGCTCGGATACCTGACCAAGGAGCAGCTCGAGGTATTCGTGGAGGAGCAGATACAGGACGCGGTGTTCGAGATGCTGCGCTGGTCGGACGGCGAGTTCGATTTCCAGCCCGGCGTGGTCTTCCCCGAGGAGGACATAGGACTCTCCATCAGCACCGAGGAGCTGATCATGGAGGGTTCGCGCCGCCTCGATGAGTGGAACCGCATCGAGAAGAAGATCCCCAATCTCGACGTGGTGTTCAAGATGACCTCTATGCAGGGCAGGGAGGCGGCGCAGATCAGCCTTACGCCGGAGGAATGGATGGTCCTCACCCACATCGACGGCGAGAAGACGGTGCGCCAGATCGTGGAGCTCACGGGAATGAGCACCCTGCACACCTGCAAGATCCTTTACGGGCTCATAGGATCCGGCCTGCTGGAGAACGTGACCCCCCGGGAGGCGGAAAGAGAGGCCGATCGCAGACTGGAGCAGCTCGCGAAAGAGCTGGAAAGGGTGGAGAGCGACCAACCCGCGGTGGTGGAGCTCCCCGCTGGAGAACCGGAAGGGTTCGTGGAGGAGGCCGGGGAGGAGGTGGTGGAGGTCGCGGAGACGGTGGCCGACGTCATGACGGAGGCACCGGAAGCCCCGCCCCGGGAGGAGGCGGCAACGCCGGAGGAAGCCCTCCTATACGAGGAGGAGAGGACCTCGCGTATCGCGGATGCGGTGGGCGAGGCCTTGGGGATCATGGAGCTGGAAGCGGTACTGGAGGAGGAAGCGCCGTCTCAGCCGCCGGAAGAGCCGAAGGTATCGCTTCCCGATATCTCCCTCCCATGCGAGCCCTCGCTGGAGGAGACCGCGCTGCCCCCGGAGGGGACCGCACCGCCGGCACCCATGGAGGAAAGGGTGCGCGAGGATGCGATCGCCCCCGTGCTCGGAGCCGAGGAGGGGGAAGCGGTCCGCGAGGAAGAGGGCGAGGAGAACGCGGTCGCCGCAGACCTGGAGGCGGTGGAGATAGACCTGGGGGAGGAGAGCGAGCCGCTGATACTGGTGGAGGAGGAAGCCCCCCCGGTCGAGCCGTCACTCGATCAAATGCATGCCCGAGAGATGGAGCCAGAGGTGCGGGAGGGCGGGGGAGTGGAGGCCGCGCCGGAGGTGGAGGTGCCCACTGCCGTGCCCGATCCCTCGAGGGTCCGGAGCGTGCTCGAGGAGGAGCTGAGAAAGCAGTCGGAGCGCATACGGGAGATGAAGGAGGCGGCGGTTGAGGAGTCCCTGGAGGCCGAGCAGGTTCTCCAGATAGAGAGCAAGGAAGCCGAGCTGGAAGAGCTCAAGAAGAAGATCAGCCAACTGCTGCCGGAGGGAGTCAGCCTCGACGAGGAAGAGGAAGAGGGGACAAGGGAGCCCGAGCCGGCGGTCCCCGAGGAGGGACGGCGCCCATCCGATGAACCCATGACGCACGAGAGCGTGGAGGCGAGGGCGGCCAAGAGGGCTTATCTGGAGAAGAAATACGGAAAGATCGCCAGGCTGGCCGCGGATGAGGAGATAGCGGAACTGGAGCCGGAGGAGATACCGGAGGAGTGGAAGAGCCACCTGGATAAGATCTCTCCTAGGGAGAGGGAGGTTGCTGCGGATGCAGGTCTCCGTCCTCCCGAGCGGGCGGCCATCGACCCCGAAAAGATCCTGGGCGGCGCGTTCCGGCGCGGCGGGGCCGTGGTGGAGCCGGAGCGGGCGCCGGTGGAAGAGGAGCCGGAATCGCCCGGCGAGGCGGCCACCCTGAAGTTGCCCCTGGAGGAGGTCGAGGAAAGGGTGGCGGCCTCGGTTTCCGGGGTGGGCCTTGAACCGCCGGGACTGGAGGTCCTGGAGAGCGTGATGCTGGAGGACATCCCCGTAAGCGCGGAGGGAGCGGCGCCAGTCCGGGAGACCGCCCTCCTCGCCGAGGCGCCGAGCGGAGCGGACGTGGCCCTCGCCGAGGAGGGCGCGGGGCCGGGACTGGAGGTCCTGGAGAGCGTGATGCTGGAGGACCTGCCGCCCGTCGAGACCGCGCTGAAAGTTGAGGATGCCCTGCCGGAGACCATCGCGGAAGCGGTTCTGCAGGGAAGCGGCAAGGAGACCTTCTTCGATATGGAGGCCGCGCCGGCTCTCCTCGAACCCGGGGACGATGGGGGCCCCGTGGGAGGCGCCAGCCCGCTGATGGCCGAGATCGAGGAGCTCGAGAAGGAGATCCTTGAAGCGGAAAAAGCCCTGTCGTCTCCCGATCTCATGCCCTTGCAGGAGGAGATAGCCGCCCTGGAGGAGGAGATCCTCGCCGCGGAAGGGCCGGTGGAGGCCGCGCCCCCCGCCCAGGAGGCCCCACCCCAACAGCCCATAGACATCCTCGAAAGCCTCATAGAGACGGGCGCGGAAGGGGCACAGACAGCGGAGACGGAGGCGCCCGCCGCCGCGGTTCCGCCCGAGACCTTCGTCCCGGAGATCCCTCCGGCGGTGGAGCCCGCGGCCATGGCCGCCCCCGCGCCCTCGGCCCAGGCCCCCGCTCCCGAGACCGCGGCCGCGCCCCCCGCCCAGGAGGCCCCACCCCAACAGCCCATAGACATCCTCGAAAGCCTCATAGAGACGGGCGCGGAAGGGGCACAGACAGCGGAGACGGAGGCGCCCGCCGCCGCGGTTCCGCCCGAGACCTTCGTCCCGGAGATCCCTCCGGCGGTGGAGCCCGCGGCCATGGCCGCCCCCGCGCCCTCGGCCCAGGCCCCCGCTCCCGAGACCGCGGCCGCGCCCCCCGCCCAGGAGGCCCCACCCCAACAGCCCATAGACCTGTTGGAAGGTCTTACCAGCGAGGTTGCGGACGAGACCGCCTCGAAGGGCGAAGCGCAGATGGGAGAGGCGGCAGCTATCGGTACACATGATTTACTGTCCGAGCGCGGCGGGGAAAAGGGCATGCCGTACGCGCCGACGGTGGAGGAAGTACCCGCGACGCTTGGTGGAGCGGAAGGCGCGGCGGCCGCAAGGACGGAGGCATACGGCGAGGAGGAGGCGGAAGGTTTCGACCTGGAGAGCTATTCCCTCGAGAGGGAACTCGCGGAACTGACGGGAGCCGCTGCTCCCCAGCCCACGAAGAAGATAAAGATACCCGTGAAGCCGAAAGGAGAAGTGGTGGAGGCGGATGAATTAGATAAAGGGAAGCCGGTCCCGAAGGTAAAAAGGGACAAGGCCGTCACCAAGAGCCTGATCATGAGGATAATCGACGGCATCAAGAGACTGTAAGGAGTGGATGGCCAGTTGAGGTCCTTCAAGATCGTGGTCACCGGGCCGTTCAGCGCGGGGAAGACCACCTTTATTAAGAGCATCAGCGAGATATCCATCGTCTCCACCGAGCGCGCCATTTCGGATTCCACCCGCCGGGTGAAGGCCGAGACCACCGTGGCCATGGACTTCGGAAGGATAACCATCTCCAAAGACATCGTCCTCTACCTCTTCGGCACCCCGGGTCAGGAGAGGTTCGATTTCATGTGGCAGATACTCTCCGAGGGGATGCTGGGCTATATCCTCATGCTGGACGCGAGCCGTCCGGAGACCTTCGCCGAGGGACGGCGCATCCTGGAGTTCTTCGCCACCCTCTCCGACGCTCCCTACGTCATCGGGGCCACCAGGATGCCCGACGGGGATCCCTCGCAGGTGATCGACACCATCAGGAAGGAGCTCAACATCGACGGCGACATCCAGATCATCCCCTGCAACGCCCTGGAAAAGGAGGACGTGAAAAAGGTGCTCCTCGGGCTGCTCTACGATATCCTCAAGACCCTGGATAAATAGGGTCTGTTAGGACCGTTCCTCTTGATTGCCGCTTCCCGGCTGATACATATTATGGTTGGCGGCCTGCCCGGGACGTTGGCGGATGGAGCAAACGGCGACGGAGGGAACGCAGGTGGAAATAGACGGGGACACCGAGCTCACGGGGATCCTCGGACACGACATCTCCTACACCCTGTCGCCGGCCATGCATAACGCCGCCTTCAGGTACTACGGCATGAACTGGGTCTACCTCCCCCTGCGCGCCGCGCCCGGGGAGGTGGGGGCGGCGGTTGAGGGGCTGAGGGCGCTGGGATTCCGCGGCTTCAACGTCACCATACCCCACAAGCTGCGGGTCGCGGAGCTCGTGGACCGCCTGGAAGGTGACGCGGAGGTCCTGGGGGCGGTGAACACCGTGGTCGCGGCGGGCGATGTGCTGGTGGGACACAACACCGATGCCGAGGGGTTCCGCGCCTTCATGCGCGAGAGGAGCATCGCCGTCAGGGGTGCCGGGGTCATGGTCATCGGGGCGGGAGGAGCGGCGCGGGCGGTGGCGCTGGCGGCCGCGAGGGAGGGGGCGTCGCGCATCGTGGTGGTCAACCGTACGAGACGCAGAGCCGATGACCTCGCGGAGGCGTTAAAGAAGGCGGTGGCCTCGACCGAGATATCAGTTAAGGGATTCGACCGTGAGGGCATGCGAGAGATCGCGGGATGCTCCCTGGCGGTGAACTGCACTCCCCTCACGGGGGAAGAGGACCTGCCCCTCGACTACCGGGAGCTTGCCCCTGGGACCTGGGCGGTGGACCTGAAGTACGGGCGCGGGCCCGGCGCCTTCCTGCGCGAGGCGGGAGCGAGGGGAGCGATGACGGCGGGAGGCGAGGGCATGCTGTTGCACCAGGCGGCCATCTCCTTCCGGCTCTGGACGGGCTTGGAGCCGCCGCTGGAGGAGATGCGCGAGGCCCTCGGGCGGGCGCTTGAACGGTCGGGATGACGAGGACGGAAAGACGCGTATGCAGAAGCCGAAAAAGGAAAAGCTGGGACAGATACTGGTCAAGAACCGCATCATAACCGAGGAACAGCTCGAGCAGGCCCTGCAGCGCCAGCAGGAGACCGGGGAGACCCTGGGCAGGGTGCTCATCGACATGAAGATGGTCAGCGAGGGGGCCCTCACCTCCATCCTGGCGCGCCAGATCGGCCTCAGGTACGTGGACCTCGCCAACTACGACGTGGACATCGCCGCCTCCTCGCTGGTGGACGCAGAGGTGGCCCGGCGCTACACCCTCATCCCGGTGGGTTTCGAGGGGGACAAGTTGCTGGTGGCCATGGCCGATCCCACCAACGTCTTCGCGCTGGACGACATCCGCATCATGACGGGCATGGACATAGAGCCCCTAGTGGCCACCAAGGAGGACATCATCTCCGCCATCAACCGCTACTGCCGCACCGAGACCGACCTGGACATCGGCGGCGAGGAGATGGCCGGGGAGACGAGAGAGACGGGGGAGGAGGCGGAGGCGGACGACGCCCCCATCGTCAGGTACGTCAACCTCCTCATCAGCGAGGCGGTGAACGACCGCGCCAGCGACGTGCACATCGAGCCCATGGAGCACGACGTGCGGGTGCGCTACCGCATCGACGGCGTGCTTCACGAGATCAGGAGGAACCCCAAGGCCATCCATCCGGGGGTGGTGGCGAGGATAAAGGTCATGGCGGACATGAACATCGCCGAAAAACGCCTTCCCCAGGACGGCAGGGCCTCGGTGGACATCTTGGGCAAGCCGGTTGACCTGCGCGTGGCCTCCCTTCCCACCATCCACGGCGAGAAGGTCGTGCTTCGCATCCTGGACAAGAGCGCCTCCCTCATGAGCCTCGAGGAACTGGGCTTCAGCGAGGACCTTCTGGAAAAATATTCCCGCAGCTTCCACAAGCCCTACGGGACCATCCTGGTCACCGGCCCCACAGGCAGCGGCAAGACCACCACCCTCTACGCCACCCTCAACGTGCTCAACTCCATAAAGCTCAACATCATCACCGTCGAGGACCCGGTGGAGTATCGCCTGCCCCTCATCAACCAGGTACAGGTCCACTACAAGGCGGGACTGACCTTCGCCTCCGCCCTGCGCTCCATACTGCGCTGCGACCCCGACATCGTGATGATCGGCGAGATCCGCGACCCGGAATCGGCGCAGATCGCCATCGAGTCGGCCCTCACCGGGCACCTGGTGCTCTCTACCCTGCACACCAACGACGCCCCCAGCGCCCTCACCCGCCTGCTGGAGATGGGCATCGAGCCCTTCCTCATCGCCTCGGCGGTGGACTGCGTGAGCTCCCAGAGGCTGGCGCGGAGGCTTTGCGAACGCTGCAAGGAGGCCTACGAGCCCGACCCGGAATACCTGGCGAAGATAGGTTTCCCCTGGGACGAGAGGACCGACGAGGTGCTCTTCAGGCCCCGCGGCTGCCCCGCCTGCAACAACACCGGCTTCAAGGGGAGGGTGGGCATCTATGAGGTGCTGGAGGTGACGGAGAACATCGAGCACCTGGTGGCGCGCAACGCGCCCCACGTGGAGATAGCGGAGATGGCCAAGTCGGAAGGCATGAGGACGCTGCGCGACGAGGGTTTCATAAAGGTGAGGCAGGGCATCACCTCCATCGACGAGGTGCTCAGGGTCATCATGTAGCCGCTGAGTACGGCGGAGAAAGGGAGAATCGGGAAGGTATCCGCAAACTGTTCGGCGAAGGAACAGGAGTAAGCGTCCCGGGGTGCGGGGATGACGCCCCGGCATCACGGATCGGCGGTATGCTGGGCATGGGCATCTGTCCCGGATAGGGTATCGAAGGGAGAGGAGGAACGGCATTGGCTGTGAAACTCGATATCAACGAACTGCTGGAGGAGGTCCTGGTAAGGGGGGCTTCTGACCTGCACATCACGGTGGGAGCGCCGCCTGTGATGCGCATAAACGGGGTGCTGGTGCGCCTGGAAGAATACCCCAGGCTGACCTCCAACGACACCAGGGACATGGTCTACAGCATCCTCACCGCCCGCCAGAGGGAGCAGTTGGAGAGCAACCTCGAGTACGACCTATCCTATTCCGTGCCCGGAAGCGCGCGCTTCCGCGTCAACGCCTACTTCCAGCGCAACAGCATCGGAGCGGCCTTCCGCATCATCCCCTACCGCATCAAGACCATACAGGAGCTGAACCTCCCGCAGGTGCTGGAGGAGTTCTGCATGCTGCCGCGAGGCTTCATCCTCGTCACCGGCCCCACCGGGCAGGGGAAGTCCACCACCCTGGCGGCGATGATCAACCTCATCAACGAGACGCGCAACCTGCACATCATCACCGTGGAGGATCCCATCGAGTTCCTGCACGTGCACAAGAAGTGCATCGTCAACCAGCGCGAGGTGGGAGGCGACACCCATTCCTTCTCCAACGCCCTGAAGTACGTCCTGCGCCAGGACCCGGACGTGATCCTGGTGGGGGAGATGAGGGACCTGGAGACCATCTCCACGGCGCTCACGGCGGCGGAGACCGGGCACCTGGTCTTCGCCACCCTGCACACCCAGGACGCGCCCCAGACCATCGACCGCATCATCGACGTCTTCCCCACCTACCAGCAGCAGCAGGTGCGCATGCAGCTCGCGGGGACCATACAGGCCATCGTCACCCAGCAGCTCCTGCCCACCAAGGACGGGCAGAGCCGCATCCCCGCGGTGGAGGTGATGGTGGCCACCTCGGCCATCCGCAACCTCATCCGCGAGGCCAAGGCCCACCAGATATATTCCGCCATGCAGGCGGGGGGGCAGTACAAGATGCAGACCATGGACCATTCCATAGCCGCCCTCTACAAACGGGGGATCATCAGCTACGAGGTGGCCATGGGGCGCTGCAACAACCGCGAAGAGATGATCAGGCTAATAGGGTAGGAGATAAAGTATGACGACGAAAAAAACGATATATGGGATCGGTATGGAAAAGTCGCCGTAAATAAAACAGGGACAAGAACCGATAAGAACTGTTGAAAGTGTTACAAGAGTAAAAGTTTTGACATTCATGTTGAAGTTGTTATACATTCGTGGCAGGTTCGGCGTGAAAGGCGTGGACGAGGGGGTCTAGCAGAAGGAGCGTGGGGTCTTGGCGCAGACCTATTCCTACCGGGTAAGGGATAAACAGGGCAAGATAATCACCGGCAAACTGGAGGCTGACAACGAGGCCCTGGTCTCGCAGCGGTTGCGGGAGATGGGCTATTTCATCATCGCCATAGAGGAGGAGAAGGTCTCCCTCGCCAAGAAGGAGATCCGCATCTTCCAGCCCAAGGTCAAGGGCAAGGACGTGACCGTCTTCACGCGCCAGTTCGCCACCATGATCAACGCGGGCCTTCCCCTGGTGAAGTGCCTGAGCATCCTCTCGGAGCAGACCGAGAGCCCGGTGCTCTCCGAGGTGGTGGCGGACGTGCAGCACGAGGTGGAGATGGGCCGATCCCTCTCGGAGGCCATGTCCAAGCACGGCAACATCTTCAAGGACCTCTACACCAGCATGGTGAAGGCGGGAGAGATCGGCGGCGTCCTCGACGACGTGCTGCTGCGCATCGCCAACACCCTGGAGAGCGAGGACGAGATCAGGCGCAAGATAAAGTCCGCCCTCACCTATCCCGTGGCCATGTTCGCCATATCCATACTCCTGCTCGTCGTAATGCTGGTGTTCGTGGTGCCTTCCTTCGAGAAGATGTTCAGCCAGATAGGCGCGACCCTCCCCTTCCTGACCCGCATCATCATGAGCATCAGCCATTTCCTGGTCAGCTGGAAGGGCGCGATACTTGTAATACTGCTCATCGTGGGCCTGGTTTTCCTGAGAAGATGGCTGAAGACGCCGGGAGGGCGGCGCAAGCTCGACGCCCTGAAGCTCAAGCTCCCCGTCTTCGGGAGCCTCTTCCACAAGATGGCGCTGTCGCGCTTCTCGCGCACCCTGGGGACCCTGGTGTCCAGCGGCGTGCCCATCCTGCAGGCCCTGGAGATAACCTCCAACACCGTGGGCAATGTGCTGGTGGCGGAGGCGGTGGAGAACGTCAGGTCGGGTGTCAAGGAGGGGGATTCCATCGCGCGACCCCTGGGCCAGAGCCCGCTCTTCCCCCCCATGGTAACCCAGATGCTGGCCATCGGCGAGGAGACGGGGGCCCTGGACACCATGCTCAACAAGGTCTCGGATTTCTACGACTCCGAGGTCTCTGCCACGGTGGAGGCCCTCACCTCCCTGCTGGAGCCCCTGCTCATCGTGTTTCTGGGCCTGGTGGTGGGCACCATCGTCATCGCGCTGTACATGCCCATATTCTCACTCATCACCCAGTTCACGTCCCAGCAATGAACTCTCTGCCGTAGGGCTTTTCCGCGCGGTAAGGCTAGGACGGGCCAGGGTGAATGCTCCGAAGCGGGAGAGGGCTCTCTGAAAGCGCGGGGCGTAGCGAGGAAACAAAAAGGTCTAAAGAGGCTGTCTATTGAATTTTGTCTTGTATGAGACCGGTGGTATGTGTCGGGTATGTATAGGGTAATGTATAGGGATTGTGCGAGCGGCGGGAAGGGGCATTTCTGTTGCTCCTGTCTATTATTGACAAGTAGAATTGAATAATTTTAAGATATTAAGAAAATGTGGAAGTTTGCAAAAAGAGCTAAAGTCAGATGCTGATGTTGGCGATGAATATTACTGGCACTTTCTGGAGACATGGGTGCACAAGAGTAAGGTAGTGGGAGCGGGGACAGGATGGAGGTCCGCGGTTGGCGGAGCGGTTCAGCAACAAACTATTGACGGTCAACGAAGTGGCCAATATCTTGAGGGTGTCCAACATGACGGTGTACCGGCTGGTCAAGGGCGGCCAGATTCCGGCGATAAGGGTCGGTAAGAACTACCGCATCAAAGAGAGCGACGTCAACGATTACCTGAACCGCGGATCCCAGAAGGTGAGCGGGACGGACACTGGGGGTAGAGGATGAGTCCAAGAAAAGCCGAGACGGCGGTGGGGCTGGACATCAGCTCCAACTCGCTGAAGGTTGCGGCTGTAGACATTCAGAAAGGCGAGCCCGTTCTGAATACGCTGGGCATTGTGCGTATCCCCGATGGCGTGGTGAGGGACGGAGAGGTGGAGGACGGGGTCACCCTGGTGGAGTCCCTGAAGGAGCTGTGGCAGGTCACGGGCATCAAGGAGAAGTCGGTGATCCTGGGGATCGCCAACCAGAAGGTGATCGTCCGCCCCATCGAGCTCCCCTACATGGAGAAAGAGGAGTTGGACGGCGCCCTGCGATTCCAGGTGCAGGAGTTCATCCCCATCCCCATCGAGGACGCCATCCTTGACTTTGACATCATCGAGGAGTTCATGACCGCGGAGGAGGAGCGCATGCTCACCGTGCTCCTGGTCGCCGCGCATAAGGAGATGATCCAGAGCTTCGTGGAGGTACTCAGGGCGGCGGGCCTCACGCCGAAGGCCATCGACCTCAAGGCCTTCGCGCTTCCCCGCTCCCTTATCCCCCTGCAGGAGCTGCGCGCGGGATATGAGGGCGGGGAGGCGGTATGCCTCGTCAACGTGGGCGCGGGGATCACCAACATCGCCATCATCAAGGACAACGTGCCGCGCTTCGCCCGCTTCCTGCTGCGAGGAGGAGATGACTTCGTGCGCGCCATCGTGAACCGGCTCGACCTGGAGTGGGGTGAGGCGGAGGAGATCAGGCGCGGCAAGCTGTTGAACCCCGAGGCGGAGTCGGTCCTGCAGCAGGAGATATTCAATTTCGTGGGCGAGATCAGGCGTTCCATCGACTACTACATCGCCCAGACCCAGGAGAGGAACTTCAGCAAAGCCGTGGTCAGCGGGAGCGGCTCCGTGACCGTGAACCTCATCCAGGAGATGAACAAGGGACTCAGGCTGCCGGTGGAGGTGGGCCGTCCATACCAGAACGTGCAGATGGGCAGGTTGCCGTACACCCCCGAAGAGCTCGCCGAGATCGAGCCGGCGGTGGCGGTGTGCGTGGGGCTGGCGCTGCGGGAGGTAGTGGAATGACGAGGATAAACCTGCTGCCGCCGGAGATAAAGGAGAAGGCGGAGAGGCCGAGGTTGGCGCCCTGGTTCATCCTCATGGGCGTGGTGACGGTTGCGGTCATCGTGGGCCTCTTCTTCCTCTTCAGCGCCCAAAAAGCGGGCAAGGAAGACATCTTGAGGGAAAAGGAACAGGAACTGGAGGATCTCCAGAAGCAGACCAGGCCGATAGAGAAATACGAGAAACAGCAGGCGGAGCTCAAGTCCATGAAGCAGCTCCTGGATGCGGCGAACGGCGGGAGGGTGGCCTGGGCGCAGATGCTCAACGACCTGGCCATGTACGTTCCCGAGGGGTTGGCCACGGCGTCGAACCCCAAGGCGCCCGCCATCTGGTTGACCAGCCTGGTGATCGACGCCGAACCCCTTGAGGCCGTCACCGGAGGAGCGGTGGCTCCCACTGGCGGAGGAGGGGGTACCCCCATCTCCATCGAGGGATACGCCACACCTGCCTGGCTGTGCATCCAGACCTGGCTGCCGCGGGCCAGCGACTTCAAGGCGCGCGGCTTCCTGGACGCGTATCCTTATTACTATTACTTCCGCGGACACCCAAAGGTGGCGGAGTTCTTCGTGCGCCTGCAGAACATGGAGGAGTGGTCGAACCTTTGGATAAACTCCTCCACCCAGGAGACCATAGAGGAGACCCGTCTGGTTTCGGTGGAGACATCCCCCGGGGTGTTCGAGCAGCAGGAGCAGTCTTACTCCGACTGGGCCATTCGCTTTGTCATCCAAGGCCAGTGGAACCCGGAGAAGGCCGTTTGGCATGCCGGGACCCAGCAGCAGGTCCAGGTCTCGGGAGGTGGATGAGCATGAAGATAAGGGCCGGCGCCGGGATCTGGCTCCTGGTGGGAGCGTTGGTATGCATCATCGTCCTCGTGCTGGCGCTTTTCCTCATCGTCTTTCCGCAGCGCAGCAAGGTGAGCGACGTCGAGGAAGAGATTGACGCCGTGGAGACGAAGATACAGACGGAGATGAACAGGCTGAACCAGCTCCGCCAGTACGAGAAGGATCCGGAGCAGTTCGTGCGCCAGATAGAGGCGATAAAGGAGCGCATGCCCGAACAGGTTGAGCTCGCGGACATCATCGAGCAGATCGACCATGCGGCGGAAGAGGCGGGGCTGGATTTCTTCTCCTTCACTCCCCAGACGCCCGTGGCCGCCCAGGGATTCTACGTGGTTACCTGCGAAACCGTCTTCAACGGCAGATACTTCAATCTGGTGGAGTTCTTCAATCACATCGAGAGGCTGCCGAGGTGCATCAAGATCGTCTACCTCAGCATACAGCCCGGCGATGCCGGATTGCCCTATCTGGAGATCAATATAAGGTTCAGGGCATTCTTCACCACCGCAAAAGGCATAGAGAATATGGTCGGCGCCGGCGTTCCCGCCGGGGGAGGGGGCGGAGGCGAGTGAGCCGGAACATGTTTCGGCCGTGGCTTGAGGCATGCATTGATGAGGACGAGCGGGGTTGATGGATATGGAAGGTAAGAGCGGCACGAGGGACAGCGCGAGGATCGAGAACCGGGGAGCAAGGGCGGCGGTGCGCCTGCTTTGCGGGCTCGCGCTGTCGACACTGGTGGTATCGGTGTTGATGATGTCCGCCAGACCCGGCAGGGGGGAGACCGGAAGGACGGCGCTCTCGCAGGTCCTGGTGTCTCCCGACGGCGGGGTGGAGATCGACGGAGATGGGCTGGCCTCGCGCGTGGTGGAACAGAGATTCCAGATCCACATGGAGGAGACGGATCAGCAGATGGGAGAGATACCCTACGTGGAGATATGGGTGCTCAACGACCCCTTCTATCCCCTCATGGGGACGGCAGGAAACCTGAGGAGCAGCGACGGAAACCTCGCCAACAAGCAATGGCAGATGCTGGGATTCCCAGATTACGAGCAGCAGGGTGCCGCCACGGGTTCCGCGCCGGCGACGAGCCCCTCCAGCTCGCTGCCGGTGACCACCAGCGTTCCCCAGAGGGTGGTGATGCTCAAGGATGTCTACGAGATGCGGGGCATCAGGTATGCGGACATCAAGGTGAACGACAACACCTATACCAAGCTCAAGGCGGGGAGCGAGTTCGCGGAGGTCTTCAAGGTCCAGGAGGTGAAGAGCGACGACACCGTGGTGGTGGTTTGCGGGGACGAGACCTACGAGCTGAAGAAGAACGAGCTGAGGAAGATATAGAGGATCGAGGAGGGAGGAAGGGCGGCGGAAACGCCGCCCTTTTTAAATTGAGAGGAGGATCGGGGCGCCCGGAGGAAGCCTGGGCGCCAAGGGATTCGGTGGTCGATGGCGGGCAGATGGAGCAGGGAAACAGATAAGGGAACCGGGCAATCCGACGGCGACATACGATGGCGGGTTGAAATGACGCCGTGCGGCGGCGTTCGGAACCGGCCGGAGTGATCCGGTCGATCTGACGGCAGGCAGGAGACGTTCGGGCAGTGAAGGCGGAGTGGGAAGATGGGATTGAGGTTTCTCGACGCGGGAGAGTCGCACGGCAGGGCGATGGCGGTGATCGTGGAGGGCCTTCCCCACGGCCTTGAGGTCAGCGCCGCGCGTGTGGAAAGGGAGCTGGCACGAAGGAGGCTCGGTTACGGGAGGGGCGCGCGCATGCGTCTGGAGGGGGACAGGGTGCGGATACTCTCGGGGGTGAGGGGCGGAAGGACCCTGGGAAGCCCCGTTACGCTGGTAGTGGAGAACGCCGAGCACGGGAAGTGGGAGCCGGTGATGCGGGTGGAGGGCGCGGTGGCCGGGGAGCCGCTGACCGCGCCGAGACCGGGACACGCGGACCTCGCGGGGGCCATCAAATACGGCACCAGGGATCTGCGCGACATCCTGGAGCGAGCGTCGGCGCGCGAGACGGTGGGAAGGGTATGCGCCGGCGCCCTGGCGAAGGCGTTGCTGGAAAGGCTTGGCATTCATGTGGTTTCCCACGTTCTGGCGGTGGGAGGGATAGGGGCGGAAAAAAAGGGTAGGTTATCCGTCAAAGATCTGGAGGGCGTGGACGAGGATCCCATGCGTTGCCTGGACCGCGAGGCCTCGACCCGCATGCGGGCGCGCGTCGATGAGGCCGCGGAGGCAGGGGACTCTCTGGGAGGTATCTTCGAGGTGCTGGCGTTCGGCGTCCCGCCGGGGCTGGGGAGCCACGTACACTGGGACCGCAGGCTGGATGCCCGCCTGGCCGCCGCGGTGATGGGCATACAGGCAGTGAAGGGCGTGGAGATAGGGGACGGTTTTCGCCTGGCCGAGCTTCCGGGCTCGCGTGCCGTGGACGTGATGGTGCATGACGGCAGCGGTTTCCGCCGCACCTCGAACCACGCCGGGGGCATGGAGGGGGGGGTGAGCAACGGCGAGCCCGTGGTCCTGCGGGCCGCCATGAAGCCCATCCCCACCATGAGGAAGGCGGTCGATTCCGTGGACCTCGTCAGCAGGCAGAGGGTCAAGGCCGCCGTCGAGCGCGCCGACGTATGCGCCGTGCCGGCCGCGGCGGTGATCGCGGAATCCGCCGTGGCCCTGGTGCTGGCGGACGCCGTGCTCGAGAAGACCGGAGGCGACTTCATGGGGGAGGTAGAGCGGCGCTACCGGGAGATGTTGGAGTACGTGCGGGGGTTCTGAGGGCTCATGTACATTCCGGACTCCATGCTCGGCGAGAGTAAGCGGCGTTCCTGTTGCTTCCCGGCGAAAGGCAAGAAAAGGGACGCGCGTTGAGCGAGACTTCCGCGCGCGAGAAGAGCATCGCCCTCATCGGGTTCATGGGGGCGGGGAAGAGCACCGTGGGCCGCCTGCTTGCAGGCAGGCTGGGCATGCCCTTTCGCGATCTGGACGCGGAGATCGAGCGAGAGGCGGGCCGGGACATCCCCGAGATCTTTTCGCGGGAGGGAGAGGAGGGCTTCAGGAAGAGGGAATCGCGGGCCTTGGAACGGGCGCTCGCGGAGGGCGGAGCGGTCATCGCCTGCGGCGGTGGGGTGGTCACGGTGGAGGAGAACATCGCACTTCTCAGGAAAAGAGCGGTGGTCTTCCACCTCGAGGTGTCCTTGGAGGAGGCGCTTCGCAGGACGGAGGAAGGCGGTAAGGCCCGTCCCCTGCTCGCCGGCGGCGATCCCGCGGCCAGGGCGCGGCGCTTGATGGAACAGAGAAAAGAGGCCTACGCCTCCGCGGCGCACGAGGTGATCTACGCGGACGCCGCCGCGCCGGAGGAGATAGCGGAGGAGATCGCCAGGAGATGGAGGAGATACAGGTAAGGGCCGCCTCAAGAGAATACCGCGTGTACGTGGGCGAGGAAGCGCTGGAGGAGTTCCTCCCTGGCCTGGTTTCGCGGCGCGGCGAGGGACAGGTGGTGGTGGTGTCCCACCCCGGCATCCTGGCGCTGCACGGCGATGCCCTGGACGCGGCGCTGCGGGAAGGCGGCCATAGGGGGTGGGAGAAGAGGTGTTTCCTCTTCCCGGAGGGCGAGGAATGGAAAAGGCCGTCCACCGTCGGCGCCCTCCACGCTCTGCTCCTGGAGTGGGGGGTGACGCGGAGCGGCGTCATCCTGGCCTTCGGGGGCGGGGTGGTAGGGGACCTGGCGGGCTTCGCGGCCGCCACCTTTATGCGGGGAATGGATTTCATACAACTGCCCACCACCCTCGTGGCCATGGTGGACTCCAGCGTGGGAGGGAAGGTGGGGGTGGACATGCCGGGGGCCAAGAACGCCGTGGGAGCCTTCCACCAGCCGGAGGCGGTGCTCTGCGACCCCGACCTGCTCTCCACCCTGCCCAGGAGGGAGCTGATGGGGGGTCTCGCGGAGGTCCTCAAGTACGGCTTTCTCTACGAACCCTCCCTGCTCTCCATCCGGGGAGGCTGCGAGGGCTGGGTGCGGCTCACGGAATGGGAGAGGACGCAGGCCATTGCGCGGTGCGTGCGCTTGAAGGCGGCGGTGGTGGAAAAGGACGAGAGGGACCTGAGCGGCGAGAGGGCCATGCTCAACTACGGGCACACCTTCGGGCACGCCCTGGAGTCCGCCACCGGATACGCCCTGCTCCGGCACGGGGAGGCGGTGGCCGCGGGGATGATCATGGCCGCGAGGGCGGCGGAGGCCCTGGGGACCGCGAGCCCACCATTGAAGGAACTACATCGGGAGCTACTGCTCCCGCTCCTGGCGGAGGCGCCTTCCCTGCGCGGGGTGACCGCGGAGGAGGTCCTGGCCGCCATGCGCTCGGACAAGAAGAGGGAGAGCCGGGACAGGTTCGTGCTCCTCGCGGGGCCGCAGCGCCCCCTCCTGGTCGAGGGGCCTCCATGGGAGGTGGTCGGAAGGGCTGTCGAGGAGACCCTGCGGGAACTGTCCGACGGACGGGAGCATGGATGTTCCACAACAAGAGAGACGGGGAGGTGAGGCGGTGGGGGAGACGAAGCTCATCGCGGTGGTGAACGGGCCCAACCTCAACCTGCTGGGAGAGCGTGAGCCCGACGTCTACGGCCGTACCGCCTGGGAGGAGATCAGGGAAGACCTGCTGAAGGCGGCGGAGGGCCGGGGAGTGGAGCTGGAGTTCTTCCAGAGCAACCACGAGGGCGCCATCATCGACTACCTGCAGGGCTTGCGAGGCAGGGCCCGAGGCCTGATCATCAACCCCGGCGCCCTGACCCATTATTCATATTCCCTCAGGGATGCGCTGTCCATGCTGGATATGCCGGTGCTGGAAGTGCATATGTCCAACATCTATGCGAGGGAAAGTTGGAGGTCCTTGTCAGTGGTCTCCCCGGTAGCGAGAGGCGTGATCTCGGGTTTGGGCGCTTACGGTTATGAAGCAGCACTGTCATACATGCTGAAGGATTGATCGGGGAGTGGACAGGGTCATGTCGTGGTCTCCGTGGTAGCGCCAAAAAGGTCATGTAGAAATAAAATACCTGATAAAGCAGTGGATGTAACATATTCGTAACATAGTTAATGGCTTTTTTTCCTCCCGCGCATAAAGTACCGCGGAGGATTGTGCGATAATCTTCTAAGAGAAGGAGGCGCTTTGAGGCGATGCTGTTGACAGGCGGCACGATGGTTTCTAGCAGCCGAGTAAGGCAGGATGGGGATGTTAAGCGTATATAAAGGGAGACATCACCAAAACGGCTTTACGCTGGTTGAAGTGACCATAACGGTGATCATCCTGGGAATAATCCTCAGCGTCGCAGCTGTGAGTTACGCCAGGACCAGTGACGGCGTTTCTATGACCGGCGCGAAGAGGCAGGTGGAAACGGCGATCAATCGAGCCATAACCTCGTCAAGGCAGGAGAACGTGAGCTACCGGATCGTGTTCTATCCCCGAACCGACGCCGCGCATCCGAATTCGTACGAGTTCCTGCGCAACGTTGAATCCTCCGGCTCCTGGAGCATGCAACCGTTCGACGGTTCAGTCTCGGGAGAAAGGGTGACCGCAGACGGCGGTCATTATTACATCAAGCTTGAGGGTGGGGTGAACTTGACCAACAACAGTGTCGTGACCATCGATATTGTCCCTTCCGGTACCACGTTACAGGTGACGGAGGCGGTGGTCTACCTGGAAAGAGGCTCCGCGTCCTCCAGCGTGACCGTAAACTCGCAGGGAAAGGTCAAGGCACAGTGAAGATCTGCAGCGAGGGGGAGAGATGAGATGCGGCTTACAAAGAGCCTGAATCATGAGGCGGGATTCTCGCTGGCCGAGATCCTTGTTGCGGGGGTTATCTTGGCTCTGGCCCTCGTGCCCATCTCCAGGATGTTCGACGTCTCCTTTACGGGCCTCAGGCAGTTGGAGAGGGTGCAGGGCGGCGTGGGCTGCGCCAAGGCGACCATGGAGCTGGTGCGCTCGATACCTTTCTACGAACCGCATACTGACGAGAACCAGAATCAGGATTTCGACATAGACGACTGCTACTGGGGAAGGCCTGCGGACAACCCCACCTTCAACCCCGCAAAGGCGGAGGGTGGCCCGGATTGGGACAGCATCCCGGAGGTTGAGTTCAGGGCGAAATTCCCCCAGGGGATAGGAAACGCCCTCAGAAGCTACGAAAATTACTACATCACCATCCAGCTGTGTTATCTCGAGGACAGCACCGGAGTCGCCGAGATGAAGAGCGACTGGGCGCCCAAGGCCATGGGCAGGGACCGACCCAGGAACAAGGACAACATACCCCTCCACCTGCTTCTGGTGAGGGTCAACGTCTACTGGCAGCAGCAATCCGACCAACCTGAATATTATCTCGAGGGCGTGGTCTCGGATACCGAGGCACTTTACAATGTAGGCATCTCCGAGATCAGCGTCACCGGCCCGGCGTCCATAATGAATCCCGCCAGGTACAATGCCGCGGCGCACTGGTCCAATCCCAACGTCGATGTCCAAGTCACCATAAAGGGGTATGGGTTTGACGACGTCAATGATGCGGACGGCGTGGTGCAGGCCAGTCTGGTCCGCGACAAGCACTACGACATACCCATCGACCTGACCTATCGTTCCGGGACCGAGCTCCGGGGGACCTTGAGACTTTACACCGGACATAATGAATCCAGCTCCATCAATCCTTGGAACCCAAAGGCCGCCATCGGGTACTGGACGGTGAGGATAAATCAGCAGCAGGTGGTGGCCGTATATCTGTACAACGGATTCGTGGTCGAGTATCCCAAGCCGGTGATCGCGGATTTTGGCAACAGCCCCGACTACGGCAAGACCATCACCAACAACGTGGGTGCCGCCACGCTGCTCATAAAGGGAGGCCCGTTCTGTACCGTGGCCCAGAACCCCGCCGTTAAGCTCGTGCAGGTCGTGGACGAAGGTGAGACCCCATATGAGATTGTTGGCAACGTCACCAGCGTCTCGGTTCCGGCCGGAACCAGCGGGTATTCTCCCAGCCCCAACTGCGTCATCACCGCTACCTTCGACATGACCAAGGCGCCGGCGGGGGAGTACCGCATGATGGTGGTGAACAGCTGTAACGATCCCACCCAGTGGAAGATGATTGGGAACAGGGAGTCGGATCCGTCGGATCAGATATATACGGTCATAGAGGTGACCCCGGAGGTCGATGACGTATATACATATTCGACGCATCTTCACGAGGCGCCCTATAACGTCGGTAACCCCTGGAGGTTGGTGTTCGAGGGGAGGTATTTTAACATCTCAGGAAGCCCCTCGGTGGAGATGTACCTGTGCAGCGATGTGGTGGACGGGAACCCCGCCGGCAATTACATCAAGGGCACCGTTTATGCCGTCTCGCCCACGGTGGCCGTGGCGGATTTCGATCTTTCATCCCTGCCAGTCGGGTTCTATAAGGGGTATCTCAAGAACCTCAACGACAACAAGGCCGGGTGGACGGCAGGTTCGCCCTTCCAGGTCACGGAGTTCAACGCGAACATCGGCGGCTTCGTGCCCAATGCCGGCTACGCTTTTTACGAGAACTACTACGACATCCCCAGCAAAATCACCGGCAACGGCTTTCTCTCGGCGACCCGCGTCACCATAACCAACGGCACGGTTGAACATGACCTAACTGGGGAATACACCGTGACCAACAATAACGAGATCGCCGTGAACCTCAATCTCATAGGGTGCAGGAGCACCGATGCCTGGAAGGTGAGAGTCTATTTCGGCCCGAGCTATTATCTGGAGAGAGCCTTTACTGTATCTCTAGGGCCGGCTAAGATACTGCCCCCCAGCAACACCAAGTACGCCATAAGGATCTATCGGATGGGTTGGTGGTTCACTGATTCATGGAGTAATGAGACCACGAGCACCAAGGCACAGGCAATAAGGTCTTATTGGTTTGGAACGGCGAAGGCTCGTTTCGAGGTGTTGGGAATGGGTTTCCCAGTTAGCGGGCAAACGAGACTGACTGTTTGGAAAGACAGCTGGTCGGCTTCCGGAGATTATTCCTGCTACATGGATCGTGCCAATAAGATCGTGAGACTGACTTCTTCGGATTGGAATATGCCAAATATTTCATCGGGAGACGCGGGGATTTCGGTTCAGAGGTTGGGGGATTCCTATGTTGACAGCTACCCCACCCGTTGGAGGTTGATCGACTAATGATGTACAGATTATTTCGAATGCGTTATTGCCGGAGGAAGATTCTCCATGGGGAAGGCTGTGAAGCCGGCTTCACCCTGGCCGAGCTCCTGGTGGTGGTGATGATCATGGCGGTATTCATGGTCGGGGTGGGGGCGATGATCGAATCCGGGAGCAGCGGATCCATGGCCTCCTATGCCCTGACGAGGATAGACGAGGACGCCAATACGGTGATCGATTCCTTGACCCGCCAGGTACGCGTGGCGCAGTATATAAACCCGTCAAGCAGCGGGAGCGTACTCTATTTTTCTGGAGACCTGACGGGGGACGGCAACATGCGCCCTATGATCTACATGGTTTCCGGCGGGTCCCTCGTGCGCGGAAGCTCGCCCGATGCGCTCCAGTCCTGGGTCGAAGGGGTGGAGAGCATAACCTTCAGATACTACCGCTACAATCCCGATACCAGGCAGATGGTAGAGATAACCCCCGGTTCCTCGGGCTGGAACGCCCTGGTGGAGAGGGTGGATTTCGAGATCCGGTTCTCACGCCAGGCCGGAAAGCTGAGGCTGGGCAGGACCTATGACGGCAGCGTGACCCTGAGGAACAGGTTGCGGTCCTGACTAACAGGCGAGGTGCGGTCATGAACAGAAAAAAGAAGAGGCTGAAGAACAAGCACAGAGGCGAGCGGAAGAGGGCCCGCATGATATGCGGTAGGGCGAGTGAGGCGGGCTTCGCCATGGCCGTCGTACTGGTGGCCCTCACTCTTCTCTCCATGCTCGGTGCGGCCAGTCTCTTGCTCATGACCTCTGCACTGCAGGGCGTGGTGAACGCCAAACCCGAGGAACTGGCCTTTCAGATCACCGAAACGGCGATATACAACGCCCACGCCATGATCGTAAACGACGCCATCCCCGCCCCCGATGCGCAGCCCGTGACCGGGTCCGCTTTCGGCGGCTCATACAAGATATGGATACAGAAATCCGGAGGCTTCGATTACGTGGTTACGGCGGAGGGACTCTATGCCAGAGGGGGAAGGGAATACCGCCGCAAGATAAGGGAGGAGGTGTCCTACAGCGGCCCCCAGGCCCTGGACGTCCTGAGAAACTACGTGATCTATGCCGGGAATGATTTCAACTGGGACTCTGTAGACGGTCTCATCAATGTCTCGGATTTCGTGATCAACGGGAACATCCGCGCAGAGCATAAGGCGAACATTGATTTCAGGAACGGCATACTGTCGCTCTCGAGATTGACTCACAACGGCAACCTTGAGGGCGTGGCCGGTGTCGATATTACAGCGGGTTCCGCTTTGCTGGCAGCCGCCGAGGTGAACATCTTCGGCGATATCCTCACGGGCCTGAAGAAAACGGGGAGCACGGGGGTGGTGAACCTCGCCGTTATCCCGGTGCTCGCTGTGGCCACTATAAACGCTGCGACGAACGGCAAGCGTATTTATGCACGGGAAGTGCGTAAGAGCGGCCAAGGACTACTTGGGTATATAAATACCGGGACCGTGGTAAATGCCAGCGGTTGTGAGGAGATATACCTACCCAAGCCCAATTACGAATATTACAAGGCGTTGGCCAAGGAGCAGGGCAACTATTTCGTGGGCAACAAAACACTTACAGGAAACCTGGGAGATTATTCTCATTCCTCCGTTACCGTGGTCTACTGCACCGGGAATCTGACTCTGAACGGGTTGCTTTGGAATCAACCCAACATGAAGGGGATCTTTGTATGCGAGGGGGACTTCACGGCCAGAAACGGCCTCCAGCTGCGCAGCAACTGCGAGTTCCAGGTCATCGCCAAAGGCGATGCCAATATCCTAACGGCGTTTGATCTCACTGACCCGGCCTCCACCAAGTTCTTTATATATTCCGGTCGCGATGTCAACCTGGGATTCATTTATTTCGCAGGCCAGTCCTGCCAGGTGACCGCGCTTCGTGACGTCAACATCGAAAAATTCTCGCTTATCGGGGTATCCCTGGGATCTATAAACCACTTGCCGCCGACCGTGGACGTTGCCGGGTTCCCGGTGGAGCTCACGGTCAGGAATTGGAGAGAGCTACCAAGCGAGCAGTCATACCTTCAGGGATGGAATATCGGGGGAGACGGATATCTTTCCGGCCTTATTTCGGCCGGCACAAAGGCGCTTTCACCCCCGGACATATTCGCCGTGGAGACGAGGCGGAAGAGATTTTCCTAGGACGTGTTAGGGGCGCACCCGGCAAGCGGACGGCAGTGCGGTTAGCCGCTCGTCTGGGAGCATGGTGGCCGGAGCCCCCGCAAACCTCTTATGGTTCCTGTAGCATAATCGATCTGTAATCTATGACTCTCTGCGTGTTTGACGGGAGAAAGGCATGGGAAAAAGCGAATATACCGCGAGGATATCCCGCTTTCAATGCATGGCCTCGGACCTGGGCCTGGACGGGCTGCTGGTCACCCACCTTCCCGACGTGCGCTACCTGTGCGGCTTCAGCGGCTCCAGCGGCGTGCTCCTGCTCCTGACGGACGGGGCGTATTTGGTAACCGATTTTCGCTACCGCGAGCAGTCGCGCCTCGAGGTCGTAGGGGCGAGGACGGTCATGCAGGACGCGGGAATAGAAAAGGCGTTGAGGGAGGTCCTGGCAGAGCGTGCGAGAAAAGAGGCCCATGGGAGAAAGAGGAAAGGCTCCGGGGCCGAGGCGGGTGTTGCCATTGGGAAAAAGGCCGCTCGGGCAGGGGGAGCCGGCGAAGAGAAAGGGGTTGGCAGGCCCGGAGGCGGGGGTGTGCCCGGCGCCGGCGGCAGACTCGAGGAGGGAAAGCGGCCGGCCTCCGACCCGGGCGGCGGTGGCGGAGGGGCGAAAAAGGGCGCCCCGATAGCGCTCGGGTTCGACCCGGAACACCTGCCCTATGCCGAGGTCGTCCGCCTCAGGCGCGCCCTCAGGGGGATGGCACGGCTGGTGCCCCTGAAGAGCTCCCTGGCGGCGCTGAGGGCGCCCAAGAGCCCCTCCGAGCTGAAGCTGATACGCAGGGGCATAAACATCGCCCAGAGAGCCTTCAGAGAGGCGTTGAGGGGCATCGACGGCAGGACCACCGAGACCGCCCTGGCCGCCGCCATCGACGCGGTGGGGCGAAGCCTGGGGGCGGAGGCCCCCTCCTTCGAGACCATCGTGGCCTCGGGAAAGAGGGGGGCGCTGGTGCATGCCCGGCCCTCGCGGTCAAGGCTGGCCGGGGCGGCGGTCATCGACTGGGGGGTGGTGCATGAGGGATACCGCACCGACTGCACCCGCACCCTGGCTGTGGGCAGGGTGCCTACCGAGCTGAGGAGGGCTCATGCCCTGGTGCTCGAGGCCCAGGAAAGGGCGCTGGAGGTGGCCCGTCAGGGCGTGAGGGCGCGCGAGGTGGACGGGGCGGCGCGCGATCTCATAGAGAAGGCCGGTTACGGCAAAGCCTTCGGCCACGGCCTCGGGCACGGGGTGGGGCTGGAGGTGCACGAGCGGCCTCACGTGGGCGCGGCCAGCCGCGACGTGCTCGAGGAGGGGATGGTCTTCACCGTGGAGCCGGGCATCTATCTCCCGGGCGTGGGGGGCGTGCGGGTTGAGGACATGGCGGTGGTGACGCGGGACGGCGCCGAGCTCCTTACCACCCTTCCCCGCACCCTCGACATCTCCGATTACGTCTGAGAGCGACGGCGGTCAAGGCAATCCAATTGGTGAACGGGCACCCGGTCCGCCGGCGTTGATCGCGCGCTCCCAACCATGGGTCGCGAAGGATCCGGGCGCGCCGCTCAACGGAGGATCCTTAGGCCTGATGGTGCCGCGCCCATATCGGGAATCTCGCTCACGGTCTTGTTCGGTCCCCGTCGCGCGGGGGCGGAGGAGCGCCGTCTTGGCGACCATGGGAGGCGGCGATGCCCGGAGCATGACCGAAGGGGCAAGGAAGGGGAAGGGCACAAGCCGCTCTTACTGCGCCGCCGGGGTCCAGACGTGGCGAGGATGTCTGCGCTTAAGGGATGCGGAGGACGTGATCGGCCTGTGCTAGAATAGATATCACACGACTCTGGACCGCGGGACAGCAGCGAGAGGTGCGGGTATGATCACCACGGCGGATTTTCGCAACGGCATCACCATCGAGCTGGACGGAAACCTCTTCAACCTCGTCTATTTCCAGCACGTGAAGCCGGGCAAGGGAGGAGCATTCGTGCGCACCCGCCTCAAGAACCTCAAGACGGGGGCGGTGATCGAGAAGACCTTCCGGGCGGGGGAGAAGGTGGAGTTGGCCGTGCTGGACAAGCGCCGCATGCAGTATCTCTACCGCGAGGGCGACGACTTCATCTTCATGGACCAGGAGACCTTCGAGCAGATGCCTATCGCGGAAGGAGAGGTGGGGGAGGCGGCGAAGTACCTGGTCGAGGGGGTGACGGTGGAGGTCCCCCTCTATGAGGGCAGGATAGTGGGGGTGGAGCCCCCGGTGTTCGTGGAGATGGAGGTGGTGGACACGGCCCCGGGGGTCAAGGGGGACACGGCCAGCGGCGGCAGCAAGCCGGCCACTCTGGAGACGGGGCTGGTGGTCAACGTGCCCTTCTTCATCGAGGCGGGGAACCGCGTAAAGGTCGACACGCGCAGCGGGGAATACGTGGAGAGGGTCGATTGACGGTGCTGGATGCCGGTGATTTCAAGCTTCGCCAGGGCGTGCTGGAGCTCATCGCGGGCATCGCCCTCAACGCCGTGGGGGGCGCCTCCGGGGTGGCGGTGAGGCCCGACCACCCCGAGGAGAGGAGAAAGAGGAAGCACCTGGTAAAGGGGATAAGGGCCGAGGTGGAGGGCGGCACGGTCTCCATCGACCTCGAGGCGCACATGGAATACGGGAAGGATTTCCGGGCCGTGGCTGAAGAGGTGCAGCGCGAGGTGGCGCGCGCGGTCGCGCAAATGACCGGGTGGGAGGTAAAGGAGGTCAACGTGACCGTGGTGGGGGTGAACGCCCTCTAGGTGAAGGAGCCCAAGCCCCTCGCTAAGCGTACCCTGGCGCGCATGGTCGCCTGCGCGGTCCTCTACGAGATGGACGTGGTCGGCGATGCCGTGGATTCCGCGCTGGAGAGCCTGGAGCGCATGCTGCGCGAGGGGGTGTCCGAGGAACCCTCTCCTCCCGAGGGAGTGAGCGACTCGGCCCTGGAACAGGTGCGTTTTTCCCTGGGAGGAGAGGCCTGCGTAGAGGAGCTCACCTCCTTCGGAGCGGCGTCTTTTTCCTACCCGGAGGAGATCCCGGAGTTCTCGCGCGAGCTGGTCTTCCTCTACCTCGGCAACCGGGAAAGGATCGACGGCCTCATCCGGGAATACGCCGACCGCTGGTCCCTGGAACGCATGCCCGCCGTGGACCGCAACCTCCTGCGCCTGGGCATCGCGGAGCTGCTCTTCCGCTCCGACATCCCCGTCACCGTCACCATCAACGAGTATCTGGAGCTGGCAAAGTCCTTTTCCACTGAGGACTCGGGCAAGTTCGTGAACGGGGTCCTGGGCAGCATCGCCCGCGATCACGCCGCCGGGGACGGCGGCGATGGTCGATGAATCCCGACGCGTGCGGGCCTGCGCGGAGGACGCGAAACCCGCCGACCTGGAGGCTCGTCTCCCGCGCGCGCCGGTGGGCGCGCGTGGCTTGCGGTACCGCTTGAGGCGGAAGGCCTATGCCGGCTCCGTTTCCGGCAACCGGATGTCCCCTCATCTCCGGAGAACGGAGAATGGGTCGCAGCCTCACCCGAGAGGAACGCCGCATTTTCACGCGCGCGTCGATATGAAGTCGCTTGAGCGGTTATAGGGTGCCTGCGCGTCTCCGTTCGGCACGGGCGGCGACCTTGCGTGCATAACGACCCCGCAAGCCCACCTGGCTGAGTCGGCGGGAAAGGGCGCAAGACGTGCGAGGGCGATGACCGCTAACCGCCGCGAAAGCGTGCCTGTCCGTCGCCGCCCGCCGGAGCATGCAGGTAATCCGCGAGGGCGCCGAACTTCCGGAAGGGAAGGAGCGCGGCGGCGGCGAAAAAGACTTTCAGAAGATTCAGGCAGCCCTGCGGCATGAAAGTCCGGTTTGTGCGGCGGAATCTTGGGGGTTTGCCCCCCGGAAGAAGCGGTGATACAGTAAAAAAGACCTTTAAATCAGTCCCGTGAGGCTGGCAAGGGAACATAAGGATACGGCATGCAGCCCTCTCGCGCCGCCCGCGGGAGGGCTTTGATCTTGGAGGACGCAGCCATGGCCTTCAGGGAAAGGGTCAGGGTGATGGACGCGGACGATATCCGGCGCGCCGTGCAGCGCATCGCCCACGAGATCGTGGAGCGCAACAAGGGTGCGGCCGACCTGGTGGTGGTGGGCATCCGCACCCGCGGCGTGCCGCTCTCTCTGCGCATAGCCGGCGCTATCGGCTCCATCGAGGGTACCGAGGTGCCGGTGGGACGCCTGGACATAACCCTCTATCGCGACGACCTGCACACCGTGAGCGCCCCCGTGGTACGGGAGACCCACCTCCCTGGCGATATCGAGGGGAAGAACCTAGTGATCGTGGACGACGTGCTGTACACCGGTCGCAGCGTGCGCGCCGCCATGGACGCGCTTATGGACTTCGGGCGGCCGGCCTCCATCCAGCTCGCGGTGCTGGTGGACCGCGGACACCGTGAGCTGCCCATCAGGGCCGATTACGTGGGCAAGAACATCCCCACCTCCCGCGAGGAGAGGGTGAGGGTGGCCCTGACGGAGGTGGACGGGGAGGAAGGCGTGTATATCGGCAAGGAGGTGGACTGACCGCCCCCGAAACCGGGAGCGGGGTCCCGGGGGCGGTGCGACCCGGGGGCAGTGAAGGGGTGAGGAGATGGCGGAGCGACGCCACCTGCTGGACATCGATGACCTCGACCGCGACGGCATAGAGCGGATGCTGGACATGGCGCGCTCTTTCGCCGAGGTGCTGCGGCGCCCCATCAAGAAGGTCCCGTCCCTGCGCGGCAAGACGGTGGCCAATCTCTTCTACGAGCCCTCCACGCGCACGCGGCTCTCCTTCGAGCTCGCCGCCAAACGCCTCAGCGCCGACGTGCTCAACTTCACCGCCTCCGCCTCCAGCGTGGAGAAGGGGGAAAGCCTCAAGGACACCGCCCTCACCCTGGAGGCCATGGGGGTGGACGCGGTGGTGGTGAGGCATCCGGTGGCGGGAGCGCCCTGGCTGCTTCGACGCTGGACGGAGGCCACCATCCTCAACGCGGGGGACGGTATGCATGCCCATCCCACCCAGGCATTACTGGACCTCTTCACCATGCGGGAGAGGCTGGGTGACCTGGAAGGACGGACCGTCGCCTTCGTGGGGGACGTGCTGCACTCGCGCGTGGCGCGCTCCGGGATGAAGGCCTGCCGGGCCGTGGGCATGGAGGTGCTGGCGGTGGGGCCCCCGACCCTGCTGCCGCCCGCTCCCGTGGAGGGGGTGGAGTACGTCCACGACTTCGAGGCGGCGCTGCCCCGCTGCGACGTCATCTACATGCTGCGCATGCAGAGGGAACGCCAGCAGGAAGGGAGGGTGCCGTCCCTGGAAGAGTATACCAGGTTCTACCAGTTGAACGCGGAGCGCATGGGTCGGGCGCGGCCGGGGGCGTTGGTGATGCACCCGGGACCCATGAACCGGGGGGTGGAGATCGCGGGGGAGGTGGCGGACGCGCCCTACGCCGCGGTGACCGCGCAGGTGACGGCGGGGGTGGCGGTGCGCATGGCGGCGCTGTTCACCCTCCTGGGGGGCGCGGAAGGAGGGAGCGAAGTTGCCTGAGCTGCTCATAGCCGGCGCCAGGGTCGTGGACCCCTTCCAGGGCACGGACGAGCACGCCGATGTGCTGGTGTCCAGGGGGCGCATCGCGGAGGTGGGCAGGGGCATCGGGCGCGAGGGGCGTGAGGTGTTGGAGGCGTCCGGGTTGGTGCTCGCTCCCGCCTTCCTCGAGCTGCACGCCCACCTCAGGGAACCCGGGGACGAGGACGCCGAGACCCTGGAGACGGGCCTTGAGGCGGCCTTGAGGGGCGGATACGCCGCGGTGTGCTGCATGCCCAACACCCGACCGCCCCTGGACCACCCCGCGGTGGTTTCCGGCCTGGCGGCCAGGGCCCGGGCCCTGGGGCTCGCGGACCTCTACGTGGTGGGGTGCATCACCAGGGGCAGGGAGGGTCGGGACCTCGCGGACCTGGGCCTCATGCACGCCTGCGAGGCCCGCGTGAGGGCTTTTTCCGACGACGGGGCGGGGGTGGAGGACGCGGGCATCATGCGCCTGGCGCTGCAGTACGCTTCCGCCTTCGGAGGCCTGATCATCTCCCACCCCGAGGACGCCCGGCTCTCGCGCGGTGGGCAGGTCAACGAAGGCGCGGCGTCGGTGGCCCTTGGCCTGCGCGGCATCCCCTCGCTGGCGGAGGAGGTGATGGTGGCGCGGGATATCCTCCTCGCGGAGGAGACGGGGGGCCGGCTGCACCTCGCCCATATCAGCACCGCGCGCTCCGCGGCCATGGTCAGGGAGGCCAAGGAGCGAGGGGTCAGAGTGACGGCCGAGGTGACGCCGCATCACCTGGTACTGAGCGAGAGGGACATCGGGGATTACGACACCTCGTACAAGATGAGCCCTCCCCTGCGTACCCCCGCCGACGTGGCGGCGCTGCGCGAGGCCTTGCGCGACGGCACCATAGACGCCGTGGCCACCGACCACGCGCCCCACAGGCGCGAGGACAAGGAAAAGGAGTTCGACTACGCCCCCTTCGGGGTGGTGGGCATGGAGAGCGCGTTCCCGGTGCTCTACCGCGAGCTCGTGGAGGGCGGGGAGCTCACGCTCATGCGACTGCTGGAGGCGCTCACCCGCGGGCCCGCGGCGGTGCTGGGCCTGGAGCCGCCGGATTACGGAGGCGGTATCGTGGTCGGGGCCAGGGCCGACCTCGTCCTCCTGGACCTGGAGGAGGAATGGACGCTGGACGCGACGCGCTTCGCGTCCAAGGGAAGGAACTGTCCCTTCCACGGCAGGGCGGTGAAGGGCCGTGTGGCCTGCACTATCAAGGGCGGCAGGGTGGTTCACGGGGGCGGGGGCGGAGGGCGACGAGGATGAGGGTCGGAGCTCGGAGCCGGCCGCCGGCGGTGGAGAGCGGCGAAGGGGGGAAGGACTGAGATGGAGCGGAATGGATCCGTTGCCCTGGTGGTGGGGCCCGGGCCGGTTATGCCCGCGCAGGGGACCTGGCTGAAGTGGCAGGCGGCGCGTCTCTGCGCGCTGCTGCGCCGCGCCGGGCACCGCGTGCTGGTGCTGGAGGACGACCCCTCCACGCTCATGGACCTGGGGGCGGCCGGCGACGACCTCTACGTGGAGCCCCCCCTGCCGGAGGTGGTCGAGGCCATCGCGGAGAGCCGGGGGGTGAGCTCCATCTGGTACGGGGCGGGGGGAAGGAGGGCGGGGGCGCTGGCGTCGCGCCTCAGCGCGGAGGGGGTTCACCACCGCCTGGGCGTGACCACCCCCGGCTGGGACGACCGCGCCTGGTGGACGTGCGGGGACCGTTCCCTGCTCCGCGAGGCGCTGGAATCGGGCGGCATCGCCAATCCCCGCGGCCAGGCGGTGCGCGGCATGGGGGAGGCGCAGGCGGCCGCGGACCGCCTGGGATTCCCGCTGGTGGCCAGGGCGTACTTCTCCGAGGGAGGCAGGGGGACGGGGCTGGCCTATAACCGGGAGGATTACCAGGAACTGGTAGAGAAGGCCTTGCGGGAGAGCCTCACAGGGGAGCTCCTGGTGGAGGAGGCCCTGGAGGGGTGGACCAAGTTCGTGGCGCTGGTGATGCGGGATGAGGGCGGAGAGGCGCGCGTGGCGGGCATGCTGGAACAGCTCTCGCCCCTGACCATGCACGAGGGGGACGCGGTGCTGGTGGCGCCGCCGCGCAGCGCGGGACGCGAGGCCGCCTACGCTCTGGGGGAGATGGCCCTCCGCGCCGCGGAGGTCGCGGGCCTGACGGGGGTCAGCGAGGTGAAGCTGGCGGCCTCCCCGGCCTGGGAGGAGATATACGTCCTGGACATCAACCCCGCGGGCGGGAGCTCCCTGGCTCTGATGGAGACCCTCCTGGGAGCGGATCTGGTGCGGGCGCAGGCGCTCCTGGCCATGGGCGCGGGCGTGGAGGAGGCGGCGGGAAGGGTGGGGCGCGAGGACCCGCGGGGCTTCCTGGTCGCCGTGCCGGTACGCGGAGAGGCGGGGGAGGACGGCGGCGAGGGGCCCCTGTGGACGGCGCGCCGCTCCGATTCGTGGAGGGCCTGGGTGGCGGACAGCCCGGCCCGCGCGGCCTCCCTGGCCCGCGAATACATGGAGCGGAAGGGGGGCGGCTGCAGGACCCCGGATCCGGAGGGATGGCAGCGCCTGCGGGAGATGTCCGACAAGGAGAAGGAGGCGGGAAACCCCTCCCCCACATGGAGGTGCGTGACCCGCCCCGCCGGCGGCCTGTCCGCGGGGGGGCTCATGTTCCTCGACGGCGGAACGGGAGAGGGCGGGGGGCACGACCGGCAGGCGGGGTGCTTGCGGGCGGCCTTTGCGGCGCGGGAGATGGGGCTGGGGACGGCCCTGTACACCCCCGACCCCGGCTTGGCCATGCTGGCGGCAGTGGTGATGGACGCGGTCTTCATAGGGGAGCTGCACCCGGAGGAGGTGGCGTCGGCCGCCCGCGAGCTGGGATGCACACGGCTGGTGGCCCACTACGGCGGGGACGGTGCGGCATCCTGCGCCCGCGAGGCGGGGCATAGGGGCTTGGAGGTCCTGGGGGCGGAGGAGCTCCTGGACGCGGAGCGCCCCGCGCAGGTCCTGGAGAGGCTGCGGTCGGCGGGCTTGCCCGTGGTGGACTTCTATCCCGGCCGCGAAGGGTGCGCCGGCCCCCCGGAGGGCCTTGCCTATCCCCTGCATGTGCAGGGCGCCGCAGGGGGAAGGGTGGGGACCACGGCCATAGCCTTCACGCCCCGGGAAGCGGAGAGGCTGGCGTCGGAGATGGGGGCGCGGACCCTCTGGCGCTCCCTCGACGAGGAGACGCGGGAGGTGAGGGTGGAGGCGGTGGGAGGCCTGCGGGGTTGCCTGGCGGCCCTGGTGTGGGAACAGCTCGGCGCCGCAGGGTTGTCGCCCGGCGAGGGCATGGCGGTCTTTCCGCCCGTATCCCTCACCACGCAGCAGAGGCTGCTGGCGGCGGGGCTGGCGCGCGGGGCCGTGGAGGCGCTGGGCTGGAGGGGCAATCTCTCCCTTCGCCTGGCGGCCGACGGTGAGGGGATGAGGATATGGTCGGCGGAGCCGGGGGCCTCGGAGGACCTCTCCTTCCTGGAGAGGGCTTCCGGCGTGCCGCTGGCGTACCTGGGGATCTGCGCTCTGCTCGGCGAGGAGGGCGCGGTCGCCGAAGAGGCGCATGCGCGGGTGTCGGTACGCGTTCCCCTGCCCCCCGGCGGAGACCTCGCGGACGCGGACATCCTGCCGACGTCACCGCGCCGCACCCCGGGGTCGGTGATGGGCACGGCGCCGGATTACGGGACCGCCCTGGGCAAGGCCCTGGTGAGCCTGGGGATACGTCCAAGACTCGGGGGCGCGGCACTCCTCAGCGTGGCCAACCGCGACAAGCGCCGGGCGGTGTTGCTGGCGAGGGAGCTGGTGCAGGCGGGATACCGCATCATGGCCACGCGGGGAACGGCGCACACCCTCTCCGCGGCGGGCTTGGAGGTGGAGACGGTGTGCAAGCTGCGCGAGGGGCGCCCCAACATCCTCGACCACATACGCAACGGCGAGGTGAGCCTGGTGGTGAACATCCCGCGCGGCAGGCATCCCCACTGCGACGGTTTCTACATCCGCGAGGCCTCGGTGCGGTACGGCGTTCCCTGCGTCACCAGCATGGAGGCGGCCATGGCCTTGGCGTTGGGACTGAGGGAGGCCGCCACGACGCCGCGGGAGGCCAGGGCGCTCTCGGAATATCTGCCCGCCGCCGGGAGAGCGGGGGGGCGTTGAGGGTTGCCGGCGAGATACCGGGTCGCCATCGCGGAGAAGAACCTCTTCGGCTGCGCCACCGAGCTGGTCCTGGAGTTGCCGCGCGACCTGGAGGCCGTTCCCGGCCAGTTCCTGCACGTGCTGTGCGGAGGCGACGGCCGCATCCTTAGGCGGCCCTTCAGCCTCACCGTGTCGAGTAGCGGCGAGCTGGCGCTCCTGGTGCGCCCGGCGGGGGCGGGATCGAGGTGGCTGTGCGCACGGGAGGCGGGCGAGACCCTGGACCTCCTGGGGCCGCTGGGAAGGGGATTTGCCGTCCTCGAGGGCGCGAGGGAGCACCTGCTGGTGGCGGGGGGAGCGGGAATCGCGCCCCTGCGCTTCCTGGCCCGCGTCATGCGCGGCCGGAAGCTTCGGTTCTCGCTATACTGGGGGGTGGAGGGCGCCGGAGATTACGGAACCCTCCCGGAGCTCCTGGCGATGGAATGCCGACTCGACCTGGCCACCCGGGACGGGAGCGCGGGATACCGGGGCACGGTCCTCGAGCTGCTCCGTGAGAGCGGGGGACGCCCCGGGGCGGCCCTGTACGCCTGCGGGCCGCGGGAGATGCTCTCCGGGCTGGTGGGCGGCCTCGGCGAGGAGGAGCTGGAGCGCACGCAGGTGAGTGTGGAGGAACGCATGGCCTGCGGGGTGGGGGCCTGCAGGGGATGCGCGGTTCCGGCGGAGGGGGGCGGCGGTTCCTACCTTGCCGCCTGCAGGGACGGCCCGGTGTTCTTCGCAGGCGAGCTGGACTGGGAGAGGTTCCAGGACGCCCCCGCGCGGCGATCGGGGCAAGGCGATGGGGCGAGGTGAGATGGAGGCCCTGCTGGGCACGGAGATAGCCGGTATCCGCATGCGAAACCCGGTGCTGGTCTGCTCCGGCACCTGGGGAAACGGCAGGGAGTACGCGGAATGGATGGACCCCGGCGGCCTTGGCGGAATCATCACCAAGTCCGTCACCCTGCGTCCCTGCGCCGGAAACCCCCCGCCGCGCCTGTGGGAGACCCCCTGCGGCATGCTCAACTCCATCGGGCTCGAGAACCCCGGCCTCGAGGTCTTCCTGGAACGGGATCTGCCCTGGCTGGCGGGGATGGGAGTCCCGGTATGGGTCAACGTGGCCGGTTTCAGCGAGGAGGAATACGCAAAGGTGGCGGGAGAGGTGTGCGCCGCGGGCCTGGCGGCGGCGCTGGAGCTGAACATCTCCTGCCCCAACGTGAGGAAAGGGGGGATGCATTTCTCCGCGAGCGCCGAAGACGCGGCCAGGCTGGTGAGCAGGGTGAAGGAGCGCTGCGATCTGCCGCTGTTCGTCAAGCTCTCCCCGCGCACGGCGGACATGAAGGGCATGTGCGCCGCGGTGGCGCGGGCGGGGGCGGACGGCCTGAGCCTGGTCAACACGTTGCCGGCCATGGCCATAGACATAGAGAAAGGGGTGCCCGGACTCGGTAACGCGACGGGGGGGCTGTCGGGACCGGCCATACACCCCGTGGCGGTGCTCGCGGTGTGGGAGGCGTTCGCGAGCGTCGACATCCCCATCATCGGCATGGGGGGCATCTGGGGCTGGGAGGATGCCGTGGAGCTGATCATGGCGGGGGCGAGCGCGGTGGCGGTCGGCACCCTGAACTTCGTGGACCCCTGGGCTCCTCTGGCCGTCGCGGAGGGCATCGCGGACTTCCTCTCGCGCAAGGGGATCGCCGGCGTAGCCGGGCTGGTGGGCGTGGCGCACCGCGGAGGCTTCGGAGAGCAGGCGGACGGAGGGGGCGCGGGGAGCCAGGAACGGACCGAAAGGCACGGAAAGGGGGAGATGATATGAACCCGGCTGAGGTGATGGAGATCTTCGAGCGGGAGGGGGCGGTGCAGAGGGGACATTTTCTCCTCACCTCGGGGCTGCACAGCGACACCTACGTGCAGTGCGCCCTGGTGCTGCAGCATCCCCACCTCGCGGAGAGCCTGGCCGGAGCACTGGCCAAGGGATTCGAGAAGAAAGACATAGACCTGGTGGTCAGCCCGGCGCTGGGGGGCATCATCATCGGCTACATGGTGGCCCTCTCCCTGGGCAGGCGCATGCTCTTCGCCGAGCGCAGGGAAGGGAAGCTGGCGCTGCGCCGCGGACAGGCCATACCGGCGGGAGCCGGGGTCCTGGTGGTGGAGGACGTCATCACCACGGGGGGGTCGGTGGGCGAGGTCATGGAGCTGGTGCGGGGGGCGGGAGCCGAGGTGCGGGGACTGGCCGCCCTCATCGAGCGCGGCGGTGACAGGGACTTCGGCGTGCCCAAGAAGGTGCTGCTGCAGCTGGAGGCGAAGGCCTGGGACCCCGCGGAGTGTCCTCTCTGCCGGGAGGGCGTGGAACTGGTCACGCCCGGGAGCAGATACGGAGGTTGAGTCGCGGGGCGGCCCGCTTGTGTGCCGGTAGAGGTGGGATTATACTAGGTAGGACCGTTGCTGTAGGGTTGGCTTTGACTCGAGGAGGGTTAAGATGGCCAAGCAGGAGCTCCCGGAACTGACGGCGGAACAGCGCAAGGCGGCCCTAGAGAAAGCGGCGCGGGTGCGTAAGGAGCGCGCGGAGATCAAGAAAAGGCTCAAGGAAGGCAAGCTCAAGGTGAGCGACATCCTCAAGAAGGCGGATGATGAGATATACGGCAAGATGACGGTGAAGTCGGTGATCGAGTCGGTCCCTGGCGTGGGAAAGCTGCGGGCGGCGAAGATAATGGAGGAGATAGGCATCAGCACCACGCGACGCGTCAAGGGGCTCGGACCCAAACAGATCAGCGCCCTCAAGGAGAAGTTCTCCTGAACCATACGGGAACAAGAGGCCGCATCAAACAGCCGCCGCAGCCGCAAAACCCGCAGGAGTGGCAATGCCCAGGGGACGTCTTTTTGTCGTCGCGGGACCGTCGGGAGCGGGAAAGGGCACGCTCATCGAGGAGCTGCTGAGGCGGCACCCCACGGCCTGGCTGTCGATATCCGCCACCACCAGGAGGCCCCGGAGGGGCGAAAGACACGGCGTGCATTATTTCTTCCTGGACGAAAAGACCTTCCGCGAGCGGGCGGGCCGTGGGGAGTTCCTGGAGTGGGCGGAGGTGCACGGAAACCTCTACGGCACGCCGCGCGACGAGGTGATGGAGCGTTTGGAGGGCGGCCGGGACGTGATCCTGGAGATCGACGTGCAGGGCGCGCGGCAGGTGAGGGAGAAGGTGCCGGATGCGGTGGGGATCTTCGTGAAGCCTCCCTCCCTGGAGGAGCTGGAAAGGCGCCTGCGGGGTCGGGGCACCGAGAGCGGCCGCGAGTTGGAACGCCGACTGCGCAACGCGAGGGAGGAGAGCAGGGCGGCCGAGGAATACCGCTACGTGGTGGTAAACGACGATCTGCATCGCGCGAGGGAAGAGCTGTGTGCTATATATGAGGATGAGAGTCCGCTGGTGAAGGCGGATAAGAATCGATAACGGGAGGTTTTGCCGGCGTGTTGATGAAGACGAAGATAGACGACCTGTTGCAGTGGATCGACAATTCCAGGTTCAGCCTTACCATCACCGCCGCCAAGCGGGCGAGGCAGATCAACAACTATTTCCGCCACCTCGGCGAGGGGCTTGGGCACGACGCGGGACCGCAGATAAGGTCGGCGTCCAACAAGGCCCTCTCCCTCGCCCTCGAGGAGATCGCCGCGGACAAGTTGGAATACGAGCTCCCGGAGGAGAGCCTGAAATGAGGCGTCGGTCCCCCGGGGACAGAGTGGACCCTCCCCGGCGCCGGTCCAGGGCGGCGGGAAAACCCGGGAAAGGGCGATCCGTGGCGGATCCCCCGAGGGGGCACGGGCTGCCGGCGTGAAGGCCGGCATCGCCATGACGGCGGGCGGAGGCCATCCGGACATGAACAACATCCTTATGGGCGTCAGCGGCGGCATCGCCGCCTACAAGGCGGTCGACCTGGCGCGCCGTCTGGTACTGCGGGGCTTCCGGGTGAAGGTGGTGATGACCGAGAACGCCGCGCGGCTGGTGGGCCCGGCGACCTTCCGCGCCGTGACCTCCAACCCCGTGGCCCTCGCCCTCTTCGCCGAGGGCGGGGCCCCCATGGAGCACATCGACCTCGCGAGGGAGGCGGACGTGGTGGTGGTGGCGCCGGCCACCGCGAACATCATCGCCAAGATGGCCCACGGCCTCGCCGACGACCTCCTGTCCACAACCCTTCTGGCCACCCGTGCGCCGGTGGTGGTGGCCCCGGCCATGAACCGGGAGATGTGGTCGCACCCCGCCACCGTGTCCAATCTCGAGACCCTGCGGAAGAGGGGGGTCACGGTGGTGGGCCCGGAGAGCGGTCCCCTTGCCTGCGGAGAGGAGGGTACGGGGAGGATGTCGGAGCCGGAGGCGGTGGTGGAGGCGGTGCTCGGGGTGCTGGGCATGGGGAGCGTCCTGGCGGGGGTGCCGGTGCTGGTGACCGCCGGGGGCACGCGTGAGCCCATAGACCCCGTGCGCTTCATCGGCAACCGCTCCAGCGGCAAGATGGGATACGCCCTGGCCGCGACGGCGGCGCGCATGGGAGCGGAGGTGCAGCTGGTGAGCGGACCGAGCGCCCTCTCCTGTCCCGGAGGGGTGGAGAGGGTGATGGTGGAGACGGCGGAGGATATGAGGCGCGAGGTGATGGAGAGGGCGCCGCGGTGCAGGGTGGTGGTGATGGCGGCGGCGGTGGCCGACTTCACCCCCGCGGAGGCGAAGAGCGAGAAGATAAAGAGGGGCGGGCGCGAGAGGCTGGTGCTGGAGCTGGTGCGCACCCCGGACATCCTCGCGGAGCTCGGGGAGGCGAAGGCGGAGGGGCAGGTGCTGGTGGGCTTCGCGGCCGAGACCGGAGAGCTGCTCGCCAGAGCGCGCGCCAAGATGCGCGAGAAGAAGGTGGATATGCTGGTGGCGAACGACGTGTCTTCGCCCGGTTCGGGGTTCGATTCCGACAACAACCTGGCGGTGCTGCTCTTCGCCGACGGCAGGGAGTTGAGCCTGGACCTCATGCCGAAGGCGGATCTCGCGGTGCGCATATGGGAAGAGGTGGCTGGGCTCCTGAAGGGCGAGGCCGCGACCTGAGGTCTCAAGCGCGCCCGGCGCACTGACGATAAAATAGTGTCATGCCGGGCGGGGCGGAGGGGCATGGCCCCTGGGTGTTGGAGGAGAGAGTTGGCGAAGATCTCGAAGCGAGGGATAATCCTGAACGTCTCCACCTACCCCCTTCCCACCCTCATGCCCCGGCGCGCCAACCGCAAGTCCAAGACCCTCACCTTCGACATCAATTTCGACCTCGTCGAGGACGACGGGGGCAGCACCAAGGTGTGGTTCTACCGCGGCTTCCGGTTCCCTCCCCCCCTGGACGACGGCGACAGGGTGCAGGTGGTGGGAAAGTTCGGGAGGGTGTCCAGGGACGTGTTTTACGCCTCGAAGATAATAGACCCGCGCCGGCAGAAGGTATATACTGGTTTCCGAAACCGCAGGATCAAGCCCGGAGAGGCGGCGGAGGGCGAACAGGCCTCCCGCTGAAGGCGGGTTTACCGTAACGGGTCGGAGTGGCGGAATCGGTAGACGCGCTAGGTTGAGGGCCTAGTGAGGAGCTTCCTCATGGGGGTTCAAGTCCCCCCTCCGACACCAGGGATCTGGCCCCGGGAAATCCGGGGCTTTTTTGTTGCCGCCCTGGCGGGGAAGCTCGCCGCGGCGTCGGCGAACGCCGACCGTCCCCTCTCGGCATGCCCCATGGGCGGCCTACCATCAGGCGTTTCAGCAGGGGTGACCCAAGAAATCCATGATCAGGGCGTTGACCTCCTCGGGCCGTTCCTGCTGTACCCAGTGGCTGCAGCGCGGGATGTACCGTATCTCCAGCGGCCCCTCCACCTCCTGGTGGAAATCGTAGGTGAGCTCCTTGCCCAGGGCCCTGTCCTCCTCCCCCCAGATGACCAGGGTGGGACACCTCACTTTGGGCCCCTCTCCGCCGCCGCGGGGGTTGCGCAGGAACTGGCGGAAGGCGGCGCGGTAATAGTTGATGCCTCCCGTGAGCGCCCCGGGCTTGGCGGCGGCCTCTTTGAACATGGCGATGTCGCGGTCGCTGAAGGCGGACTTGTCGATGGCCCATCCCCTGAAGGCTCGCTCGATCATCTCGTAATTTCGGGCACGCAGGGCCATCTCGGGAAGGAGCGGGATCTGGAAGAGGAACATGTAATAGGAGCGGCGCAGCTGAGCGCGGTTGCTCATGAGGTGGCGCATGAGCACGGCGGGGGGCGGGCAATTAAGTATGACCAGGCGCTCCACCATCTCGGGGTAGTGGGCGGCGAAGGGCCAGGCCACCCCGCCTCCCCAGTCGTGGGCCACGATGACCGCCCTCTCCTCCCCCAGCTCCCTTATCAGTCCGGCGAGGTCCTCCATGAGGACCCCGATGCGGTAGTTGTCCACCCCCACCGGCTTCTCCGTCTGGTTGTAGCCGCGCATGTCCGGTGCCACCACGCGGAAGCGCTGCGCCAGCACGGGTATCTGGTGGCGCCAGGAATACCAGAACTCCGGGAAGCCGTGCAGGAGCACCACCAGCGCGCCCTCGCCGGCGGCGACGTAATGCATACGCAAGTTGTTGACGTGAGCGTAATGATGCTGGGCCTTGAGCGCCTCTTCCATCTCGAAGCTCCTTTCGGGTCCTTTCGCCGTGGCCGCCGCAGCGGAGATATCGGAGATATCATACCCCGTGCAGAGGGCATGAAAACGGGGAATGCGCACCCGAGGTCCTCCGGGTCGCCCCGGACGGGAGGGTGTTGCCAGGGGCCGGCGGGTGAGGGGAGAATGTTGTGGGCAGGAGGCTTTCGCTCCGACGAGGAGGACGGAGGTGCGGCAAGAGGAATACCCCCGCGTGTCACTGCTCACCCACCGGGAGCCGCCGCGCGGCTTGAACATCTACCAGCCCCTCCCGGAGCTGGTGGAGTTCAGGAGGCTGGAAAAACCTCCCTCCCGCGTGCGCACCATCGGCCTGGGAAGGCTGGTGGTGCTGGTGGACGGCGAGGGAGGAGAGCTGGTGGGTCTGCAGTCCTACGTGAAGACGGGAAGGTGGAAGAGCGAGGGCACGGAGGCTCCGCCCCTCCCCGACGCACGCGGGGTGCTCGCGTTTCCCGCCGGTGAGGATACCGAGGAGCTGGCCTTTTTCCCGGCGGAGCCGAGATACCTCTGGCACGATGAAACCGCCTCCCTGCGTATAGCCATCTCCGGCGAGACGGCGTTGGTGTTCGAGGTGGCGGACTGCCTCCTGGCGGGGGTGGACAGGGAGGGCCGACTCACCGACTTCTGGCTGCTGGACCTGGACCTGCGCGTGGGCTGAATGACGTCCTCACCGGAAATGACGGGGGACGGGAGCGCGCCGTACCTTCCCGCGGCTGCCCGGCCTGGATATGGGGACCCGAGGCGCATGTCCGTTCTGCTCATGCATGCGTGCCGGGAATCAGCCAGGAAGAACGGGGCAGACCTCAAGCCTCTCTCCCGGCTCCTCCCCGTCCTCCGCATGCATGCGTGCCGGGCTCCGACACGGGCAGTCTCCGAAGCGGCGGGGAGCCGCGGCGCCTGCGGCGCTGTCGCCCCCGCGCGGTGCGATCCCTCCGCGGCCGCCTTTATTACGGGATGAACTGGGCCTTGAGCTCTTTCTTCAGGATCTTGCCCGTGGCGGTACGGGGCAGCGCCTCCACGAAGACCACCTTTTTAGGGATCTTGTACTTGGCCAGTTTGCCTTGGCAGAAGGCGATGACCTCCTCCTCCGTGACCTCGACCCCCGGCGTGGGCACCACCACCGCCAGGCCCACCTCTCCCCACTTATCGTCGGGGATGCCGATGACCCCGGCGTCGGCGATCTTGTCGAAGGACATGAGCACGTCCTCCACCTCGGCGGGATAGACGTTCTCTCCCCCGCTGATGTACATGTCCTTGCGCCGGTCCACGAGGTAGAGGTAGCCCTCGTCGTCGATGTACCCCATGTCCCCGGTGTGTAGCCACCCGTCGGTGATGGACTCCGCGGTGGCCTCCGGGAGCTTCCAGTACTCGCGGATGACGTTGGGGCCCTTCACCCACACCTCGCCCATCTCCCCGCGGGGAAGCTCGTTGCCCTCCATGTCCACGATCTTGATGTCGGTGTGGAAGACGGGCTTGCCGCAGGATCCCAGCTTGCGCAGGGCGTCCTCGGTGCGCAGGGCGGTGATGGCGGTGGCGGTCTCCGTCATCCCGTAGCCCTGGTTGAAGGTGATGCCGTGCTTGAGCCAGGTCTCGATGAGGGAACGCGGGCAGGGAGCCCCGCCGGCGATGAAGAAGCGCACGCTGGAGTAGTCGGTGGTCTCGAACTCCGGCACCTGGGTCATGAGCAGGAACATCACCGGGATGCCGAACATGAAGGTCACCTTCTCCTGCTCGATGAGCTTGAGGGTCTCCACGGGGTTGAAGAAACGCTGGATGACCACCTTCGCCCCCACGTAGAGGGCGGGGAAGGCGGAGACGGCAAGCCCGCCGATATGGAAAAGAGGGGCGCAGGCGATGCTGATGTCGCCGGAGTCGAAGGCGTACATGTGGATGGAGTTGATGGCGTTCCACTGCGTGTTGCCGTGAAGGATGGCCGCCCCCTTCGGCTTGCCCGTGGTCCCCGAGGTGTACATGATGAACTGGATGTCGTCCAGGGTTACCTCGGCGTCGGGTTCGGGTTCCTCTTCGGGTTTGCCCGCCGTCCACTCCTCGTAGAGGGGGTCGTTCTCGTTTCCGCCCTCCAGCTCGCGCAGGAACACGCGCAGCGAGGGGACCTTGCCCCGCAGCTCCTCCGCGGCCGCGGCGAACTCCGGGGAATAGATGAGGCCGAGGGGCGAGGAGTCGTTGAGGATGTACTCCAGCTCCGGCACCGCGAGGCGGAAGTTGAGGGGGACCATGATGGCGCCCAGCTTGTTGAGGGCCATGAGCACCTCCAGGAATACATGGCTGTTGGCGAGGAGGGCGGCGAAGCGGTCCCCCTTCCTTATACCCATGTCCTGGAAGGCGTGGGCCAGGCGGTTGATGCGGGCGTTGAACTCCCCCTTGGTCAGGGTGAGGTCCCCGTATTTTATATACGGCTCGTCGGGATACCTGGCGGCCCAGCGCGTCGGCCATTCACCGATGTTCATGCTATCTACCCCCTTCACACGTATCTTTCCCGTATCGCCGAACTGCTTACCGCACCCCGCTGCCGTGAGGGCGCGCCGGGCGGACTGCCGTCCCCGCTAGGGCGGGCGGTGCCCGCGGGGGAGGCATGCATGGCCCGTATATCCCGTGCCCCGAATCAGCAACACCGCTGCCCCGAGATGGCGGCATTGCGCTCTACCCGATTCTCCGTATCCGGGCCGACAGCCGTGCGGTCAAACTAGATTTTACCCCCTAATCCGCGCCCGTAACAGCCACGGTCAGGTCATCCTGTTCATGAGCGGGCATGCGTTGGTATATACTCATGCCATGAGTGAACACGATGACAGATCGCCTTTGCTGCTCAAGGTGGCCCTGCGCCAAGCGCTGCGCCGCATGCGGGACGAGGAGGAGGCCTTCTCGCAGTACGAGGCGCTGGCCGGCAACCTGGGCTGGGAGGGACTGGCAACCGCCCTCTCGGGGGTGCGGGAGACGCTCTCGCGGGCCCTGGAGAGGACCGAGGACGCGGTGGAGGAAGCGGTGAGGCTGCAAGCGGAAGCGGCGCACGCCCACGCCCACGAGCACCCGCACACCCATACCCACAGCCATCCCCACGAGCACGGGCACGAGCACGAGTGAGCCTCGCTCAACCGAAGACACGGGGCACGATCGGGCGGTGCCGGCTGCGGAGCCAGGGCCCGGAGGCCGTTGCCCGCGTGGCGCTCCGCCACGAAAAGCCGCCCTGACAGCTCGTCGGCCGTGCTCCTGCCATAAGGTCGGCAAAGGACGGCGGGAGCCCATAAAGGCCGATGGGGAAATCAGATACCCCTGTGCGCAGCCGCCTTCGGCCTCTCCATCGTCACCACTCCTGCATCATGGTCTTGCGGCGATGCCCGATAGAGTTTGACCGCGCTCCGCATGGGTCCGTGGGCCTCATGTCCGTCCCCGATTCCGTATGCAGGGCCGCAGCCGGGGGGCGCGCAAGCGGTTGCGCCGCGATTCCGGGGTCATCCCGCGGAGGAGCCGCCGCCTCCGAAACCGCCGCCGGAGGAACCGCCCCCGAAGCCTCCGCCTCCTCCCCCCGAACCCGAGGAGCTGGGAGAAGAGGTGAGGGTGGAGTTGAGCCGTCCGGTCATGCGGTCCAGGGAGGAGGCGAGGTAGACGGCGCTGAAGGTGGGCGACGCGCCGCTGAACCACTCCGGCGGCGAGGTGTAGATGTCCCTGAACTTCTGCGCCCAGGCCTCGGTGATGCCCAGCACCATGGCATAGGGCAGGCCGGCCTGGAAGTTCTCCGGGGTCATGCTATCCAGCTCCTCGCCCTCGGCGGTGACGGTGAAATCACGCCAACCCATGGCGTGCTCGTAGAGGCGTGACCCCTCGGGGCTCCGCCGCGGCATGAAGCGCCCCACGAAGGCCACCAGCGCTCCCATGGGAAGAAAGGAGAAGAGGAGGACCAGGAACCAGCCCGGGTCCACCCAGATCGGCGACAGCAGGGCCGCAGCGGCGGGAAGCAGGGCTAGGAGAGACCCGCCGAGATAGTAGGATCTCCGCACGCTTTCGGGGTCGTGCACGAAGAGACCCCGCGACATGACCTCTTGGCGTACCCCGGAGAGGATGCCCCTGACGTGGACGTAGAAACTGTCCTTGAGGTCCTTCTCCTCCACGAAGTCCCCGGACGCGAAGAGTCCCTCCAACACCATCCTCTCGTAGGGCAGGAGGTCGGAAAGGTCTTTCCTGAGGCGTTGGAAGGCGTATTCGGTGACCCGGATGAGAGAGCGCTTTTCCGCCTCCTTTATCTTCAGGTATCCCCGGCGGGCGAGGTCCACGATGGTGGCGGTGATGTCCTCCACGCGCGGCTTTTCGCGCACCAGCATCCCCAGCATGGCGGGGGTCATGCCTTCCGGGGGATCGTAGCGCACCATGCCGGTGCCCGTCCTCCCCAGGTCCCTCCCCCTGCGCCACCACAGCAGGATCATGAACACGAACACCCCCGCTAGTAGGGCTCCCGAGGAGGCCGTGACGGCGATGCCGCAGGTCCTGCCGTATTGCCAGGGCACCTTCACCGTTCCCTTGGGCAGGGCGACGTCTATGGTGAAGGTGGTGTGGGGCGCGATGTCCCTCACCCTCCACCGCAGCTCGTTCCCCTCGACCTCGGAGTCGTAGGTGGAGGGCGGGCTGTAGATGTCCAGGTACTGGGTGGCCCGCACGGAGCCCATGTCCGTGCCGGGCGGGAGGTGGACGGTTATGGCCGAGGACTTCACCGGGACCTCGCGGTCTATGGAGACGGCGTTCCAGTACAGGCGGTCGTAGTCCTCCGCGAAGATGAAGGCGCCGCTCATGCGGTACTCGATGATCCAGCCCCTCTGCTCGTCGCGCGCTTCGAACTGGATGCGCACCGTTTTTCCGCCGCTGTAGTCCTCCACGCTCCAGGAGCTCCGGTCGTAGGGGTTGCCTTCCAGATCGAAGACGGCGATGTCCCGCACCCTCACCCGCCCGTAGGTGCGTCCCTCGCCGAAGGAGGCGTAGGAGGTGCTCAGGTCGCGGTTGAGCCAGCTGAAGCTGCCGTGGAAGTTGACCACCTGGGTCTCCCGCACGGTGTAGGTGGAGTCCGGGTGCAGGGTGATGTCCACGTCGAAGCGCTCGAACTCCCAGCTCTTCTCGGCGGTCGCCGGGAAACCGGAGTCAAGGCCTCCCTGGTCCATGACCCTGGAGGGCCAGTAACAGTCGATGGAGTAGGAAGAGGAGGCGTCCAGCCAGTCTGCCTCCACGATGGCCATGTCGTCGCCCTGGATCCTGGCGCTTATCTCCCCCGCGTAATCGTAGGGGGTGGTCCGCAGCTCTATATCCGAGGCCTGCAGGCCTGCGGGCAGGCGGATGGTCACGGAGGTCTGCCTTATGGGGGAGCTCCTCTCGGAGGGAACGGCAAACCAGTCCTCCAGCCCGACTTTTTCGGGCTCCGTGCTCAGCGCGCCCCGCAACCTGTATTCGTAGATGAAGGTGGCGGTGGGGCTCGTTCCTTCCACCAGGCACCAGAGGGTGTAACCGGCATCGTCCTCCTCGTAGTCCCACCTCTCCCGGGGCAGCTCCGATCCGTCGCCCGCCAGCACCCTGCCCTCCGTGACCCTGCCGTAGGCGGCGGGCACTGAGATGCCCACCCATCCCGAGTCGTCCTGGAAGGAGTAGGTGGCACGGTTGCGCACCAGCACCGAGCCGTCGCGGGATACCTCGATCTCGGTGTGGAAGGAGTCGTAGGAATAGGCGGGTTGCGAGCGTACGGTGTCCGGAAAGAGGGCCGGGGAAAGTATGAAGACCGCTGCCGCGAAGAGCAGCCAAAGCGCCGCGACCCTGCCCGCGGGAGTTCTCATTCCCCTCCGTTCCGAAATCCTCATGCCGCCCGTGTCCCCGGCGCGGTGTCTCCCGTGCTCGTTCCCGTGCCCGTGCGATCGCGAAAAGCCGGCTTTGCCGCTCCGCCCGCCTCGTTTCCGCGACTCGGGCATCCGGCCGCCGGAAGCTCCATCGCTTGACGGAGAGACCTCCCTCTCCGCCGCCTCTGTCGGGTCCTATTGTACGACATGGCCGGAGGTCCGTGCACGAGGACCCGAGACGCCCTCCGGCATGGAGGACAAGCGCATCGCCCGATACGGGCGCGGCGGTCCCGCCCCCGCCGGGATGCCCCCCTCCCATGCAGCGAGGTCGCAACGGTGGTAGAATCCTCTCAAGCGCACCGGCGGGGCGCGCAGGTAGGTATGGCGAGAAGGAGGTAACCACAGATGTACCGCGAGCAGTTCTCCCTGGAGGGAAAGATAGCCATCGTCACGGGAGGCAGCCGGGGCATAGGGCGTGCCATAGCCGAGGGATACGCGGAGATGGGCGCCAAGGTGGTCCTGGCGAGCCGCAAGGCGGAGGACCTGGAGAAGGTGAAGTCGGGGATCGAGGCCGCGGGAGGAGAGGCCTACGTCATCCCCACCCACATGGGCGATATGGAGGGTATCCGGCGGCTGGTAGAGGGCACTTTGGAAAAATATGGCACAATAGACATCCTGGTGAACAACGCCGCCACCAATCCCATCTTCTGCGGCACCGCGGAAGTGGAGGAGCCGGCTTACGACAAGATCATGGATGTGAACGTGAAGGGGGTGTTCTTCCTCACCCAGCAGGTGGGGAAGGTGATGTGCGAAAAAGGCTCCGGCTCCGTGATCAACGTCTCCTCCGAGGCCGCTTTCTGTCCCACGCCCTTCCTGGGCGTATATTCCATGTCCAAGGCGGCGGTGAACATGCTCACCAAGGTCTTCGCCCAGGAGTGGGGGCCGAAGGGGGTGAGGGTGAACGCCATCGCCCCCGGACTGGTGAAGACCCACTTCAGCCAGGCCCTGTGGGGGAACGAGGCCATCCTGCAGGCGGCCCTCAATTCCATCCCCCTGGGGCGGATGGCCGAGCCCGAGGAGATGGTGGGGCTGGCCATCTTCCTGGCCTCCGACGCCTCCAGGTACATGACCGGCCAGGTGATCCTCATCGACGGCGGAAGGGAGATATCCGCCTGAAAGCTGGGCGGGGAAGAGGGTGAAGGCGAGACGCATGGGCGTGTCCTTGTGGGACGAGGTCCGCATCGGCGGCCTGCGACTGCGCAACCGCGCGGTGATGCCGGCCATGGGCACGGGGTACGGCTCGACGTCGGGCACGGTCACCGAGCGCCTCCTCACCTACCTGGAACGCCGGGCGGAAGGGGGAGCGGGGCTGATCATCACCGAGGTGTGCGCGGTGCACCCCTCAGGCAGGGGCTTCCTCTCCGAGCTGGGCATCTATGACGATTCCTTCCTGCCGGGCCTGGAGGCGCTTGCGGCGGCGGTGAAGCGCAGGGGCGCGGCGGTGGCGGCGCAGCTCCACCACGCGGGGAGGGAGACCTTCCCGGCGGTGATCGGCGAGCAGCCGGTGGCGCCTTCCGCGCTGCCCAGCCGCGCCCTGGGACAGGTCCCCAGGGAGCTGAGCGTGGCGGAGATAGAGGAGCTTACGCGCTCCTTCGCCGCCGCGGCCCGCAGAGCGCGCGAGGCCGGTTTCGATGCGGTGGAGATACATGGCGCCCACGGCTACCTCATCAGCCAGTTCATCTCCCCCTACTCCAACCGGCGCGAGGACGGTTATGGCGGAAGCGGCGAGGGGAGGATGCGTTTCGCCAGAGAGGTGGTGAGGGAGGTACGGCGCGAGGTGGGGCCGGGCTTCCCGGTGATCTTCCGACTCTCGTCGGCGGAGCTCCTGAAGGGCGGTTACGACCTCGACTACCTGCTGCCCCTGCTGCCCTCGCTGGTGGCGGAGGGGGTGGACGCGCTGCACGTCTCCTGCGGCGTCTACGACTCGCCCGGCAACCCCACCTGCCCCGGGTTCCATCACCAGGCGGGGATAAACGTGGAGCGCGCCGCGGCCATACGGGAGCACGTCGGGATCCCGGTGATAGTGGTGGGAAAGCTTCACGATCCCCGCATCGCCGGCGAGGTGTTGGCACGGGGCAAGGCGGACATGGTGGCCTTCGGGCGACAGCATCTCGCCGACCCGCATTTCCTTGCCAAGGCGGCCGAAGGCCGGTTCGAGGACATCAGGTTCTGTCTTTCCTGCAATCAGGGGTGCATAGAGAGGCTCATGTTCGAGCTCAAGCCGGTGACCTGTACCATCAACCCCGCCTGCGGACGGGAGGCGGAGGAGAGGAGGGCGACCGGCAGGGGTGGAGGGCCCTATTTGGTGGTGGGCGCGGGCCCGGCCGGACTGCAGGCCGCCATGACCCTGGGGGAGAGGGGATCCGCGGTGAGGATCGTGGAGAGGGAGAGCTCGCCCGGCGGGCAGCTGCGGGCCGCCGCCCGTCCTCCCGGCAAGGAGTCCCTGGCGGAATGGCTGCAGTGGGCGATACGGAGGCTGCGCTCCCTAGGCATCGAGGTGGAGACGGGCCGGGAGGCGGACGAGGGCATACTCTCCGAGCGGGACTGGGCGGGGGTGGTCTCGGCCTGCGGCGCCTTACCCTTCATCCCCCCGCTCCCGGGGACGGACCTGGAGATGAACGCAGAGGCGAGGGAGGTGCTGCTCGGGCGGCGCCAGGTGCGCGGCAAGGTCCTGGTGGTGGGGGCTGGACCCGTGGGCATGGAGACGGCCCATTACCTCATCTCCAGGGGCTGCGCGGTCACGGTGGTGGAGGAGAGGGACCAGCCTCCCGTGCTGCCCGCCACCTCCCACGGATACTTCCTGCACCGCGAGTTGAGAGAGCGCGGCGAACTCTATCTCTCGGCAAGGGTGAAGGAGGTCCGAGAGGGCGCGGTGACGGTCTCCATGCGGGGAGAGGAGCGGGAGATGGAGGCCGATGCCGTGGTGTGGGCGGTGGGCTCCCGGCCGGAGCGGGAGCTGGCGGAGAAAGCCCGCTCCGCCGGGCTGGCCACCGTGGAGGTGGGCGACGAAGTCGAGCCCGCGCGGCTGCTGGAGGCGGTACAGACGGGATGGGAGGCGGCCCTCTCCCTGGCGGGAAAGGGGGGCGGACGGTGAGCTCCGCCCGCCGCGCAGGACGGTCGCGGCCGCGGCGGACATGGGCCGCTCGCTGACCCCGGAGCGGCGGAGGGCGACGGCCTGCAGCCGCGCCACAGGTGGCGAACGTTGAGCGCGCGGCCGCGGCAGGCGATAATAGCGGAGGAAGGAGAAGGAACGAGCACCCGGTGAGAGGCGGGGCGCGTCGGGGAGAGGGATCACGAGGACGGAACGCTTGAAGATACTGTTCGTGTGCACGGGAAACATCTGCCGCAGCGCCATGGCCGAGGCCTTCGCCCGTGCTCTGCTGGCCGGGCGCAACGGCGGATGCGAGGTCCGGCTGGCCTCCGCAGGGCTGGAGGCGGTGCCGGGAGAGGCCCCTCCCGCTGAAGTGGTGGAGGTGATGCGGTCCCTGGGCCTCGACGTCTCCGGGCACAGGGCGAGGCCTCTTGAGGAGGAGGACATTGCGGAGTCGGATCTCATCCTCGCTATGGCCATGCACAACAGCTCCCGCCTCCTGACCCGCCATCAGGAGGCGGTGGACAGGGTGTTCACCCTCAAGGAGTTCGTGCTGCAGGGTGAGGTGAAGGGGCGCGGCCTGGACGAGCGGGACCCCGAAAAACGACTGCGCGAGCTGAGGAGATGGATACGGCATATCGAGGGTCTCGAGGAGCTGGTGGGGGGAGCGGGGCTCAACGCCAGGCTGCAGTCCTTTTTCCTGCATTACTTCCACCTCTACGACCACCGTTTCAGCATAGACGATCCCCTGGGGCAGTCCATGGACTTCCTGCGCAACACGGCACGGGAGATCAGGGAAGCGGTACAGAGGTTGTTGGGCCCCGATCTTCTCGCCCTCGTCCCCCGGGACTCCGGGAGGGTCGAGGAGGTCTGAGGACGGAAACCCCGGTGCCAGCGGAGGGGTCCGGGGCCGGCCCGGGAAGAGTATGAGGCAGCGGCGGCGAACAAGGAGGGAGACATGGAAGAGGTCCTGTTCCGGCGCGAGGGACAGGTGGAGGTAATAACCCTGAACCGGCCGGAGAAGATGAACGCCTTCAACTACAACATGCTCTATGCCCTTATCCAGCGTTTCGAGGAGCTGCACCAGGACGACGACGCCAGGGCGGTGGTGATCACCGGCGAGGGCAGGGGGTTCTGTACCGGGGCCGACCTCACGGGGGGAGGCGCGAGGGCGGACGCCCACACCCCCATGGGCATGCGGCTTTCCACCCATATCTACTCGCGCTGCATCAGGTCCCTGGCGCTTATGGAGAAGCCGGTCATCGGGGCCATCAACGGGGACGCCGCCGGCGCGGGCTGCAATTTCGCCCTCGCCTGCGACATCCTCATCGCCTCCGAGAAGGCGCGCTTCATCCAGATATTCGTGCGCCGCGGGCTGGTGGCGGACGCGGGCGGGACCTTCTTCCTGCCGCGCCTGGTAGGGCTCTCGCGGGCCAAGGAGCTGATGTTCTCGGGCGAGCCCGTGGACGCCCGGCGCGCGCTGGAGCTGGGATTGGTGAGCCGGGTGGTGCCCCACGAGCGCCTCATGGAGGAGGCCATGGAGGAGGCGCGGAAACTGGCCACCGGGCCCACGCGCGCCATCGGGATGATCAAGCGCATGCTCAACCGCTCCTTTGAGTCGGACCTGGAGACCTGCCTGGAGATGGAGGCCTCCATGCAGGGGATCGCGGTGAGCACCGCCGACGTCATGGAGGGGATAACCTCCTTCCTACAGAAGCGCCCCCCGGAGTTCAAGGGCCAGTGAGGAGACCGTCTCGCGGCGGGAGTCGACGGCGGATACGTTCGGATTACGGAGCCGGGCCGGCGGGATCGAGAGCGGAAGACGGACGGGGAGTCTTCCCCGCTCCTAGCCCGGCGCCGTGCAGGGTGAGATGGCCGTCAAGGCGTCGAGGATGGACGGGGAGACGGGAGATCGCCGGAACGGGATCCGGTGAGGGTTGTCCCGTGCGTCGAAGGCGAGGTCCGAGGCGAGTGATGCCGTCGGCGTGCGGGGCGGAAAGGGGGAGAGGATGAAGGCGCTCACCTTCGAGTACAGCATACCGAAATACCTGCTCACGGGGGCTCTCTGTGACCGCCGGCCCGAGGTCCTCACCTCGCGGCTGGCCCCAGCCCGGGTGCGGGAGGTGGAGGAGCCGGGGCTGCCGGGACCCGACTGGGTCAAGGTGAGGCCGAAGCTCGCGGGTTTCTGCGGCAGCGACCTCAGCATCGTGAAGTGCCACGAGAGCCTGACCCTGCAGCCCTTCGCCTCCTTCCCCTTCGTCATCGGACATGAGGTGTGCGGCGAGATAGCGGAGAAAGGGGAGGAGGTCGAGGGATTCGAGGTGGGGGACAGGGTGACGGTGATGCCCGCCCTGGGATGCCGGCAGCGGCGCATCGACCCTCCCTGCCGCGTATGCGCGGACGGGAGCCACGGTATATGCGAGAACTGGACGGAGGGAGAGCTGGCGGCGGGGATGTTCGTGGGCAACACCGCGGGGGTACCCGGATTCATCAGCGAGATGGGGGTGGCCCATGCCGACCAGCTCTACAGGGTGCCGGAGAACGTGAGCGACGAGAACGCGGTGCTCACGGAGCCCTTCGCGGTAGCCCTGCACATGGTGGTTGGGAACCGCATGCGTCCCGGAGAGACGGTGATGGTGATCGGGCTCGGCGTTATGGGGCTGTGCACTATAGCATCCGTCAAGGCCCTCCACCCGGACGCGCGCATCCTGGGCGTGGAGTTGGACCCCTTCCACAGCGAGGTGGCGAAGGGCATGGGGGTGGAGGAAGTGATCAGGCCCGGGGGAAAGAAGACCTACCGGCGCGTGGCGGAGCTGACGGGAGCTAAGATGTACACCCCCCTCATGGCCAAGCCCATCCTCATCGGCGGAGTGGACCGGGTGTTCGACGCCGTGGGGTCCACGGAGACCCTGGATTTCTCGCTGCGCGTGCTCGCCCACGCGGGCACCTACAACCTACTGGGCATCAGCCCCGTCAGGAAGGTGGACTGGACGCCGGTATGGCTCAAGGAGCTCACCCTCCGGGGTATCTACGTCTACGGGAGCGAGGAGGTGGAGGGGGAGAGGATGCATGCCTTCGAGCTGGCCCTGAAGCTGTTCGCGGAGGGCAGGGCCGACCTCTCGCATCTCATCACCCACCGCTTCACCCTGGACGAGTGGCCGAAGGCTCTGGATACCGCCCTCAACAAGGGCCGCGAGAAAGCGATCAAGATAGTGTTCACCATATGATGGAAATTGACGGCAGTCCCTTTGCAGGAAGACGATCGCGGGGATGCGCAGCGGTGCCGACCGAAATGGGGGCGCGGCGTCATCCGGTGCTGAACGGCAGCCTGCATCGCGGAAGCGATAGCGCTGGAGGCGCTACGGTGCCGGTGCACGGGGGGCCGGGTGTTATCATTTCTCCATCGAAAGCCTGCATCGCGGAAGCGACAGCGCCGCAGGCGCTACGGTGCCGGTGCACGGGGGCAGGGCGTTATCATTTCTCAGTCGAAAGCCTGCATCGCGGAAGCGACAGCGCTGGAGGCGCTACGGTGCCGGTGCACGGGGGGCCGGGTGTTATCATTTCTCCATCGAAAGCCTGCATCGCGGAAGCGACAGCGCCGCAGGCGCTGCGGTGTCCAGTGCCTGGACGGAGCGCAGCGAGGTCCAGGCCTGGCACGCATACGCTCTCTAGAAAAAAAGGAGATCACATGCAGTCTCGACCCATAGCCTTTTTCGACCTCGACCACACCCTGCTGGACGGCGCCAACGGAAACCTGGTGGTCCTGTACATGGTGAAGAAGAGGCTCCTGGGGCTGGAGGCCATCTGGAAGGCGGTGAAGTTCACTACCCTCTACCGCCTTAACCGCCTTCCGCGCGAAGAGGTGTACCGCTGGACTTTCCGGGAGTGCGGGAAATACCCCATAGAGGAGCTGGTGCGCATGCTCGACGAGGCCTACGAGGCATGCGTGATGCCCCGCCTCTTCCGGGAGGGGGCGGAACGCATAGCCGAGCACCGGGAGCGCGGTCACCTCACGGTCATCGCCACCGCCGCGGGCGAATACATGTGCGAGAAGGTGAGGGTACAGCTGGGAGCCGACGACAAGATAGCCGCCAAGGCCCCGGTGAGGGACGGTTACCTCACCGACGAGCTCGAGCGCCCCCTTCCCTACGGGGAGGGCAAGGCCGATCTGGCCAGGGGATACGCGGCGTCGCGGGGGGTCGATCTCGCGGACTGTTATTTCTACTCCGACAGCGTCCCCGACCTCCCGCTGCTGAGGGCGGTGGGCCATCCGGTGGCGGTGAACCCCCAGAGGGGACTGAGAAAGATCGCACTGGCGGAAGGCTGGCCGGTCCTCTACTGGAGTGAACACGCGGGTTTCACCGAACCGAGCACAGCGCTGGAGCTGACCTTCGAGGTCCAGGCCGCTGTTCCGGAACACCGGCGGGCGGAGGATGTTGTCCGGCGTCGCGGGGAGGGAAGAGCGAACACATGATGCATCTTGCGTGCAAAAAGGTTATTATCATGAGCAGGCGTCCTAGGAGGGGGCCGAACGCGGGAGGCTGCCGATGAAGGAACGCCGTCATCACAAAGACCCGTCCACAGCCCTGAAGATCCTGCTCTTCCTGGCGGGGGCGTTGCTGGGCGCCGCATGGGCCCTGCGCCTCGACGAGGAGCAGCAGCGGCGGATCAAGAAGAACCTCTTCGAACTGCGCGAGATGCCGTTCAGGGTCTTCATCTGAGGAGGGCGGAAAGATGTCTTACGTTTACGACACCATCATCGTGGGAGCGGGAGTGGGGGGCCTGACCGCCGCCTCTATCCTGGCCAAGGAAGGCCTCAAGGTGCTGGTGCTGGAAAGGCTGGAGCGCGTGGGGGGCTGCTGCTCCAATTACGACGTCAAGGGCTTCAAGCCCGAGGTGGGAGCGGTGTTCGTCATCGGGCACGAGCTCTACTATAAGCTATTCGAGCTCCTGGACCTGCGCCTTGAGGATTATCTGCAGTGGGACCTCATCGATCCCGTATACCAGGTCTATTTCGAGGACGGGACCGACGTCGCCCTGCCCCGGGACGTGGACGAGATGGCACAGGTGGTGAGACAGCTCGCCCCCCAGGACGTGGACGGCTATTACCGCTACTGCCGGGACATGGCCAAAGTGCAGGACCTCCTCACCGCCGTCTCCGCCAAGCCCATGCCGGAGATAAGGAACCTCACCAAGATCACCGGCCTGGCGAAGCTGGTGGACACCGGAGCCCTGGTACGGGCCATACCCGTGAACCTCAAGATGGGCCTCAACAACCTGGAGAGGTTCGTCAAGGGTTATTTCTCCGACCCCCGCACGCAGCTCATCTTCGGCTGGGAGAATCTCTACGCCGGCCTCCCCGCCCACCGCTGCATGGGGCTTTTCGCCCTCATCACCTATATGGGACACATGGGCTATTACTATCCCCGAGGAGGGATGGTCTCCATCCCCAAGGCCCTGGCGCGCATCGCCCGGGACAACGGGGCGGAACTGCGCCTGCAGGCGGAGGTGGACAGCATCGTCCTTAAGGGAAGGGAGGCCAGGGGCGTCAGGCTCTCCGGAGGCGAGGTGATCACCGCGAGATCGGTGATCTCGAACACGCATTCACGCTTCACCTACTTCAACCTGCTCAGGGACGCGGGCCTGCCGGGCTGGGTCACGCGCACCGTACGTCGCCAGCCGTGTTCCATACCGGCTCCCATGTTCTACGTGGGTCTTTCCGAGAGGCTGGAAAGCGTCAAGGCCCATATGTCGCTGGTGGCCCACAAGAAGGAGAGGGTTGACAATATCTGGACGGACTTCTACGACCGCGGGCTCCTCTACCGCGCCAGGGACGGGGTCTACCTGGTCATCGACAACACCTTCGACGACCCTCAGATGGCGCCGCCCGGAAAGCAGTCGCTCTACGTCATCTATATCGCTCCCTACCGGCTGAAGTACGACGACTGGGACGATATCGCCGGGGTATGGGCGGAGGAGTGCGTGGAATACCTGGACGAGCGCTGCTTCCCGGGTCTCAAGGAGCGCGTGGAGTGGCTGGACTCCGTTCCCCCCCCCGAGCTGGAGCGCAGGCTGAACGTGGCCGAGGGCGCCTTTTTCGGCATCGAGATGAGCCTGCCCAACATGGGGCCTTTCCGCCCCAACTATCGCTCGCGCTTCATCGACCATCTCTACCAGGCGGGGCAGAGCACCAACCCGGGCCTGGGGGTACCGGGAGCCATGATCTCGGGCATGGCGGTGGCCAGCCTCCTGCTCAACGACTGGCCAAAGAAGCTGGCCTGAGAGCGGCTCGCGGCGGGGGCTCGCAGCGCCGGGCGCCCGCGGGGCGAGGGCCGCGGGCATAGCGCTCCGCCGCCGGCGACGCGTGAAGATGTACGCATTGCCGATCGCCGGCCGTAGGTTACGGTTTGACAGATAGGCGGGCCGATATTATTGTAATGACATGTCAGTACCAAAAAAGCGCATGCCCGCCGTCGAGAGGCGCGAACATATCATGAAGGCCGCGGCGGAGGTGTTCGCCCGCAAGGGCTACCGCATGGCCTCGGTCTCGGACATCGTGGAGGCGGCGAAGGTGGGAAGGGGCACCTTCTACCTCTATTTCGAATCCAAGCGCCACATCTTCCTGGAGCTCATCGAGGAGTTCTTCCGCGGCTACGCCGAGATCCTGGAGGAGAACCACATCCACCTGCAGGAAGCTTTTGGTAAAGGAGGCGCGGTGCTGCGGGCGTGGCGCGACAACATGATGCGCCTTTTCGACTACCACCGGGAGAACCCCTACCTCACCGATATCGTGTACCGGGAGGCCCTGGGCAGGGACGAGGACTTCTCAGAGCGGGTGGAGGTGCTCTCGCGTTTCGCGCGCGGGAAACTGGTGGAGGAGTTCCGCATGATGCGCGACCGAGGGATGATGCGGGATTGCGACGTGGAGATGGTCACCTCCATCGTCATGGGGTCCACCGTCTACCTGCTCATGGAGCACCTGCAGAACGGCAGCCGCGTGGACGCGGAGAAGCTGACGGACATGATCGTGGAATACCATATCAGGGCACTCATCCCCGACGAGGGGGACGTGAGGAGGGCCTTGCGCAGCGCCCTGGGAAGGGCATGAGAACGGGCCGAGGGGCGGCAGGCGGAAGGCCGTCTGCGGCGCGGGGCATCATGTGTGGTCTTGCAGGAGAGGCGCGCGGGCGCCATTGAGTCGAAAGGAGGGACGGAGAGAGCCGAGAAGCAACCGGGTCCCGTGTGATAAAGACATGGAAGCGAGATGAGAGCAAGGGGTGAAGTCTATGGTTTCTTTCGAGCTTAGCGACGAGCAGAAGATGGTCCAGGAGACCGTCAACTCCTTCGCGGCCGACCAGATGGAGCCGATCATGAGGGAGTGCGACGAACAGAACGCCATCCCCGCGGAGGTGATCTCCAAGGGTTGGGAGCTGGGACTGCTCGGCGGATGCATCCCCGAGGAGTACGAGGGTTTCGGGGAGGAGATATCCGCGGTCACCGGGGTGATCGCCCTGGAGGAACTGGGCTGGGGCGACCTCTCCATGGCCCTCCACCTCATGGCCCCCTCGGTGCTGGCCATCTCCGTGCTTGACCAGGGCACGGAGGAGCAGAAGAAGCAGATCCTGCCCGCCTTCTGCGGCGAGGAGTTCAAAGCGGCGTCCTGTGCCCTCGTGGAGCCCTATTACAACTTCTGCGCCTCGGCCCTGCGCACCACCGCCGTGAACGACGGCGACGAGTACGTGCTCAACGGCAAGAAATGCCTGGTCCCCCTGGCGGAGGAATCCGAGAACATGCTGGTGTTCGCGGCCACGGCCCCGGGCATGGGCTTTGCGGGCGTCGACGCCTTCATCGTCCCCGTATCCGCCAAGGGCGTTAAGGTGGGGGAGCGCGAGAAGAACATGGGCATCAAGGCCCTGGCCACCTATCCCGTCACCTTCAAGGACTGCCGCGTGCCCGCCGCCGCCCGCCTCGGCGGAGAGGCGGGGTGCGATTTCCTGCGCCTGCTCTCCCGTTCTCGCCTCGCCCTGGCGGCGCTGGCGGTGGGGATGAGCCGCAGGGCCCTGGAGCACTCGCGCGATTACGCCACCCAGAGGATCGCTTTCGGGGAGCCCATAGGTTCGCGCCAGGCCATCGCCTTCATGATCGCGGAGATGGCCATCGAGGTGGATGCCACCAGGCTGCTGGCCTGGGAGGCGGCATGGCGCTGCGACCGCAACATCGACTTCAAAAAGGAAGCGGCGCTGGCCAAGAACTACGCCGCCGACATGGCCATGATGGTCTGTGACCGTGGCGTGCAGATCATGGGCGGACACGGTTACGTGCGAGACAATCCCGTGGAGCTCTGGTTCCGCAACGCGCGCGGTTTCGCCGCCTTCGAGGGCTTCGTGATGGTATAGGAGGTGGAAGATGATCGACTTTGAACTCTCGCCGCGCATCAAGGCCACCCGGAACATGATCCACATGTTCGCGGAGAGCGCCGTCAGGCCCCTCGCGCGCCAGTACGACGAGCAAGAACACGAGAAGCCCTGGGACCTCCTCAACATGGTGCAGAAGGTCATGGGCGGCGGGATTGCCGGCGCCTTCGGCACCGAGAAGAAAGAGGACAAGGGAGAAGGTGAGGGAGAACCCAAGGAGAAGAAACCCAAGGAGACCAACCTGGCGGGAGCGGTGACCGTGGAGGAGATCTTCTGGGGCGACGCCGGCATAGCCCTCTCCTTCCCGGGTCCGGGGCTGGGCGGCGCCGCGGTGCAGGCCAGCGGCACGCCGGAGCAGAAGGAGAAGTTCCTGGCTCGCTTCACGGGGGACAAGCCGGTCTGGGGAGCCATGGCCATCACCGAGCCCGAGGCGGGTTCCGACACCGCCAACATCAAGACCACCGCCGTCCTGGACGGGGATGAGTGGGTGCTCAATGGGGAGAAGATCTTCGTCACCTCGGGAAAGAGCGCCCTGGAGGACTCCGAGGGCTTCGTGGTGGTCTGGGCCACCGTGGACAAGAGCGCGGGGCGCGCGGGGATCAAGCCCTTCATCGTGGAGCACGGAACCCCGGGCATGCAGATCACCAAGATCGAGGACAAGATGGGCATCCGCTGCTCGGACACCGTCTCCATCTCCTTCATGGACTGTCGCATCCCCAAAGAGAACATCCTGGGCAGCCCGGAGGTGGTGGACAAGACCAAGACCGAGGGCTTCAAGAAGGTCATGGCCACCTTCGACGCCACCCGGCCTCTGGTGGCGGCCATGGCCATCGGGGTGGGGCAGGCAGCCCTCGATTTCCTGCGCGAATACCTCACCGAGGAAGGGGTGGAGCTGCGCTACGGCATCAACCCCCACCGCATGACCTCCCTGGAGAGGGACATCATGCAGATGGAGGCGGATCTCAAGGCCGCACGCCTGCTCACCTGGAGGGCCCTGTGGATGCTGGACAACGGTCTTCGCAATGACCTCCAGGCCTCCATGGCCAAGGCCAAGGCCGGACTGGCGGTCACCCGCATCACCCAAAAGGCGGTGGAGATCATGGGGCCGCTGGGGTATTCCCGCGAGCTCCTGCTCGAGAAGTGGATGCGCGATTCCAAGATCAACGACATCTTCGAGGGCACCGGGCAGATCCAGCTGCTGGTGACCGCCAGGCGAGTGCTGGGCTTCACCCGCGAACAGCTCAAGTGATCTGCGGCCAACCCGGTATCGAGGGGCGCCTCCGCGGAGGAGGCGCCCTTTTATATGTGCGCTCCCCTGGTCGCATGATCCGATCAGGGGGGCTTTCGACCTTCGGCGGCGAAGAGGCGCGAGGTGTCCACCCGCGCCGGCGGAAGCGGTTAAGGGCGGACGCGACCCCTCGCTGTAAGCATACGCCTTACGGACCAGAAACTGATAGAATAGGGGCGGCGTTGGATGGTGGCGATGACGGTGCCGTATGCAGGTGGATGCGATACCTTGTGGGAGGGAGCGCGGTCATGGCCTCGACCAGGAGCACATCTCCCACTTCTGCGGCGTAGAGAAACGGGCAAGGGAGGAGCGACCTGGAAAAAAGAGGATCGGAGGCGGGCGGCGCGGGCCGCCCCAGGGGAAGAAGATGGCTGCGGGGCAGCGGACTCTCTCGTCTGAGCCCCGTGATCTCCATTTGCCGGGAATGCGGCGTGCCCCTCGCGGTGGCCGCCAGCCATCGCTGGGAGGAGCAGGGGCGCATCATGAGCCGAGACGGGGCGCAGCGGCTGATCATCGTGGAGCGCAAGATCATCAACGGCGTCATCGCCAGGGTGGGGGAGAAGATGGGGCGGGAGTTCGAGCGCACCATCACCTACGCCAAGGCCTTCGACGCCTGGCAGTACGTGCGCTCGCTCATGACGGGATGGAAGAAACTGATGATATCCTCCATCCGCTACAGAAAGCCGTTTTACGAGCTCCTGTGCGATCAGGCGCGCATCCTGGGCATGGCCGACGCCGTTCTCAGGGAATATTCCAGGGGAGGGGAGCGCGTGATCTCCTGCACCCAGTGTTACAACCGGCATCTGTTCGCAGGCGACATCCTGGGCGCCTACTACGCCGTGGAGGAGAAGGAGGGGGAGATCGACGTCCGAGAGGACGGCGGAGAGACCGTCTTCACGGTCAGGGCCACGGGGAATGAGCGCTGCGAGGAGATCGAGAGGTACACGTTCTCGTGGGAAGTGCCCCTGCCCGGCTACATCAGCTACAAGCGCTGCGAGAGCTGCGGCACCCCGTTCCCGGTCAGTTTTCTGTCCTGGGATACCGCCGCCGGCCTCATGGTGGACACCTTCAACGGCGAGCCGGTAACCCTCATAGACGTCGCGGGCATAAACGCCGCCTACCTGGAGGCGCGCTCCCGGTTCGGGAGCTGGGTGGACGATTTCCTGGCCACGGAGGTCAAGGAGATGGTGGATACCCTTCTTCCGGGGCTGGAGTGGAAGAGGAGGCGCCCCGAAGAGCGGGTGAGGGACCTCTTCTTCCTGGCCTACAGGGGCATGGGCAATCCCATCTTCACCGAGCCCACCGGCGACGGGATGCGCGCCCGGGTGGAGAACCCCTTCAACTACCCCATGGTGGCGGGCATCACCACTTCCTTTCTCGCCCGCGGAAGGCCGGTGTCCTTCGAGTGGGAGAGGTCCATGCCGGGGCGGCTGGAGGTCACTCTGCATTTTCTGTGAGGGGTCTTCCGCCCCATCCCGTGTGTCCGGAGCTTCCCCGTGCTCAGCGGCGCGGGAGATCGCCCCATTCCTCCTGCAGGCGGCCCAGGAGCTCACGCACCTCGCCGCGCAGCTCCGACTTACGCGACTCCTCCTTCATGCGGCGCCTGGTCTTGAATCCGGGGTCGTGGAAGACGCGGCGGATGAGCTCCCCGGCGTCTTCGCCGCAGAACTCGGGGGTGAGGAAAAGCGCCTGCCGGCTCTCCTCGCCGTCCCGGTGCCATTTCTCGACCGCGATGCCGTGGTAGCGGCAGAGCAGGTTCTTGGCCTTGATGAGCTCGAAGTCGTCTATGGGCAGCTCGTCCAGGATATCCTCGTCGTACAGGTGACCCCGCTCGAGGATCAGGCAGGCGATCTTCTCCGCCAGTTCGTTCACGTCCAAGCCGCAACACCCCTTCGACTGAGTCTCGACCTTAAACTATATCGGAAGGGCGCGCCGCCTGTTTTAGCCGTTCTCGCCAGTGGGCAAGGTTCTTACCATCAGACGGGCGCGGTCCGCCTCGCCGGTTCCCACGCGGGGGGGTGGGGCCCACCGCCGGCCCGCCTGGCCGGAGCGGCCCCGATACTCGAGAAGCAGCCATATGGGAAGGGCGCGCCGCCTGTTTTAGCCCTTCTCGCCAGTGGGCACGGTTCTTACCATCAGACGGGCGCGGTCCGCCTCGCCGGTTCCCACGCGGGGGGGTGGGGCCCACCGCCGGCCCGCCTGGCCGGAGCGGCCTCGAGTCACGTGTGGAGAGGGTAGAAGCGGAAAACACAGAGAGCGCCGGACGCCGGAGCCCGGCGGTACAGCACCGCGGCCCGAGGCTGTATAGGGACGAGCGCTCCGTTTGCGGATTAGACGGAAAAGAAAAGGGGGGATGCCGCGGGCCTCACGTGGAAGGACTTGACTCCTGACCGGGGATCCAGCACGACCCGGTTTCGGCCCACGAAGGGGATTGTCGCTGCTGGGCCGGCGTCGAGGGCAGGGGCCTAACGTTGCGTAGAGAGGTTGGTGATGAAGGACCTGCTCCCCGTCTCCTCGCGTAGGTACTCGTCGAAGTCCTCCTCGCTGACCTCCACGCCCGAGTGCAGGAAAAGGGTATAGAGGTAATAGCTCATATAGGTCCATTCCCGCTGCAGGTCCTGCATCAACTTGTCTCGCTTGCTCTTCACGGGGATGAGGCGCTCGCCCTCGTACTCCAGGTCGTTGATCTTGCGGCGCAGGTCGCGGCAGGTGCGGATGGCGTCGCGGGTCTCGTACTCCAGGTCCGTTTTGCTCATATAGTTGATGTTGCGTATCCATGGAGGGATGGCCTCCGAGGCCTCGCCGTGCTTGGAGAGGTTGTAGTAGGAGGCGAGCTTCCTCAATATCTCTTCCGGCACCTCTTTCATGCTATCCCCTCCTGGAGGTTGCGGTTTATCTTCACGTGGGAAGGGTCCAGGGTGAGGATCTTGCGCGCCTGCTGCGGATAGCGCGCGATGAAGAGCAGCTCGTCCTCGACCAGCGGCTTCTGGGTGGAGACGTTGGCGTATCTCACCAGTTCGAGGATATCCCTGGCCTCTTCGTCGGACTGGAACTCCACCTCCAGCTTCTCGTAGACGTTGCGAAAACCCTTGATGCCCGAGTACTCGCCGAGGGTGATGTTGCGTCCGGTCTCGATGATCTCCGGTTCTCCCCGTCCCAGCTCCTCGTAGTCGTAAAGCTCGTAGTTGCGCCGGCTCTTCAGGGCCCCGTCGGCATGGATGCCGGATTCGTGGGCGAAGGCGTTGTCGCCCACGCCGGGCTGGTTGATGGGGATGGGGACGCCGAAGGCATAGGAGGCGTATTTCGCCGTCTTCCAGGCGGCCATGAGGTTGATGGAGTCGTCCAGCACGTCCTCGCCGTCGAAAAGGGACGATTTCTTGATGGCCAGGATCACGGAGACCAGGTCGGCGTTTCCGGCCCGCTCCCCCATGCCGTTGATGGTGGTGTTGATAAAGGCGTTCACCCCGCCGTCCAGCGCCCCCCTGGCGCCGCAGACCGAACAGGCCACGGCCATGCCCAGGTCGTTGTGGCAGTGCAGCTCGATGTCGATGCCCGACTCCTCGGCCAGCAACCTGATACGGTCGTAGATGGTGAAGGGGTCGTTGAAGCCCAGGGTGTCGCAGTAACGGAGGCGCACCGCTCCGTGCTCCCTTGCAGCCTGCGCGAAGGCGATGAGGTGCTGGTCGGAGGTGCGGGAGGCGTCCTCGGCGTTCACGCCCACGTCCACGAAGCCGAGATCGGCGGCGGCGTCCAGGGCATCGCACATCATGCGCACCACGTCCTCGAAGCCGTAGCGGCCGTTCCACTTTCCCCGGATCATCTGGTCGCTGGTGGAGATGGATACGTTGATATGTTTCAGCTCGGGGACCAGCTCACGCGCCAGGGCCACGTCTTCGGGTATGGCGCGCACCCACCCCGAAAGGCGGGTGTGGTGGATGGCCCCCATCTCAACCAGCTCCAGGTTGGCCCGCAGGTAATTTACCTCGTGGCGCGTTGTGGGGAAGCCGAACTCGCTCTGCCATATCCCCATCTCGTCCAGGAGCATGTTGATGATAGTCTTCTCCAGCTTGGCCAGCCCCAGGCGGGAGGTCTGGACTCCGTCCCGGTTGGTCACGTCCACGATATATATCTTTTTGTTGTCCCCGGAGCCTCCGGCTGCGCCGGTTCCGGGCGTTCCGGATCGAGACATCTATACCCTCCGGATCTCAGGCGTCTTTCTCGTCGAGGTCCTTGACGGCTCTGTAAAGTATATCAAAGAGGTCTCCTATCTGCTCCCGCTCCAGGCAGGAGTAGGCGATGCGCAGGTCGCTCTCCCCGATGGAAATGGTCCCTACGCCGTAGGCGTCCAGGAGATGCCGGCGCAGCCTCTCCGCGTCGGTGCGCAGCAGCCGCAGGCACATGAAGTAACCGGCATTGAAGGGGTATGGGATGAAGGCATCGGCGTAGCGCGGGCTTTCCGCCACTCTCTTGATCTCCAGGTAGCGCTCGCGGAGCAGCTCGAATTTCTCCTTCTTCTCCTCCCGGTAGCCAGGCGACCGGAATCCGCGGATGAGCAGGGACTGGGATGGAGTGGAGCTCTTGGATATGGTGCCCCGGATGAGCCCTCCCACCTTGCTCTCCAGGGCCTCGTAGACGGATTCGTGGTCTCCTCCTCCCGCGATGGAGAAGGAGATGAAGCCGAGTCGAAAGCCCCATACGTAGTCCTCCTTGGTGGGGCCGTCGACCTTGACGGCGGTGACGCGCGGGTGGGACTCGGCCAGCAGGGAAAAGAGGGACTGTTTGTAGGCACGGTCATCGTAGAACAGGCCCGTGTAGGCGTCGTCCACACAGGCGGCTATGTTGGCGCCCGCCTCTGCGGCCTCCCAGACGGCCTCGGCGAGGGCCCGGGCCTCATCGGGATATGGGGAGTATCCCGTGGGGTTGTTGGGGAAGTTGAAGAGCACCAGCACCTTGCTGCGGTCCCGGAAGCGCAACAGGGTCTCCCGGAAGGCCTCGACGTGCAGTCCGCCTTCCGGCGAGAAGAACGGGTAGGTGCGGATATCGGCTCCCCGCCGCACCCCGAAGACCATGCGGTAGTTGCCCCACATCTTGTCGGGCAGGAGGAGGACGTCTCCCGCGTCGCAGAAGAGGTCGGCGAAGATGCTCAGGCCGTGGGTGAGGCCGTTGGTGACGATGGGCAGGGAGAAGCTCGTCGAGGAGAGGTCGGGGTTGAGCTCCACCTGGTGCTCGCGCCAGAGCTTGCGCAACTCCATCTTGCCCGTGGTGGGGGCGTAGGGAAAGGTCTCCTCGGGCTTCAGCCGCTTGACATATTTGCGCAGGCTGCGCAGGTACAGTGGCTTGCCGTCCTGGGTGGCGATGCCTATAGTGGCGTTATAGCGGTAGGCGGATATCTTGGCCTCCGCGGTCTGGGTCAGGATGCCGCGGGGGAAATAGAGCTCCCGTCCCAGGGCGGAAAGCGCCTGGTAGGTCGCGGGAGCGTTCTCGCGGATGATCTCGTTGAGCTCTATGGCCAGCGGATCGATGGTCAACACCTCCCGTGATGGTGCGCACAGATACCCGTCTCTCAAGCCGCGCGTAACGGCAGAGACGGCGCGGCTCCTTACCGTATTGTTAAAACATTATAAAGGAAGCGCATGGGGGCGTATATAACGATGAAGCACACGGCAACAAGAGTCCGATCTCGGCGGAGGTGTCGACCCGAGGGAGGGTCGGCGGCGGGGCGGATATGCAGACAGGACGTTATATATAAAGCTGTCCTTACTCCTTGAGTGGGGTAGACGCCGCACATCCGTCCCGTGCGCCTGCTGCCAAGCGGACGTGGGGTCAAACCGATCACGCCTCATCTTGACGGGGTGCCCGGGGGATTTTCCGTAGCCTCTCAGGACCTGCCCAACCTGATCCTGGCGATATCCCAGGCGTAGTCATAGAGGTGCATGCCCTTGGAGAGGGCGATGGTCTCACCGGGCTCCACCCCGATCTCCTCCGCCATGTATTCCTTGAGGAGCTGGATGCCCGCGAGGTTGCTGGGGAATCCCGCCCAGAGGTCCCAGGAGCGGAAATAGACCACGAAATGCAGCTTGCGCTCCTCGGGGAAGATGCGGGTGTCTATCTGCCGCAGGCACGGCGGGTCCTCGAGGTAGATGGCATCCGGGTCGCACACCGCCATACACGCCTGGTTGGTGCCGAATCCCTCCTCGCGGTAGATGCGGATCACCTCGGCTATCTGGTGCTCTAGGTACATGCCGTAGGTGTAATCCTCGTTGTCCGCCTTGGAGGTGGAGGAACACAGCTTCTCCAGGTATTCGTGCACGTATTCCATGTCCGTGGGAGGCGGGAGGCCGATCCCCGGCGGTATGTCCGGGATGAGAGGGCGGGTCTCCGGATACCTTATCCTCACCACCACGAAGTCGTATTCCTTGCGGTGGCTGCCCTTGAAACTCCCGCGGTCGATACGGTACTCCCGCCCTTTCTCGAAGATGTTGTACACGCACTGGAACCACGCGTCCGGCAGATCCCTGGCCTCTATATAGGTCACGTCCATGGCGCCTCCCGGCTGATATCTCTTCTCTTTACCTGATTTCCACCCGACCGTCGTTTATCCTTCGCCGAAGAGCATCATAGCATCCCGGCATGACATGAGCGGCTCACGCGGGGCGGCCGGAGCGGGCTCGCCTTCTGGTAGAATATCACCGGGCGTAGGCGGGGCGAGGCGTGGGCGAGGGAAGGAGCGGAGAGGAAGATGGGCGAGGCGCGGCTGGTATGCGGATGCGACGTGGGCTCCACCACTGGGAAGGCCCTGCTCATGTGTGGAGGTGAGGTGCTGGGATATTCCATCGTGCCCTGCGCGGTGAGGCCGGAGGTCACGGCGCGAACGGCGCTGGAAGAGGCGCTCGAGAACGCCGGCCTGGAAAAGGACGTGGAGCCCGCCTATATCGTGGGCACGGGTTACGGCCGGGTGCGCATCCCTTTTGCATCCGAGAACGTCTCGGAGATTACCTGCCACGGACTGGGGGCCTTCCACCTCAACCCCGCGGACCGCACCCTCATCGACATCGGAGGACAGGACTGCAAGGTGATCCGCCTCAGCCCCGCCGGAAAGGTGGTGGACTTCGCCATGAACGACAAGTGTGCCGCGGGGACAGGGAGATTCTTCGAGGCCATGGCGAGGGTGCTGGAGCTGTCGCTGGAGGAGCTGTCAGAGCTCTCCCTGCGCTCCGCCAGCCCGGCGCGGATAACCAGCCAGTGCAGCGTATTCGCGGAGTCGGAGGTCATCACCCTCCTCAATGAAGGGGTGGACATCGCGGACATCGCCGCGGGGATAAACGAGGCCATAGCCGCACGGCTAGCCTCCCTGGCGCGCAAGGTGGGGCTGGAGGAGGAGGTCACTGTGTCGGGGGGTTGCGCGAAGAACCGTGGGCTTGTCGCGGCCTTGGAGGAGAAGTTAGGGATGGAGGTTAAGGGCCTGGGCGTGGACCCGCAGGTTATCGGGGCACTGGGAGCGGCGCTGATCGCGGAACGCCGCCTCGCCGAGGGGGACGCGACCTGAGCGCCGAGGCGGGAGAGCCGTAACAAGGCCGGAAAGGGGAAAAGGGCGCAAGGCGGGCGACGCGCGGTCGGCTCCCGGGATGGAGCGAGGGCTGTCGGAGGCGTTCCGGATGAGGGGAGCGGGGCCGGTTTTACGGTTGCGTGCGAGCTTTTGCGCGTCGACGGGCGTGGTGTGAGGGGTGTGCAGGCGCGGCCGGCGGCGTCGGGAGTTCTCGGGTTTCGGGGGTGCGTCATGGTCGGGGAGGAGAAGAGAGAGAAGAGAGGAAGGGACGAGGACCGCTACCGCGAGAAGATCAAGGAGCTCGAGCTGGTATGGAAGCTGAACGAGGAGATCGTCTCCTTTACCAGCCTGCCGGAGTTCCTGCAGAGGATCCTGGAGGGGGCGGTGGAGGTAATGGGGGCCACCTCGGGATCCATCATGCTCATCGACCCGCCGAGAGGTGACACCCTGAGGATAAAGGCCTCCTTCGGCCTGCGCCGCGAGGTGGTGGAGAAGGCGGAGCGCAGGGTGGGGGAGGGCATCGCGGGGCTGGTGGCGGAGAGGCGCGAGGGCATGCTCCTTCTGGACGACCTCCTGGACCCCCGCCTGCGTACGCGGCGCAAGGTGACGGATGCCCTGAGCGTGCCCATCGTAGAGGAAGGAGAGCTCCTCGGGGTCCTCAACCTCAACACGCGCAGGGACCGCGCGTTCGACGAGCTGGACCTCTTTCTCCTGAACGCCCTCACCCGGCTCATCGCCTCGGCCATAGCGCGGGGCAGGCGCATCGAGGCGGCACGTCTGGAGCTGAGGGACCTGGAGACGGAGGCCGCGGCGCTCCTGGAGGAGATAGAGGGCCTGCAGGCAAGGCTTGATGAGCGCCGCCGCCAGTACCAGAGGGTGCGTATGAAGATCGACGACCTCGGCCGCCTGCTCTCGGACCTCTCCCGTCCCGTGGGCTGATGCAAGCGGAGGAGGACGCAGGGGAGAGGCGGCCGCGAAGGCGGAAAGGGGCTGGAGATGGAGGGAGAATATCTGCTGGCGCTGTACACCAGCCCGCGCAGAAACGGCAACACCTCACTGCTTCTGGACGCCCTTTCGGAGGGGGCAGGGGAGGCGGGACTGGAGGTAAGGGCCTTCCGCGTGGCGGACATGGACCTGCGCCCCTGTCGGGCGTGCAATGCCTGCTTCAGGGACGGCGAGTGCGTGCAGAAAGACGACATGCAGGAGATCTATCCCCACCTGCTGGGAGCCGAAGCGGTGGCCATGGCCGCGCCCATCTTCTCCATGAACATCTGCGCGCAGGCCAAGGCCCTCATAGACCGCTGCCAGCGCTTCTGGTCCGCCCGCTACGTCCTGGGACGGGAGCTGGTGGAGCCTGAGCGTGCGGCGTTGAGGAGGGGTTTCTTCCTCTCCTGCTGCGGAAGGGACAAACCGCAGACCTTCGATTGCACGCGACCGGTGATGGCCTATTTCTTCTACATGATCCGCGTGGGCGATTGGACCTCCCTCACCTTCGCGGGCGTTGACGAGGCGGGGAGGATAAGGGAGGTGGAGGGAGCGCTCGAGGGAGCCCGCGAGCTCGGACGCTCGCTGCGCCCGCGTTCCTGACCCCTCCGGCCGCGCCACGCCTGGCCGGACGGCGGGAATCTCGAGTCAAGCCCGCGTCGGCCGTCTATGGAGATGAAGGGAGAGGAAGAGAGGATGAAGGAGGGGCGCGCCCGCCGTGATGGGGGGACCGGCGCGCTCGGGGCCGGGCCCTGGAAAGGGGCGAGGGCCGTCCCGCCGTACTCCCGTACCGCCGCTCTGTACGACGCCATGGTGGGGCGTTTCGCCTTCGATATGTGGAGAGAGAATTTCGAGAGGCTCTGCCGCCTCTTTCCCATCGACGCCTCTCTCACCGCGGACGTGGCCTGCGGTACCGGGCTGGCGGCGCGCTACCTGGCGCAGCGCGGCGCCGAGGTGCTGGCGTGCGATATCGAGCCCCGGATGCTGAGAGCCGCGTCGGCGGGACATGAAGGGGTGAGGTTCTTCAGGCAGGATATGAGAAGGCTGTGCCTGCCCCGGCGCGTCACCCTGCTGATCTGCGCCACCGACGCCCTCAACCACCTCCTTGAGGAGGAGGACCTGTCCATGACCCTGGGCGCGTTCCGGGACGCCCTCGTGGAGGGAGGTCACGCCCTCTTCGACCTCAACACGTTATGGCAGTTGCGCGAGGGATGCGACAGCGAGACATGGTGTTTCGAGGTGGAAGGAAATGCCATGCGCTGGACGAGCCGGTGGGACGAGGCCGACGCCATCGCGACCCTGTGGATGGAGTGCGAAGGGGAGGACGGCGGCCGCGTGGTGGAGGTGCACCGCGAAAGGGGATATGAGGAGGGGTTCGTGGTGCGGGAGGCGCTCCGCCGCGGCTTCCGCGGGGTGGAGGCCTATGACGCGCGGGGGCTGGGAAGGCCGTCGCTCCGCACGCGCAGGCTGCAGTTCGTGGCCTGGAGGTGACGGGAAAGCGCCGTTGACCGCGGCGAACGATGATGATAATCTAACGCTGTTCGGATAATCGCCGCCGCCCCGGGAAACACCGGTCTCCGGGGCTCCGCTCGTGCATCGGGGGCGGGTATGGCGGCGGTGCACAGGGGAAGGCGTGAAAGACGGTAGTACATGAGGCTGGAGGAGGGGTTTCCATGGCATTGATGAACGGCGGCGAAGTGCTGGTCAGGGCTCTGCTCAAGGAGGGAGTGCGCTGGGTCTTCGGCATCCCGGGAGGGCAGTTGTGCACTTTCACGGACGCCATCGCCCGGGTGGGGCGCCCCAACGGCATGGAGTTCGTCATGACCCACCACGAGGCGGTGGCGGCGCACATGGCGGACGCGGTCTCGCGCACCTCGGACATGGTGGGGGTGTGCACGGGCACCGTGGGTCCCGGGGCGGTTAACCTGGTCACCGGCGTTTACACCGCCTACAACGACAGCATACCCATGGTGGTCATCACCCCGCAGATCCATTCCAACCGCTCCTATCCCTTCAAGGGGTCGCAGCAGCAGCTGGACCAGATAAACCTCTTCCGACCCATAACCAAGTGGAACGCTCTGGTGAACCGCTTCGACCGCATCGCGGAGATGGTGCAGTGGGCCTTCCGCGAAGCGGTCAGCGGGCGGCCGGGCCCGGTACACCTCGACATCAACGTGGACGTGCTCTTCGCCAACGGCGAGGTGGACGAGGACACGTTCCTGCCTCCCGAGAGGTACCGCACCATGGTGAAGCCCTGCGGTGACCCGGAGGCGGTGGACCGGGCGGTGGAGATGCTGTTGGCGGCGGAGAAGCCCCTCATCCACGCCGGAGGGGGAGTGATGCGCTCCAAGGCCTGGGACGAGGTGAGGGAGCTTGCGGAATATCTCCAGATTCCCGTCACCACCAGCGTTTCCGGGCGCGGTACCCTGCCCGAGGACCACCCCTTGCTCTTCCTGCCCAAGGGCATGGGGGCCATCATGGCGGAATCCTCCTCCGATGTGGTGCTGAACGTCGGATGCACCATGTCCGAGCTCGATTTCTGGGGCAAGCCGAATATGTGGGGCGACCCCGCGGTGCAGAAGTTCATCTACGTGGACATCGACCCCCGGGTGATCGGGCTCAACCGCCAGTTCGACCTGGGCATCGTGGGGGACGCCAGGATGGTCCTGCGCCAGATCATCGCCAGGGTCAAGGAGTCAACCCCCCCGGTAGAGGGGAGGGACTTTCTGGCGGCATACCGCGAGATGGAGGAGCAGGCCCTCAAGGCATATGAGGAGATGGCTCGCTCGGACGCCAGGCCCATCCATCCCCTGCGCCTCATCAGCGAGGCGGTGGAGTTCCTGGGGCGCGACGGCATCATGGTCATGGACGGCGGCAACACCGCGCTGTGGGTGAACATAGCCGGCAGGGTCTACCATCCCCGTTCCTATCTCTTCGCCGAGGGCACGGGGCAGCTGGGAGTGGGGCTGCCCTTCGCCATGGGCGCCAAGATGGCCAACCCCGAACGCCCCGTTTACGTGCTCCACGGGGACGGCTCGTTCATGATCAACTGCCAGGACATCGAGACCGCCGTACGCCTCAAGCTGCCCATCATCGACATCGTCTCCAACGACAGCGCTTGGGGGATGATCAAGGGGGCGCAGCATGCCGCCTTCGGACAGAGATACTGCGGGGTGGAGTTCGGGGAGACGCGCCTGGACAAGCTGGCGGAGTCCATGGGAGCGCGCGGCATCCGGGTGGAGAGCCCGGACGAGATCAGGCCGGCACTGGAGGAGGCGGCGGCCTCGGAAGTGATGACGGTGATCGACGCCCAGGTGGACCGCGAGGCCAACCTTGACGTGCCGGTCCTCTTCAGCATGATCGTGGACCTCTGGCTCCAGGGCTGCGACACCCCCTACTGCGAAACATAGAAACGGTATCGGCGGAATGCATCGCGAAAGCGATAGCGCCGCAGGCGCTACGGTGTCCAGTGCCTGGCTAGGTGGGGTGTCATCCTTTATCGCGCGAGAGCCTGCATCGCGAAAGCGATAGCGCCGCAGGCGCTACGGTGTCCAGTGCCTGGCTAGGTGGGGTGTCATCCTTTATCGCGCGAGAGCCTGCATCGCGAAAGCGATAGCGCCGCAGGCGCTACGGTGTCCAGTGCCTGGCTAGGTGGGGTGTCATCCTTTATCGCGCGAGAGCCTGCATCGCGTAAGCGATAGCGCCGCAGGCGCTACGGTGTCCAGCGCCTGGCTAGGTGGGGTGTCATCCTTTATCGCGCGAGAGCCTGCATCGCGTAAGCGATAGCGCCGCAGGCGCTACGGTGTCCAGCGCCTGGCTAGGTGGGGTGTCATCCTTTATCGCGCGAGAGCCTGCATCGCGAAAGCGATAGCGCCGCAGGCGCTACGGTGTCCAGCGCCTGGCTAGGTGGGGTGTCATCCTTTATCGCGCGAGAGCCTGCATCGCGAAAGCGATAGCGCCGCAGGCGCTACGGTGTCCAGCGCCTGGACGGAGCGCAGCGAGGTCCAGGCCTGGCACGCATACGCCCGCACATACGCCTACCCCCGCACATACAAAATGTCCCATGTCCGGGGCTGACCCCATTACTCTGCAATATCTTCCCAGTCCGCGGGGAGCAGCTCCCGGATCTTCTCCCGGATGATGCCGGTGATCACCGGGAGAACCTTGTGTGGGCGCCCCTCGAGCCTGGGGACGCGGAAGGGCCTGCCGATGTTGATGTGGTAGTCCTCTCCCTTGTCCTCGGTGATGCCCACCGGCAGCACCTGCACCCCGGTCTTCCAGGCGAAATAGGCGGCGCCGTGGGTGAAGGGATGCAGGGCGGTGTCGTCGTGGCGTGTGCCCTCGGGAAAGATGCCCACGCAGTCCCCTTTCTCCAGGTAGGTCATGGTACGCCTGATGGCATCCGGCCCGGGGCGCTCGCGGTCCACGGGATACGCGAAGAAGATGCGCACCATGAGGCACTCGAAGAGGCTGTTGCGGGGGTCGAAGGCCTCCCGCTTGGCCATGAAGCGTACCGGCCTCTTCAGGGCGAGGTTGATGGCCACGGCGTCCTTGCGGCTGTTGTGGTTGGCGACCACCAGGAGGGGCTCCCGGCGCGGCACGTTCTCGTACCCCGAGACGCGAAAGTGGTAGAACATGGCGACCACCCGGAATATGGGCCACCCGATCAGAAACCGGATCATCAATCCCCCCACCTCCTCGCCTCTGCCGTTCACCGCATTTTCCGGCGCCCCGCATCCTTACACGGGGGCGTTTAGACCTCGCCGGTCATAGATGATAATATCAGTGGGAAGAGGGTGTGGCTACGGACGATCTCCCGTGGCGGGCCGGCACGGGCGGGCACTCACGGTATCCCCGCTTCGAGAAGTGGAGCGCGCACCCCGTGAAGATAAGGGAGCGATCCCGTTGGTGAAGCACAAGGCCTTTTTCTATAGTTACGGAGAGGTGCCGGGGCTGGGGATCCTCGCCTCCAACCGGCAGGAGGGATGGCAGCGCCTCAACCTCTACGGTTTCGGGGTGGACGTGGACAACCTCCAGAAGGCCATCGAGGTCGCCTGCGAGGCGGACCTCACGGCCAGGGGGAGGCTGGCCGCCCGTCCAGCGCAGTCGAGGGTGGTCATCGCCGGGGGGGTGGTCTTCAAGGGATTGACCTGCCTGGCGGGGGAGGGGGTATCCGCCGCCGATCTGCTCTCGGACCTCGAAAAGGGGCTCCCCCCCTTCCATGCCCTGGAAAGCGGCGAGATGGCCAGGACGGAGGAGATCTCGCCGATGCGCGTTTACTGCTTCGCCTACCAGGGCAAGGTGATCGGGGTGTCCAGGGTGGTGTTTTTCGAATACGCGACCCAGGTCTCCCTGGTGGGCGTGTACCGGGACCAGGACCGCAACCTGCTTGACGAGCTGTATGCGGGGCTTTCGTCCCTGCAGCGTTACCTGACCATACCCAATCCCCTGCGTACCGAGGACCGGGACCAGAGGGTAGAGGTGAACATGTTCATGATCCGGCATCCCGTAAAGGAGGAGCTGCAGGGGGATTTCGTGCAGGCCCTCATCGGGATCCCGGGCCTGGTCTTCTACGACTTCCTCTGATCTCCGCCGATGGCATCCGCCGCTCTTTCAGAGGTCCCTTCCCACCGCCTGCGCCACCTTTCGGACTCTGTTCATGAGGCCGGTGAAGGTCTCGAAGTCCAAAGACTGCGGCCCGTCGCACAGGGCGGCGTTGGGGTTGGGATGGATCTCCACCAGCAGGCCGTCCGCGCCCGCCGCCACCGCGGCCAGGGACATGGCGGGCACGAGGTTGGCGATACCCGCGGAGTGGCTGGGATCGACCACCACCGGCAGGTGGGAGAGTCTCTTGAGGGCGGCCACCGCCGAGAGGTCGAGGGTGTTGCGCGTATAGGTCTCGAAGGTGCTGATGCCACGCTCGCAGAGGATGATGTTGCGGTTCCCCTCCTTGATGATGTATTCGGCGGCGAGGAGGAGGTCCTCGATCTTGGCGCTGGGGCCGCGCTTGAGGAGCACGGGATGTCCGCTGCGCCCGATCTCCGTGAGCAGCACGAAGTTCTGCATGTTTCGTGCTCCCACCTGGATGATGTCCGTGTATTCGCAGAAGAGGTCGATCATGCGGGGGTCGGTCAGCTCGGTGACCACCGGCAGCCCCGTCTCCTCGCGGGCCTCGGCCAGGTAACGCAGCCCCTCCTCTCCCAGGCCTTGGAAGCTGTAGGGGGAGGTGCGCGGCTTGAAGGCGCCTCCCCGCAGTACCGCGCCCCCCGCCATCTTGACCAGGCGGGCGGCGTTGAGGATCTGTTCCCTGCTCTCCACCGCGCAAGGCCCCGCCATGACCGCGATCCTCTCCCCCCCTATTCTCGCCCCGCGCACCTCGATCACCGTGTCCTGGGGGTGGGTCTCGCGGGAGGCGAACTTGTACGGCTTGAGGATGGGGATGATCTGCTCCACGCCGGGGTATCCGGCCATGGTCTCGACCACCTTGGTCTTGTCGTCCCCGATGACCCCGATCACCGTCTTCTGCACCCCGTAGATGGGGTGGGTCTTGAGGCCGAACTCCTCGATCTTGCGCAACACCGCGTCTATCTGCTCGCGGGTCGCGTCCCGGGACATGACCACGATCATGACGTTACCTCGCTTTCAGGGTAAGGAAAAATTAGCACCGGCCGTTGGGGGTGTCAAACGGCGTTGGCGATGAGATCAACCGCCGCCCCGGAGCAGCTCGATGAGGGTGCTCACCAGGTCGGTCTCGGTGATGATCCCCACCAGCCTGCCGGCTTCCACCACCGGAAGTCCCCCGATCTTCCTCTCCAGGATGATGCGAGCCGCCTCTTCCAGGGGGGTGTCGGGGGTGACGGTTACCGGGTCGGGGGTCATTATGCCGCGCACCTGGATGCGGTCGAGGACGTATTCCACGTAGCGGCGTTCCTGCACCACGGCGGAGCTCATGTCCGCCTGCCTCACGTCGCGGTCGGTGACTATGCCCACCAGACGTCCCTCCTCCACCACGGGCAGGCGGCGCAGTCCGTTCTCTCGCATCACCCTGCGGGCTTCCCTCAGGGTATCGTCGGGCGAGAGGAAGATGGGGTCCCCGCTCATGCGCTCCCTGACCAGCATATCCCCGCTCCTTTCCGCGCAGGTGGCGATATCTTATCAGTATACCCAACCGGGAAAGGTGCACACCTCGGCGGGCTGGCCAACGGGACGGTACATCTCCACGTCCTTCCAGGGCTCTCCCAGTATGCCGTCGTGTATGGCCCAGCTCCTTCCGCGCACCGTCTTCTCGGCGCCGGGCATGCGGAAGGGGGTGCTGCCGTCCAGCCTGAGGAAGAGCTCCCCGCCGGGTTGAAAGCCCCGGTTGATGTCCTCCATCTTCTTCCTGCCGCGGATATAGTTGAAGCCGTACTTCTCGAAGATGACGGCGTCGTGATAGGCCAGGGGCTCCGCCACCAGCATGTCCTGGCCCATGGCGGAGAGGAACTCGAGGACCAGGGGCATGAAATCGCGCAGCACGTGCAGGCCTCGCCTGACCTGGCCGGGGGCCAGCCCCGCCTGCATGGCGCGCACCTCCTCCTCGAGGTTACGCCTCGCGGTGCCGAACTTGGTGCGCCGCCCGGAATCGTCGATGTCGGTGTTGAACCTCGGCGACCTGGGGTCGTTGACGATGAGGAAGGTTATCTCCACCTTGAAGAACGGCGTGTCCGCGATCTCCAGGAAGAAGATGCAGTCGCGGTCCTCGGGATGCTCGCGCACCTCCACGATGGCAAAACCTGCCTGCCGCGGCGACACGAGGTTCAGGACCTTCTCCCTTTCACGGTTCAGAAAGGTGCGGCGGTTGATGTGGAAGAGCTCGAAGATCTTTTCCGGGATGAGGAGGGAATAGACCTGTTCCTTGGTCTCGGAGTCCAGCTGGTTGAGGGAATGGATGTTGTGGTGCGGCGAATCGCCCACCAGCCTCTTGAGCTCCTCCTCGACCATACGAGTCCTGGTGCTGCGCATAAATACTCCGTTCCGTCTCGCAGGTCAACCACGGGTCCGCAGATGACAATGAACCCTGCATGACCATTATAGACAATACCGCAAGCCGTGGCACCGCCCCCGTCATGCCGACTCCGCGTCAGGCACCCGTGGGGCAATGGTGGAAGGGTGTTTCGCGTCGTCGATGCGAGTTTTCGCGGCCGCGCGGAACTTGCTCCCCGGGAAAGCATGGTGGAAAATCATTTGGAGGCATGGGAAACGCGTGAAGGCTACTGCATCCGCGGGGCATGAAGGGCGGGGTTGGTTGAACGAGGAAGCGACGAGGGAAAAGGTTTACGATACGCCGCAGGGCCGGGTGAAGATAGTCGCCAAGGCCGAGCCCGAGCTCATCGCCTCCCTCCGGCTGGATGAGGGGATGGGCATCTTCGCGGCCCCCCATTACCCTCCCTCCAGGGAGAAAAAGGCGCTGGAGCGTATCGCCGCCAACCCTGAGAGCAACGTCATCCTCGCCTACACCGAGGACGGAAGGATCGTGGGATTCGTGGCCGTGGCCCCTCCCAGCCAGGCGGAGAGATGGGGCAGGCTGGCAGGACAGGGCCTTATCGAGGCCATGGCCATAGAGGTCAGCAGGGGATGGAGGGGTCTGGGCATCGCTGACAAGATGATGGAGGCGGGGATGGGCGACCCCTTTTTCGACGATAAGATCGTGATCTGCACCGGCTACTCCTGGCACTGGGACCTGGAGAACAGCGGGCTGAGCAAGGAGGAATACCGCCGCATGCTCCTGAGGTACCTGGAGAAAGCGGGCTTTCTCTATTACGAGACCGACGAGCCCAACGTCAACCTGGACGCCGCCAACTTCTTCACCGCGCGCGTGGGCCCCAGAGTGGGGGCGGACCTCTACGAGCGTTTCGAGCAGCTGCTCTTCCAGGAGCAGGCCTGGGCCGACTTCCGCGGGCGCCCGCGCACCATCGCCGATGTTCTGGGGGGTAGCGGGGGGAGAGGGAGCAGGGGGGACGAAGAGGCCCGGGAGTGAGGGGAGGGCGGCACGAGACGGGCTGGAGCCGTTGGGCGACGGAGGCCCTTGGATGCCAGCTCCGCTGAAGGAGAGCGAACCCGCGGTTCATGCGCTCCCGAAAAGGGATCTCGTGCTATACTTTTTTATGCCTGCCGGTTGAGGGCAAATGGTTGAGGATGAGAGATGCGATACCGCGGCGTGGTGATCCGGCCACCCAGCGAGGCCGGGAGCTATATCCTGCAGATCACCTACGGGTGTTCCCATAACGCCTGCACGTTTTGTCCCACCTACAAGGGGACGAGGTTCTCCGTGCGTGATCTGGAGGAGGTGCGCGAGGACATAACGGCGGCGTCGAGGCTGATGCCCCACACGCGGAGGGTGTTCCTCGCCGACGGCAACGCTTTATGCCTTCCCGCCCCCCACCTGGAAGAGGTCCTGGGACTGCTGCGCGCCGCTTTTCCCGCCCTGGAGAGGGTGGGCATCTACGCCAACGGAGCCGACATCAACGCCAAGTCCGAGGACGAGCTCGCCCGCCTTTCACGCCTGGGTCTGGGGATGGTCTACCTCGGCTTGGAGAGCGGCGACGACGAGGTTCTGCGCAGGGTGCGCAAGAAGGACAGCAGCGGGGAGATGGTGGAGGCGGCGCTCAAGGCGAAGGGATGCGGGATGAAGGTCTCGGTGATCGTCCTCCTCGGCCTGGGAGGCAGGGAGGGCTCGCGGCGCCATGCCCTGGAGAGCGCGCGCGCGGTGTCCCTGATGAACCCGGACTACCTCAGCGCCCTCACCCTCATGGTGGTCCCTGGGACCCCTCTCCACCGGGAGATGATGAGGGGCGAGTTCGAGCTCCCGGACCAGCAGGAGCTCCTGGACGAGCTGGCCACCCTGGTGTCCGCCAGCGAGCTGGACGGCTGCGTGTTCCGGAGCAATCACGCCTCCAACTACCTGGCCCTCAGGGGGGTGTTGAGCCGGGACAGGGAAGGGATCCTGGCGGCCATCGATGAGGCGAGGCGCAGGCCGGAGCTCCTGCGCCCGGAATACATGCGGGGCCTGTGAGGAGGGAAAAAGCGCGGGGACGCGGAGATGAAGAAATTTCTGGAAGCCGCGCTCAAGGTGGCGGCAAGAGGGAACGATATTAATAGCGAGGTCATCGCACAAAAGCGGAGCTCGCAAAGATGAAGACGATAGCATACATCGAGGATGACCCGGACATGATAGACCTCGTGTCCATCATCCTCCAGAAGCACGGCTACCGGGTGACCGGCTTCACGGAGAGCCGGGGCATCATACCGCGACTGGAATCTGAGAAACCCGAGCTCATCCTCTTGGACCTCATGATGCCCCACGTCGACGGGCTGGAGGTCTATCGCGAGCTTAAAGGCAACCCCGACATGGAGGGCGTGCCGGTGATCATCATCTCGGCCATGAAGAGGGCGGTGGAGGAGATCGAGAGAGAGGGAAAGATAAAGGTGGCCGCGTGCCTGGTCAAACCCTTCACCATAGGAGAACTCCTGGACGCCGTGAACCGCGTCATGGGCGAGAGCCAGAATCCCCACCCCCGATGATGAAAAAAGCGAGACCGCCGAGCCGCCCCGCATAATGACTGTACGAGGCCCGTTGCTTGGAGGAAAGATTCTACGCCAGAAACCATTCGCTGACGCACATGAGGATCAATAGAAAAAACGATTATGACGCCTGCTCAGTAACACGCCAAATTTTGGTGTTTCAGCCCGTGATGCAACCTCATGTCGGGTCAAGCCCCAGAACGTCTTCAAAACGCTCTTGGAACTCCCTTATCGATTGTTTTCCATTAACAATATAATCAATCCCCTGAGGGAGCAATCCCATTTGTGGATTCCCACATTTATGCCTTGCCGGCGTCATCCCTTCATGAGCTGACGGACTAATTGTTATAGGAAATATCGCTGTCCTGTCCGTCTTCTCTTGAGGGAGATCGGAGCCGGAGACCGCCGTCCGCAAGAGCTCTCTCCGGAGGGGTTTGTCTCCCGTGTGAGCCCGACGGGGTGTTAGGAAAAATTGAAAAGTAGACACTTTAAAATTCAAAAGTGGACCCTGGGAAACTCTCCCAATGGATAGACTATCGATTTGACCATCTTATCCTTCCACCATATCCTGATCTCCATGGCGCC